>SIBG01000076.1 GCA_009695305.1 Opitutus sp. | reverse complement strand
GAGGCGCGGAAATACTCCGGCTTGGATTGGGGCGAGATCGAACTTCACCAGCGGCGCAGCACCGACGGCGGCCGCACCTTCAGTCCCGCCCGCCAAGTCGCGCACCTCGGCCCGCGCCTGCCGCGCAATCCCGCCAACTCCGAGCAGCCTCCCGGCAAGGTGATCGGCGAGCCCGGGCAACAAACGGTGAACAACCCCGTCGCGATCGCCGACCGCGACGGCACCGTGCACTTCATCTACTGCGTCGAATACATGCGCTGCTTCTATGTCCGCAGCACCGACGACGGCCTCACGTGGAGCAAGCCGGTGGATATCACCGCCGCGCCCGATCAATTTCGTCCGGAGTGGCCGTGGCGCGTGGTCGCGACCGGCCCTTGCCACGGCATCCAGCTTCGGAACGGCCGTCTCGTCGTCCCGGTGTGGCTCGCTAAGGCGGACGGTGGGGCGCACGGCAAGGCCGTCGTGGCGACGCTCTTCAGCGACGATCGCGGCGCCACGTGGCAGCCCGGCGAAATCGCGGTCCCCAACACCGCCACCACGCCCGGCGTGAGCGAGGCCACCGTCGCGCAACTCGGCGACGGCCGCGTGATGCTCGTCGCGCGCAACCACGCCCCGTCCCACTGCAAGGTCGTCGTGTTTAGCAGTGATGGCGCGACGGGGTGGAGCCGTCCCGAGTTTGCGGAGGCCCTGCCCGAACCGATCTGCCAGGCGAGCTTGTTCAGCTATGAAGATCCCGCTGCGCCGGGAAAAGCGCGCCTGCTCTTCTCCGGCCCGGAATCGCTGGAGCGTGCCGACGGCAAGGCTGCGCCCGGCGCCCGCCGTGATCGGAAAAACCTCTCCGTCAAACTCAGCCACGACGACGGGCGGACATGGGTGGCGACGCGGACGCTCGAGCCGGGCCCGAGCGCCTACAGCGACCTCGCGGTGCTGCCCGACGGCACGCTTCTCTGTTTCTACGAAAACGGCCGACCCGGCGCCACTCGCCCCAACTCCACGCGCACCGACTGGCCCTACGCCCGCCTGACACTCGCGCGTTTCAATCTCGAATGGCTCACCGCCAGCGAACCAGCGGGAGGCGGCACGCCCCCGTGAAATCCGAAGCCGACCTGCTCCCGGCTGTCGCCGGCAGGAAAATCCCACCCGCGCCCCCGCGCCCCTTCGCTCGCTTGTTTTCCGCGCTCGTTCTCACGAGCGCGCTCTCCGCCGCCGCCCCCGTCGGCGAGCAAACTGACGTCTACATTTCCGGCCAGGACGGTTATCACACCTATCGCATCCCGGCCGTCATTCGCGCGCAGAACGGCGCGCTACTCGCATTCGCCGGTGGTCGCAAAAACGGCGGCGGCGACGGCGGCGATATTGATCTGCTCGTCAAGCGCTCCACCGACGGCGGCCGCACGTGGAGCGCGCAACAAATCGTCTGGGACGACGCCACCAACACCTGCGGCAACCCCTGCCCTGTCCTCGACGAATCTACCGGCACGCTCCACCTCCTCCTCACGCACAACCTCGGCACCGATAAAGAAAAAGACATCGTCGCCCGCACGGTGCGCGGTTCGCGCACCGTTTGGCTCGCCAGCTCCACCGACCACGGCGTCACGTGGACCAAGCCCGTCGAAATTACGGCCACCACCAAGGACCCGTCGTGGACGTGGTATGCCACCGGCCCCGGCATCGGCATCCAAATCAAGCATGGCCCGCACGCCGGTCGCCTCGTGATCCCCTGCGATTACAACAACAACGATTCCACCGATCCGAAGAAAGTCATCCGTGGCTCGCACGCTATTTTCTCCGACAACCACGGCAGGACCTGGCAGCTCGGCGGCACGATTGCGCCCGGCATGAACGAATGCCAGGTCGCCGAACTCTTCGACGGCCGCGGCACACTGCTGATGGACATGCGCTCCTATCTCGGCCGCTCTGTCCGCGCGCAATCCCGCAGCACCGACGGCGGCGCGACGTAGAGCGCGCCGGTCGACGTGCCCGCGCTGATCGAGCCAGTGTGTCAGGCGAGCCTGCTGCGCCACGACGCAGCGAAACTTCTATTGTTTTCCAATCCCGCCGCGAAGACCCGCGTCAACCTCACCGTCCGCGCCAGCGCCGACAACGCGAAGAGCTGGCGCGACCTGATCGTGCTCCAGGCCGGTCCCGCCGCGTATTCAAGTCTCGTCGCACTCTCCGCCACCGAGGCCGGCTGCCTCTACGAACGTGGCGACAAAGGCCCTTACGAAAAAATCACGTTCGCACGATTTTCGGTTCCGCGGTAGGACGGGTCTGTGACCCGCCCTTTCTGCGGACTAAGCCCTCGAGCCGGGGCAGGTCAAAGACCTGCCCTACTTCATTTCCGCGGCCCACACCGCCGGCGAGCGCACCCCGGGCCGCTGCTCGCCGCCGGGAATCACAATTTTTTCGCGCCACAACGCCAGCGTCGTGGTCACGAGCGAAAACGGCACCTCGCCCGCACGGCTCCACGCGTTCGCCACCGGATCGTAGGCGAGCACGTCGCGTGGAAATCCTTTGTGCTCCGTCGGCGCGACGCTCGCCTGCCCGCCGTCGTCACCGCCGATCACGAGCAATTTTCCGCCTACGCTCGGCGCCGGCGATGGCGCGGCCACCGCCACGCGCGGCAAATCCGCGACGGGCTTCCACCCCGCGCCCGGTGTGTAGCGATACGCGTCGCGCAGCCATTCGCGCGTCACCTTGCCTTGCGCATCGGCGACCAGCCGCGCGCCGCTGAAGAGGAAAAAGCTCCCATCGTGCGCCCCGGCGGTTGCCAGCATCCGCTCCGGCCCCGGCCACGGCGCCAGTTCGCGCCAGCCCGCCTTCACGGTATCGAGATCGAGTGAGAGGAAAATTTTCTGCGCCTGGGTCGCATCCGGCCGGTCGAGTCCGCCGGCCACAAAAACCGTGCGCCCCACCCTCACGCCCGCCGCCATCGCCAGCGGCCTCGGCAGACTGGGCCACGCAGTGAATTTCGCTTCGCTGCCGTCCCACCGCGCGAGCCACACTTCTGAAAAATTCCGTTTCGCGTCCCCTCCCCCGATCAGCAACACGCCCTCTTCGAGCTGCACTGAGACGCCGTAGCCGCCCGCTGCCGGCAGTTTTCCCCCTTCGCGCCACGCCGTCGCGTTGGATTCGAGCACGAAAGCCCGGTCATACCAAACCTTGGTGCCACCCTCCCACGGCGGCTTGCCGGGGAAATTCGCGCCGCCCGCGACCAACAGCGCACCGCCAGTCACACCCGCGTAGCTGCCCGCGAACCCTTCGCGATCCGGCAGCGTCGGAAGTTGTTTCCAGTCGAGCGCCGCATGGGCGGTTGCCGCGATCCCGACGAGACCACCGATCATGACAGCCATGCGCATAAAGGTTTTCCCCAAATCTGATTGGTTGGTTCAGGAAAATTTTCCTACCAATAAAATCTTCCTACCCTAACGGATCGGAATTTGGGTAGGAAAATTTTATTGGTAGGAAGATTTCAAACTCAGGCGCGTTTCCTTCACGCCGCGAGTTTCGACGAGAATTCAAAAAAGCCCTGGGCTTCGAGGGCCGCGCGCAGTTCGCCTTCCTGCGCGGCGGTCAGCACCCGCATCGGCAGCCGCACCGGGCCGCAATCGATTCCGATCAGCTTCATGATCGCCTTGCCCGCCGGCTGGCCGCCGAAGCGGTTCATCACATCGATGAAGGCCCGGGCTTTCGCCTGCTCCCGCTCGGCCGTCGCCTGGTCGCCGGCCGCCTGCGCGCGAATGATCCGTTGATAAAGCGGCGACGCGTAGTTGTAGGTGCTGCCCACCGCTCCCGTCGCCCCGAGCCCGAGCGCCGTCAGCAGGATTTCGTCGCGCCCGAAAAGCACGTCGTAATCACTGCCACCGATCGCGCGCGTCGCCCGGAAATCGTCGAGATCCTCGTGGGTGAACTTGATGCCAGCGAGCGTTGGAATCTTCGCGCGCGCTTCGGTCAGAAACGCCGCCGCGGGGATTGTCACATTTGTCATCGACGGAATGTGATAGTAATAGAACGGCAGCTTCGGCGCCGCCGCCGCGACCTGCGCGCACCAAGCGACGAGTTCTACTGCGCCGGGTGGCTTGAAAAAACTCGGCGCCACCGCGGCGATCGCATCCGCGCCCACGTCCTGCGCATGACTCGCGAGTGCGCGCGCTTCACCGACACTGAGATGTCCGACGTGCACGATGATGTTGAGGCCGACGGGTCGCGCCGCCATCCACGCCTCGGTCACGCGCCGGCGCTCGTCGCTCGTCATGGACGAGCCCTCCCCAGTCGTGCCACAGACAAAGGCGCCGATGACGCCGTTGTTCGCGAGCGTCCGCGCCTGGCGCGATACGACGGGCAGGGCGAGTTCGCCGTTCGGGGCGAAAGGCGTGAATGGGGCGGCAACCAGTCCGGGCAGCTTGAAGTTCATGGGAAAAGAGGAGCGTGGACGGGTGATGTTCGTTCGCCGGTCGGTCCGCTCAAGCGCTCAAGGGTGGTGCCAGCGTCATACCTGTCGGGCCCGGTTCCGCTAGGCCGGGGCCCATGCACCGGCGTGCTCGACCTCTTCGACCTCGATCTCCTCGTCGGGCAATTCGTTGAGCGGGGCAAAGCGTTCCGAGGAAAACCCGAGTTCCTGCTCGCCCCGGTGGAAGGGGTCGGGCGGATTCTTCAGCTCTTTGAGCAGGAGGCCGACGGTCGCCGTGTCGCCGCCGCGCACGATTTTTTCGCGCCCGAGAAATACCTCGCGGATCGTGTAAATGTTATCCTTCACCGGCAGCTCCTGGTAGAGCGCCCGGATGAGTTCCGGAAAGGTGTCGTTGATGCAGACGACGCGCTGGCCTTTGATCATGGGGGAGCAGCAGAAAACAAATTTTTGAAAACTGCAAAAAGAAGAAAAGCGCTCTACGCAGTTTCTTCCGCCTGCTGCTTCTCCCGGGTGCGCCCGGGTCCGGCAATTGCTCTTGCCCCGCGGCCGCCCTTTGCGCTCCGATACGCCCGTCGCAGTTATCCCCCTCCCTCATGAATGCGGAAAATCCCCCCGCCGCGCCCGCGGCCAAGCCCAAGAAATTCGTTTCAGCGAATCCCGCTGATCGTTACTCGAACGCCGGTCCGTCCCTCGACCCGTGGGAAGAATGCGCCCGGCTCGAATACGGCGCCGACCGCAGCTACGCGTGGACCGTCCGCGAGCAGGTGATCGCGACCCCGCCCGACGGGCGGGCGCGGATGGAGGAGAAACTCCTCAAATCCCTCGCCACCTCCGGTCGCACCGCCGCCGGCCTCGCCTTCCTCGGCCAGATGCTCGCGATGGTCGCCTCCGCGAAAAGCGTGCCCGCCCTCGCTCCCCTGCTCAGCGACGCCAAGACCACCGAATCCGCCCGCTACGCCCTCGAGCGCATCGCCGGCCCTGAAGCCGATGCGGCGTTTCGCGACGCCCTCGGCGCCCTGACCGGCACCGCCAAGGCCGGCCTCATCGGTAGCATCGGCGTGCGCGGCGACGCGGCCGCCCGGCCCGCGCTCACGGCGTTGAAAGACGCCGCCACCGAACCCGCCATCGTGCGCGAAGCCGCCACCCGCGCCCTCGCCCGCCTCGCCAACGCCCAAACCTGACCCGCCATGAACTCCGCTTTTCCCCTCAGCCGTCGCCAGTTTCTCCAGCACTCAGCGCTCGCCACGGCCGTGGTCGCCGCCCCGCTGATTTTGCCGTCCGGCCTCCGCGGTCAAAATGCCCCGAGCAAGAAAATCACCGTCGGCGTGATCGGCTGCGGCAATATTGCCGACAGCCACTTCCCGCCGTTGCTCGGTTCGCCCGAGTCCGTGCAAATCCTCGCCGTGTGCGATGTCGACCGCACGCGCCGCGACTCCGCGGCCGCCCGGGTCAACCAGGAATACGGCAACACCGACTGCAAAACCTACGGTGATTTCCGCGAGCTCAATCGCCGCACCGACATCGACGTCGTCTTCATTTGCACGCCCGACCACTGGCACGCACTCATCGCCATCGACGCGATGCGCAACGGCAAGGACATCTATTGCGAGAAGCCGCTCACGCTCACCATCGCCGAAGGCCGCGCGCTGGTCGACACCGCGCGCAAATACAACCGCGTCGCCCAGCATGGCACGCAACACCGCTCGATGAAGCGGTTTCACGACGTCGCCGAGTTCGTCCGCAACCAGGGTCTCGGCAAACTCGACCGCATCGATTGTTTCATTCCGCCGAACAACCGCTTCTGCGGCGCCACGTGGAAACCCGAAGCCGTGCCGGCGAACCTCGATTGGGACATGTGGCTCGGGCCCGCGCCGTGGCGCCCCTACAATGCCAACGGCTGCCACTACAATTTCCGGTTCATCTCCGAATGCGCCTACGGCCAGGTCACCAACTGGGGCGCGCACTATCTCGACATCGGCCAGTGGGCGCTCGACATGGACGACTCCGGCCCCGTCTCGGTCGAGGGCCACGGCGAGTTCCCGAGCAGCGGACTCTTCACGAACTGCACGAACGTCAACTTCACCGTCCGCTACGCCAACGGCATCCCGATGCACTGCCGCACGCGCTACGAGGGCGGCGGCACCGTGCGGTTCGTCGGTGAACGCGGCTGGCTCGACATCGCTCGCGACAAGATGAGCGCCTCCGACAAAAACCTCCTCCGCGAAATGCAGGCGCCGAACAAAAAAATCCAGTTGGCGCTGAGCAATAATCACCACGATAACTTCTTCGAGTGCGTCCGTTCGCGGAAACGCCCGATCGCCGACGTCGGCCTCGGTCACCGCACGACCACGGTCTGCAACCTCGGCCAGATCGGCATGGTCCTCGGGCGGAAGTTGCAGTGGGACCCCGTGAAAGAAGAGTTCGTCAACGACGACGTCGCGAACCGCCTCCGCACGCGAGCGATGCGCTCGCCGTGGTCGCTCGCGTAAAGTAGGGCGGGTCTGTGCCCCGCCCTTGAACACCTTCCGCGCGAAAGGGCGGGTCACGGACCCGCCCGACCTCACTCGATCCTTCCTTCGTCGAACTCCATCAAATCCGGCACGCTCTTGATTTCTTCCGCGCGATCCGCGCACCCCATCGCGGTGAGCGCCTCCTTGATGAAACCGCGTCCGGCCTCGGTCATCCCCATCTGCACGTAGCGACGATTCCACTGCGCTGCACGCACGTCCGCCGGGAGAATTGATTTCAACTTCGCGTCGATCTCCTCGTCGCTCGCCGACTCCAGCACAATTTTCTCCACTGCCGTCGGCTCGATCCCGAGGTGCTGACACAGAAAACGATCGCACCCACGCTTGTAGTTCTTCGCGTAGCTCGGCGGCAGTGCGCCGTGCTGCTTCACGTAGCGGCACTTCGCGAGGAATCGCGGCAGGTGCAGCAGGCCCGTCGCCGCGTGCGGCGCGTAGGCCGACGGCAGGCTCGTGAGCACGTCACCACTGGAGCCGGGAATCGGAGTAGAAGGCATGGGCGGAAACCAAAGTCAGGCGGGTGCAGCGCCGCAACGTTACTTTCGCTTCGCCGCCTCCGGCTCGAGCTTCGTCTTGAAGATGGGCACCGGCCGCGGCGGCGTCGGGCCGGCGCCGGGCAGATCGAAGCGCGACCAGCCCGCCTGACCGATGAAAAAGAAATTCCCGTCGGTCGCGATGCAACCGAGCGCGGGCGCCGCCATCGTGAGGTGCGCGGACTCGAGCACCGTGACAGCCGTCACGGCTTCACCCGTAGCATCGAGTGCGATGCGCAGCACGCGGGTCGGCTTGGTGCCATTTTGCACGCCGATCAGATCGCCATTCGGCGCGCGCCCGAGGCCGTCCAGGCCGATGAGGCTCGTGGCGGGCGGCGCCGCGAGCCGGCTGACCTGGCGCGAACGGAGCTCGACGCGCAGCAGGCCATTCGCGTGGTCGGAGAGATACAGCGCCCCGCCGTCCGGCGCCACCACCACGCCTTGCAGCGACATGAATTCCGGGCTGGCTAAAAACACCTCCAGCTCGCTCGCCCCCGGCGCGAGTCGCCAGAGCACGCCCGCGCCGCTGTCGGGCAAATACACGCTGCCGTCCGGTGCGAGGGCGAGATCACCCAGCACGTGGGTCTGATGGTCACCCGTCGGCGGCACGCGCACGACCCGCCGCAGCGCGCCGGTCTCAAGCTCGAACTCCGCCACGCCCGCCGCGCCGTCCTGCGCATCGGTGTAGCCCTGCATCGCCGGCACTGCGGAAGTCGCCGCCCACAGCGCGCCATGCTCCTCATCCACCGCGAGGCCGAACACGCCGAGCACGGCCTCGTCCTCCGCGCTGAAGCGCCGCACTTTTTTGTCGGGCGTGCGCAGCCACACGGCGCGGTGGTGGACCTCGCCAAAATAAAACGCGCCCGTCTTCTCCCGCCAGGCGATGCCCTCGACCACGCCAGTCATCTCCGGCAGGGTAAACGCCATCTCGCCTGCGCCCTTCGGCTGCAGGTTTGCGGCGAGCAGTTTCACCGCGTCCTTAAAATCCTTGCGGTCACGCAGGACGGCAAACTCCTCGGATTTTTCCACCGCCGAGTGCAACCCGAGCGCCGCGAGCTGGCCGAGCGTGGCGCTGGCGTCCTCCGGCCGGTCGTTCGCGGCCTGCGCCGCGGCGAGGTTGACGAGCATCCGCGGAAAATCCGGCCGCAGCGCGACCGCTTGCTCCATTTTCGCGAGATAGGCCGGAAAATCCTTCGCCTCCGCCGCGGCCGTCGCCTCCCGAGCGAGGGCCATCGCCTGCGCTGCGGTGGACGGTTGCGCCGACGCCGTTGACCAGGCGGTCAGACCTGCGATCAGACGCCACAGACACACCCGACGGGCTGGGTTCGCGAAAGCCACAGCGCAGAGAGCACGCGAAATCGCGCCGTTCGCAAGCTGCCTTCTGCCTCGACGCCACGCCTGCCCCCCGTTCTCTTTGCTCGCACCCCATGAGCACCCTCAACACTCGCCGTGATTTTCTTCGCACCGTCGCCGGCGTCGGCGCCGGTCTCGCCCTCACCGCCGCCACCCGCGCCGCCAGCCCACCCGCCACCGGTGCCGGCGCCGTGGGCCTCCGCGCTCCCGCGCTGGATCGCGTCCGCGTCGGCATCATCGGCCTCGGCGCCCGTGGCGGCGGCCACCTCGGCACCTTGCTCACACTCGACGGCGTGGAGATCATCGCCCTCTGCGACAACCACTCGCCCACGCTCGCGAAAGCCTTCGCGCGCGTCGCCAGGGCCAAACGCCCCGAGCCCGCCTCTTACGGCAAAGACGATAATGACTGGAAGCGCCTGCTCGAGCGCCAGGATCTCGATGTCGTCTTCGTCGTTACGCCCTGGCAACTCCACGCCCCGATGGGCGTCGCCGCGATGCTGGCGGGTAAACACGTATTCATCGAGGTGCCAATTGCGCTGACCGTCGAAGAAAACTGGCAGCTCGTCGACACCGCCGAGCGCACGCAGCGCCATTGCATGATGCTGGAAAATACCTGCTACGGCCAGGAGGAGCTGCTCTGCCTCAATCTCTGCCGCGCCGGCGTGCTCGGCGAATTGCTCCATGCCGAAGGCGCCTACATCCACGATCTCCGCACGCAGATGAACGAGGTCGAGCACGGCACGGGCTCGTGGCGCACGTATCATTACGCGAAGCGCAACGGCAATCTCTACCCCACGCACGGCATTGGACCCGTCGCGCAATATCTCGGCATCAACCGTGGCGATCGTTTCGACTACCTCTCCTCCGTCTCGTCACCGGCCCGCGGTCGTGCCCTGCACGCGAAGGCGAAATATCCGGCCGGGCACAAGTGGAACCAGATCACCGAGTGGGTGGGCGGCGACATCAACACCTCGATCATCAAGACCGTGCGCGGCCGCTCGCTCATGATGCAGTGGGATGAAACCTCCCCGCGGCCCTATTCCCGTCTCAATCTGATCCAGGGCACGAAGGGCACCTACGCGAGCTTTCCGGCCCGGCTGGTGATTGAGGGCGAAACGAAGAGCACCCACACTTGGGCCGAAGGCGAGACCCTCGCGGCCCTGGCCAAGAAATACGAGCACCCGCTGTGGAAGAAAATGGGCGAGCTCGCCAAGGCCAACGGCGGCCATGGGGGGATGGATTTTATCATGTTGTGGCGGGTGATCACGTGCCTGCGCCAAGGCGAACCGCTCGATCAGGACGTTTACGACGGCACCAGTTGGTCGGTGTTGTGCCCGCTCACCGAGTGGTCCGTCGCGCACCGCAGCCAGTCGGTCGACGTGCCGGACTTCACGCGCGGGCGCTGGGAAAAAACCGCCCCGCTCGGCATCGTGACTTGAGTGCGTTCCGCCGTGGCATGGGCTTTCCAGCCCATGTCCGGGCAATCATGATCACGGGCTGGAAAGCCCGTGCCGCTCACTTCGCCTTCGCTGGCAACAACGGCGCGATGCTCGCCACCACGGTGTCGGCGAGCTGTTCGTAGCCTTCCTTCGAGAAGTGGACGTTTTTCGGGAGCTGAATTTTGTCCTGCCGCGCGGCGACGAACGCATGCAGGTCATCCACCGCGACGCCATTTTCTTTCATCACGCGGACCGCCGCCGTGTTGTAGCGCACCTCGTCATGCTCGACGCGGCCGGCAGAACCGGCGGGCACCGGGGTGGTCGTGGCAAAAATGAGTTTCGCCCCGGTCTGTTTCAGGCGGGCGACGAGATCGCGGAGGTTTTTCTCATACGCCGCGACACTCGCGACCTGTTGCCCTTTTTCGGGCGAAACCAACGTTCCTTTTTCATCGAGGAATTTGAGGTCGTGCAGACCAAAATTGAAATGGATCACGTCCCATTTTTCGGAGCCGAGCCACTTGTCGATGGTCTTAACGCCCTTGCCGGAATCGCTGCAGTTTTCCGCGGGGCGATGGACGTTGGCTTTACCGTCCAGCCGCGCCCGCGCCGGCAGCATATAGCCAATCGAGATCGAGTCGCCGAGCAGGAGCACGCGCGGCAAGCCAGGGGTGTCGGTGATCGCGGCGAGCGCGGGGTTCGGAGCTTTGGGCGCTTTTTCCGCCGCGGGGGCGAGGTCGATCAGGAGGCAAACGAGCAGGATTCCGAGCGAGTAGCGGGGTTTCATGGTTGAATTGAGTTGCGCCCAGCGAGCGCTACCGGCGGGCGGGTGTCAACGAGCGGCGCACCAGCCGGGAAATTATCAAGTGACGATGCCATCAAGGCGCCTGAATCAGTGGCCGGCTCCGATCATCCGCCACCCGCAGGAAATGCGGCACATGGAACGTGAAAATTCGTTTCACTTGGGTTCGCTCCGCGGCGATGACGTGAAGGGCATCGTGGATCACTCCGCCCACCAATCCGAGGCCGACCACCCGCGCGAGCGCGAGTTTGTAATCGGCAGTCGTGAGCGGAACGACTTTGAGCTGTCCGAGCACGTTTTGCAGGATGAGTTCGTGCGCCTCGCGGGGATGCAGCCGGTGCGACCGGGGCAGCACGCTGAGTGTCGCGTAGGTTTCGGCCAAGGCATGGGTGGAGCAAAATCCTTCGTCTGCTCGGTCGGCCACCCGCAGCCACACCGCCGCCGCCCGGTCGTGAAACGGGTGCTCCGCAATACACGCCGCCATGAGCACGGAAGTATCGAAGAAAACCTTCATCGCCAGCCGGGTCCGGCCATCTGCCGTGATCGCTCGTCGCGACCGCGCTGGATTTCCGCGACAATGTCGAACGAGCCCTTGCCCGTATGCACGAGCAGTTTGCCCCGGCGCTGCAACGCGGCCCGCGGGAGCTTGGGTTCGAGGGTGATGCGGTCCGCGGTCGCGGTGAGCTGGAGCTCCGAGCCGGCTACAAGGCCGAGCTGGTCGCGCACCGGTTTGGGCAAAACCACCCGGCCGGTCTTGTCGATGGTGAGGGTTTCGGTTGTCATGGCACTTATAGATGGCAATGGGTATATAAAATGGCAACTGCCAAGATTGACCTGAAATCCTCGGGACGCCGCGGCCAGATCCTATTTCGGGTTCCTCGCTGTTTCCAGTGGGTTGCTGGCTTCGTGGTCGGAGCCTCAGCGGGGCGATATTCGAAAGCCCAGGGCAACGCCCCGGGAATCGAGTTCAAAAGAATTCATCGCCCCGAAGGGGCGACACGACGGGGTGATCTCGCCCCTTCGGGGCGCCCAGTCACCGGCAGCGACCCACTGGAAACAGTGAGGAACCCTATTTCGACCTTCACGACCCATATCATTTCTTCACGTTCATGGGTGGCGGTCGCACTCTCTTGCCGCGCCGCGCCCATTGTTGATCGCCCAAGTCGCAGAGGACGGTAGACCGAGTTTTAGGACCGACCGACCTTACGGCAGATCCGTCGAACCCATCAGGTAGCGGTCGCACTCTCTGGCGGCACCGCGGCCTTCGTTGATCGCCCACACGACGAGGCTTTGCCCGCGGCGGCAGTCGCCGGCGGCGAAGACGCCCTTGAGGCTCGTCGTGTATTTTTCGTGCTCGGCCTTGATGTTCGAACGCGCGTCCGTTTCGAGATTGATTTCCTTGAGCAGCGGCTGCTCGGGCCCGAGGAAACCCATCGCGAGCAACACGAGTTGCGCGGGGCGCGTTTTTTCGGTGCCGGGGACTTCCGTCGGCACGAACTGGCCCTGGTCTTTCTTGCCCCACTTGATTTCGACGGTCACGAGCTCCTTCACCGCGCCCTTCGCGTCGCCGATGAATTTTTTCACGGTGGTGAGATAAATCCGCGGGTCGGCGCCGAACTTTGCGGCCGCCTCCTCCTGGCCGTAATCCATCTTGTAGGTCTTCGGCCACTCGGGCCAGGGGTTGTCGGCCGCCCGCTCGAGCGGCGGCTTCGGGAGAATTTCAATCTGCAACAGGCTCTTGCAGCCGTGGCGCATCGAGGTGCCGACACAATCGGTGCCGGTGTCACCGCCGCCGATGACCACGACATCTTTGCCCTTGGCGTGAATCGGGCTCGCGCCGTTGTGGCCGAGGACGGCCTTCGTGCTGGCGGTAAGAAACTCCATCGCGAAGTGCACGCCTTGAAGATTGCGGCCCTCGATGGGGAGGTCGCGCGGCAACGTGGCGCCAGTGCAGATGACGGTGGCGTCGTATTCGTGGAGGAAAATCTGCGGCTCGACATTTTCGCCGACGTTCGCGTTGCAGATAAATTTGATGCCTTCCTGCTCCATGAGCTTGATGCGGCGGAGGACGACCTCCTGCTTGTCGAGCTTCATGTTCGGGATGCCATACATCAGCAGGCCACCGGGACGGTCGGCGCGCTCGAAGACCGTGACGGTGTGGCCGGCGAGGTTCAGCTGCGCGGCGGCGGAGAGCCCGGCGGGGCCGGAGCCGATGACGGCGACTTTTTTCCCCGTGCGAACCTTCGGTGCCTGCGGGAAGACCCAGCCTTCATCCCAGCCGCGGTCGGTGATCGCAGCCTCGATGTTCTTGATCGTGACGGCCGGCTCGTTGATGCCGAGCACGCACGAGCCTTCGCACGGCGCGGGGCAGACCCGACCGGTGAACTCGGGGAAATTATTCGTCTTGTGCAGGCGGTGCAGCGCTTCCTGCCAGCGACCGCGGAAAACGAGATCGTTCCACTCGGGGATGAGGTTGTTGATCGGGCAGCCTGAGGCCATGCCGCTGATGAGTTTGCCCGTGTGGCAGAACGGGACGCCGCAATCCATGCAGCGCGCACCTTGGTTGCGGAGTTTCTTCTCCTCCATGTGGTGGTGAAACTCCTTCCAGTCGTGCGTGCGCTCGAGCGGGGTGCGGTCCACGGGAATCTCCCGCAGGTATTCGATGAAGCCGGTTGGTTTACCCATGGTGCGTAAAATTAAAAGCGGTGCGTGATGCTCTCAGCTTGTCATTGCGAGAAGCGAAGCGCCGAAGCAATCCAGCTGGATCGCCCCGTCGCGCTGCGCGCTCCTCGCGATGACATTCGCGTTGCTCATGTCAGTTGCCACCGACGCGCGAAAGATCGCGGGCGTTTTCCTCGAAGGCGGCCATCACGGCTTCGTCGCCGGTGAGGCCCTGGCCCTGCGCGCGCTCGATGCAGGCGAGCATGCGCTTGTAGTCCTTCGGCATCACCTTGACGAATTTCGGCACAGTGAGGTCCCACTGATCAAGGAGCTGCTTCGCGCGCGGGCTCTTCGTGTAGGCGAGATGTTGCGTGACGAGTTGCTTGACCTCGGCGATCTCGGCGGCGGTCTCGAGCTTCTCGATGCCGACCATCTGGACGTTCACGCGCTTGGCGAAGTCGCCGGTTTCGTCGAGCACGTAGGCGACGCCGCCGGACATGCCGGCGCCGAAATTGCGACCCGCGCGACCGAGGACGACCACGCGGCCGCCAGTCATGTATTCGCAGCCGTTGTCACCGATGCCCTCGACGACGGCGTCGACGCCACTGTTGCGGACGCCGAAGCGCTCGCCGGCCATGCCGCGGAGATAAACCTCGCCGGCGGTGGCGCCGTAGAGCGCGACGTTGCCGATGATCATGTTTTCCTCGGCCTTGAACGTGGCGTCGGGCGACGGCGCGATGATGATTTTGCCCCCGGAGAGGCCTTTACCGACGTAGTCGTTGGCGTCGCCCTCGATGGAGAACGTCATGCCGCGCGTCATGAACGCGCCGAAGCTCTGGCCGGCGGAGCCCTTGAAGTGGATGCGGATGGTGTCGGCGGGCAGGCCCTTCGCGCCGTGCTTCCGGGTGATTTCGCCGCTGGTGATTGTGCCGGTGACGCGGTTGACATTACGGATCGGCATTTCGGCGACGACTTTCTCGCCGCGCTGGATGGCGGGCTCGCAGATCGCGAGGAGCGTCGTGACGTCGAGCGATTTGTCGATGCCGTGATCCTGCTGGATGGAACAGAAGCGGCCGACCTCGGGCCCGACCTCGGGCGCGTAGAGGATGTTCGAGAAGTCGAGGCCCTTCGCCTTCCAGTGATCGATGGCCGACCGCGGCTCGAGGGCGCCGACCTGGCCGACCATTTCCTCGATCGTGCGGAAGCCGAGCGAGGCCATGAGCTCGCGCACTTCCTCGGCGATAAACTTCATGAAGTTGACCACGTGCTCGGGCTTGCCGGCGTATTTCGCGCGGAGCCGCGGGTCCTGCGTGGCGACGCCCGCGGGACAGGTGTTGAGATGGCACACCCGCATCATGATGCAGCCGGTCGCGACGAGCGGCGCGGTGGCGAAGCCGAATTCCTCGGCGCCGAGCATCGCGGCCATCACGACATCGCGCCCGGTTTTAAGCTGGCCGTCGGTCTCGACGACGATGCGGCTACGGAGATTATTGAGGACGAGCGTCTGGTGCGTCTCGGCCAGGCCGAGCTCCCACGGGAGACCAGCGTGCTGCAGCGACGTCTGCGGTGAAGCGCCAGTGCCGCCATCGTAACCGGAGATGAGCACGACATCGGCGTGCGCCTTCGCGACGCCGGCGGCGACGGTGCCGACACCGACCTCGGAGACGAGCTTCACGCTGATGCGCGCCTGCCGGTTGCCGTTCTTCAAGTCATGGATGAGCTCGGCGAGATCCTCGATGGAGTAGATGTCGTGGTGCGGTGGGGGCGAGATGAGGCCGACGCCCGCGGTGGTGTGGCGGGTCTTCGCGACCCACGGATAAACCTTGGAGCCGGGCAACTGGCCGCCTTCGCCGGGCTTCGCGCCCTGCGCCATCTTGATTTGGAGTTCCTTGGCGCTCGTGAGGTATTCGCTCGTGACGCCGAAGCGGCCGGACGCGACCTGCTTGATCGCGGAATTTTTCGAGTCGCCATTCGCCATGGGGACGAAGCGCGCGGGATCTTCGCCGCCTTCGCCGGTGTTGGACTTGCCGCCGATGCGGTTCATCGCGATCGCGAGCGTCTCATGCGCTTCGCTCGAGATCGAGCCGTAGGACATCGCGCCCGTTTTGAAGCGCTTCATGATGCTGTCCGCGGACTCGACTTCGGAGAGCGGAATCGCGGTGGCGGGCTTAAAGTCGAGGAGGCTGCGCAGCGTGCAGAGATTCTTTCCCTGCTCGTTGATGAGCTTCGAATAGTTCTTGAACGCCGGGTAGCTGCCGGTGCGCGTGGCCTTCTGCAGGGCGTGGATCGACTCGGGCGTAAACAGATGCGCCTCGCCGCTGGAGCGCCACTGGTAAAGGCCGCCGACGCCGAGCACATGACCGTTGACCTGACGATCAGGATAGGCGGCGCGGTGGCGCATGAGCACCTCCAGCGCGATGACATCGAGGCCGATGCCGCCGACGCGCGAAGCCGTCCACGTGAAATAGTGATCGATGACGTCCTGCCGGAGGCCAAGGGCCTCGAAGACCTGCGCGCCGCGGTAACTCTGGATCGCAGAGATGCCCATCTTCGACATGACCTTGATCACGCCCTTCGAGGCGGCCTTCACGAAATTCTTGCACGCGGTCTTGTGATCGATGCCGGTCAGCGCGCCCTCGCGGATCATGTCGTCGATCGTCTCGAAGGCGACGTAGGGATTGACCACACTGACGCCGTAACCGATGAGCAGCGAGAAGTGGTGCACTTCGCGCGCCTCGCCGGTTTCGAGCACGAGGCTGGCGCGGGTGCGCAAGCCTTCGCGGATCAGATAGTGATGCAGGCCGGCGACGGCGAGCAGCGCGGGGATGGGCGCGAAATCCTTGTTCACGCCCCGGTCGCTGAGGATGATGACGTTGACCTCGTCCTCCTCGATCATGCGCCGGGCCATCATGGAGAGTTCCTCGAGGGACTTCGCGAGACCCCGCTCGCCACGGGCGACGCGGAAGAGCGTGGTCAGCACGCCGACCTTGAGGCCGGGCAATTCCATGCGGCGGATTTTCGCGAATTCCTCGTTGGTGAGGACCGGCCATTTCAACTCGACCCGGCGGCAAGCCGTCGGGCCGGGATGGAGGAGGTTGCCCTCGGAGCCGAGGCGCGTCTCCGCCGAGGTGATAATTTCCTCACGGATGCAGTCGATGGGCGGGTTCGTGACCTGCGCGAAGAGCTGCTTGAAATAATCGTAGAGGAGGCGCGGCTGGTTCGAGAGCACCGCAAGCGCGGCATCGTTGCCCATCGAGCCGATCGCCTCGACGCCGTCGCGGGCCATCGGCATGAGGATGATGCGCTCGTCCTCGTGCGTGTAACCGAAGGCGATCTGCCGCTGCAGCAGCGTCTCGTGATCCGGCGGCGGCACCGAGGGGGCGGCGGGGAGATCGCTGAGGTGGACGAGATGCTCGTTGAGCCACTGCCGATACGGACGCTCGGCGGCAAACTGCTGCTTGATCTCCTCATCGCCGATGATGCGGCCCTGCGCGGTGTCGACGAGAAAGATGCGGCCGGGCGCAAGGCGGCCCTTGCTGACGATATCCCCGGGTGGGATGTCGAGCACGCCGGTCTCGGACGCCATGATGACGAGGTCGTCCTTGGTGACGCAGTAGCGCGACGGCCGCAGGCCGTTGCGGTCGAGGATCGCGCCAATCTGCGTGCCGTCGGTGAACGCAATCGCGGCGGGGCCGTCCCACGGCTCCATGAGGCACGCGTGGTATTGGTAAAACGCGCGGCGGGCATCCTCCATGTTGTCGTCGTTCGACCACGGCTCCGGGATCATCATCATGATCGCGTGCGCGATCGGGCGGCCGGCGAGCACGAGGAGCTCGAGGGTGTTGTCGAACATCGCCGAGTCGCTGCCATTCGGGTTGATGATCGGGAGGATTTTTTTCATGTCCTCGCCAAACACCTCGGACTCGAAGAGCGCCTCGCGGGCGTGCATCCAATTGATGTTGCCGCGGAGCGTGTTGATCTCGCCGTTGTGCGCGACGTAGCGGTAGGGGTGCGCCCGGTCCCAGCTCGGAAACGTATTCGTGCTGAAACGCGAGTGCACGAGGCCCAGGGCCGTCTCCATCGCCGGATTCTGCAGGTCGGGGAAATATTTCCCGAGCTGATCCGTGAGGAGCATGCCTTTATAAACGATCGTCTTGCAGGAAAGGCTGGCGACATACCAGAACTCGGCACCGGCCAGCGTGGAAGTGCGGATCTCGCTGTAGGCGCGCTTGCGGATCAGGTAGAGCTTCCGCTCAAAGGCCGTGTCGTCCGCCACCGCCGGATTCCGGCCGACAAACGCCTGGCGCATGAACGGTTCGCAGGCCTTCGCCGTTTCACCCAGCGAGGAGTTGTCGGTCGGCACGGTGCGCCAGCCGAGAAACGTCTGGCCTTCCGACTGCACGATCTGCTCGAACTTCTGCTCAACCCGGCGGCGCACGGACGGGTTGCGCGGCAGGAAGATGAGGCCGCAGCCGTATTCACCGGCGCCGGGGAGCGCGATGCGCGCCTTCTTGCACGCTTCCTGGAAAAACTTGTGGGGCGTCTGGAGCAGCACGCCGGCGCCGTCACCCGTGTTGGGCTCGGCCCCGCTCGCACCGCGGTGATCGAGATTGGTGAGCACCTGGAGCGCGCTCTGCAAAATCTGGTGGGACTTGCGACCCTTCATGTCGACCACGAAGCCGACGCCGCAGGCATCGTGTTCGAACCACGGATCGTAGAGGCCCTGCTTGGCGGGCCGGCCGGGGACGGGGCGCATCGCCGTCGCCGTATTGGGCGGCCCGCTGGTGCTGCTGGTGCTATCGATAGGCCGCGAGTTGTTCACAGGTGATGGTGTCGAAAAAATTTAGCAGTTCGTCGCGAGGCGATGATGGCGGGAAGGCGGAGGAAGGGCGGCGTGGGCGGGACGCAAAAAAAGGGCCGTCTCGTGCTTTGCGAGAGCGGCCCGGAGTTAGGTGCGGTGAGCTCTCAGCGTCGTCAGAAGAAGCGGATCGTTTTAGTGGCCATCTTGGCGTGCTCGTCGTCCGAGCAACCCGCGTTGGTGGCAGTGCCAGCCGGGACATCGGTCGGTTTCACCAGATCGTTGCTGAGGAGATAGTTTTCGACTTCCTCGCCCGAGATGTCGGCGAGCATCACGCCGTCGATCTCCACACAGGGCGAGAGCGGCTGGCCGGACTTCTGCACCATTTCCGCGTAATTCGCGCGGTTGTTGATGATGTCGATGTCCTCGAACGCCAGATTGTGCTTCCGCATGATGGCGCGGACGCCATTGGACCAGCCGCAGGAGGGCTTGAGATAGGCTTTGATGATCATGCGGTGAAGCTGTGCGTGGACGGAAGAGGCGCAAGGTAAAGGGTGGGTTTCCCGTCAATCAAGCACTGTCTTTGCCAATTGAGAATTTTTCTTCGCCGGAACTGTATCGCCGGCGGCGCGCGGTCGCGGCGCGGTCGCGGCGCGGTCTCCGACCCGCCCTCGGATTGCCCCCGAATTCAAACCACCACGGATTACCCGGATGGCACGGATGAATTTTCGCAGCGTGGGCGTTTATCCGTGTTACTCGTTAAATTCGCGGTCAAAAATTTCTGCCGTTCGCGAGTAACCCTCGAGCCGCGCCTGCGTATTGGCGGAGATGAGCGGAATGAACAGCACGCACTCCTTGATCTGACGGCGGATTTTGGCGTCCCACTCGTCGCCGTGCTCCATGGCACTGTTGGCTTTTCGCGACCCGCGGATTCGGGTGCAAAGATCGGACATCGGTAAGCATTCGCAGCATATTCGAACGCCGTTTCCATCTAAGCCGCGCAGCATCGGCGAGCATGTTCACGTTCAGCGGAAGAAGCTCGGCCTGAAACAGTCGCAACTCGCCGAGATTCTTGGTGCTTCCGACGCGACCATTGGTAGCTGGGAGACAAATCTCCGGGAGCCGTCGGGTCGATTACGGCGGCGAGTGAATGCATGGCTGGGGTTTGATCCGCGCCCGTAGAAATTGGACAACCCAACAGGAGGCGAATTGGGATTCGCTGTTGGGTATTTGTGATTCGCTTTGGGAGTGGGCGTTGAGTGCCTCGTTCGATTTTCGCCTATCCACAGCTCGCCGCCAGCGCAAACAGGAGCCGCAGCAACACCGGCTTCGTGATCGCCTGCAATTGCAGCATGTCGCGAGACAGCAGCGTCTCAATCAACGAATCGGCCACGAAACGCCGCCACGCCGCCTCGTCGTCTGCGAGCACCACCGCCCCGGGGTAGCCGCCGAAATAGATCCACTCCGCCAGCGACCAGCCAAACGCCGCCTCGCACTCCGGCCACGACCAGTGCGGACACCGGTGCAGAAAAAACCGACCCGCCATGCTCTCGGTCACGCCCTTCTGCACGAGCAGCGCCGACGAGCCCAGCAGCACGGGCAGCACCGGCCCGCCGGGTTCGATCCCATCGGGTCAACCCGCCGATCGCTACTACAAGCGCGTGAGGTATGAACGGTCCGACGATTTGTAGCAAACAGCGGGTCGACCCCTTTGGCTCGGGCCCATCGGCTAATCCACCAGCGACTCCCCGGCGATGCGGCGGTAGATCGCCCGGGCTTGCTCATAGGCCTGCTCTGCCTCGGCGCGCTCGGCTGCGGCGATTCTCGCGCCGCGCACCCGCCAGAGTTGGTCGATGCAACCGAGGGCCCAGCGTGCACTCCGGCGCGAAGCCCGGATTGGGTTTTCACCAACGATCACATTCACCGGGTTGGTGTGCAGCTGCGGAAACTGGCGCAACGCCACCCAGCTGCTCCGTTCGATCGGCACGGAAAACTCAAGAGCATGTTCGCGTCCGTCTGCCGTCACCACGCGACTCGCGGCGACCCGACCGTTGACGATCAGCTCCACGAGGCGCTGGCCGGGCCCAACCACCGGGTCGAGTGAAGACGTCTCGCGCTGGTTCACCGTGTCGCCAACGAAACGCCGCCCGCCCACGGGAATCACGCCGCCGTAGGGCGCCTCCAGCGGCGTCTCCGGCGAGAACGCGACGCTGGCTTTCACGCTGACCGGACCCGGCGCGGCGAGTGAGATCTCGTCACCCGCCACCCCGCCGTTCACGCTGAACTCTAGCGCGTGCGCGTAGCCGTCGCTCACATAGCTGCGGCCACGAACGAGGCCTTCAGCCCACCGCACGAAGTCCACTCGATCCTGTTTTCCGAGCTGCACATACACCCGGCCCTGGCCGACGCGGGTGCCGCTCATGCACGGGAAATCCGTCTCGCCGCTGACTTTCAGTGGAAGACCGCAATTCATCAGGTGATACCAGCAGTTCCACTCGCTGATCCGCGCGGTGTCCATCGCGCTGATAAAATCGCAATAGCCGAGCGCGGCGGTGACGAAAATTTCCTGGGCGCCGACACTGTTCAGCTCGGGAATCGCGACGTTCGGCAGCTGATCGGCCACGCGGTCGTGGCTCGCAACCAATTCGGCCTCGCTCACCAATCCATCGCGGTTCGTATCGGTTGCCGCCAGCGTCTCCGGCAACAGGCTCTGCGCGATTTCGGTCGCGCCAAGACGCCCGTCCTGGTTCGCGTCGAATTGGGCCAACAAGCGTCTGGCGGCCGCCGCGGGATCGATTTGGAGTCCGCTGCCGGAATGCGCATAACCGGTGAAGCCGCCCTGACCCTTGACCCAACGCAGCACGGGGAGCGTCCAGGACGGCCAGTCTTTGCTGCCGGTGGCGCCGGGATAAATTTGCTCCGTCAAGTTGAGCAGGCAGACGTGCCCGAGCGCCTGCGAGCCAAAGCCGCTGACCTCGATGTCGTATTTCATCAGCGTCCTCGGTTCACTGAGCATGTCGGCCTTCGACGCGAAAAAATGCTGCTGATGATCAAAGCCTGGCCCCCAGGTCAGCACGCAGCCGACGTTGAGTGCCTCGCCCTTCACCTGCCGGAACATATCCGCGGGCCCGACGCCCTCGCTTGGCGAAGTGTAATGCGCGCAGCCGGCGGCGTGGATATGGTGGTCTCCGCTGTAGAATCCGCGGGCCGCCGGATCGATCCAACGTTCCAGCTTCACCGCGATTTCCGATTTCATCGGCCGGGTTTCGGGGGATGCGGCCTGCGGAATGACAACCGTCCGGCTGAGCCAGCGGTATTCCGGCCCGCGGCCGTAGTGCATCGTGAATTTACCAGGCGGCAGCAGCACCGTCTCGCCGTTGGCGCGGTAGATATGTTTTTGGAAAAAGAAATCCGGCGCGAGCCGCTTGGCTTGCGGAGGAAAAACGTGACCCTGCTGGTCGAGGAACAGAAAGCGGCCCATGGTGGGCGTGCCATCGTCGTCCCGCACGCTGAGCGTCACCGCCACGGCAGGTTTCACTTCGAAGAAGACGGGCGCCTCGGCGCGAAACCCAATGTCCTCCGTGCCTTGTCCGGCATTGAAGGTGAGCGTCGCCTCCCGCCGCCCGGCTTCGCTGGAATAGATCAACGCGATGGCATACTCGACGCCGAGTCCGCTCAGGTTCGCGGTCATTGGCGGCGAAGTGAATATTTCGAGGTCGAGAAAGCGGTCGGTGCGGCCCGCGGTGTTTTCGTTCTCCCGCAGGGGTTCCTGGCGCTGCCGCTCCATGCTGAGTTTCGCCACGCCTGCGTAGACCGGCCCCGCCTGCGGACTGCCGATCCGTAGGCGCTGTGTGCCGCCGCTCTCATTGACCACTTTGACAAGCACGGGCGTGTAGCCCGCCTGCTGCAAACCCGCCGGCGCCGGCCCGCGCTCGACCTTCACCCTCGCCTCCGGGTTGAGATGGACGACGAGCAATACGCGAGGATCGATCAGCTCTTGAAGTTTCTGCGCGTCCCGCGCCTGGCCGGCCCGGGCGAGCGCCGTGCGCGTCTCCGGCGGCAGGGGTGCACCGAGGTATTCCAGCGCTTCGCAGAGGCGCTCGACGTTGGCCGCGAGGGGCTGACCTTCGGCCGAAGCCACCGTCGGTGTCGCCGCGCTCGTGACGATCCCGGTCGCCGCCAACACCAGCAAAGCGAGAGCACACCGGACGCGGAGGGGCATGCGCTGAAGTTTCCGCATGTCGCGGGGCATGTAAAGTGCGATTGCCAGAAGCATGATGTCGCTCTTGTCCAACCCACCAATCCCTGAAACAAATCTCGACGAAGTCATCGATCCGCCACTTCGACGACGCCTGGCATCACCGACCTGGTTACCCCTCGGCAAAAAACAAACTCGTCAAAATGAAGTTCAACCTTGTGCGGCGGAAGGCTTGCACCGCCGACCGCCCGATCGTGCGCCACGTTCCGGCGCGGCTCGCCGGAGCCATGCTCACGTTTGCCCTCCTCGTCGGCGGATCGACCGTGCCAGCGGCGGATTTTGTGCCACCCAACATCGTGGTCGTTCTCGCCGACGATCAAGGCTGGGGAGATTTGAGCATATCCGGCAACACCAACCTTGCCACGCCGGCGATCGACTCGCTCGCCCGGACCGGGGCGCGGTTCGATCGTTTTTTTGTCTGTCCCGTTTGCGCGCCGACGCGCGCCGAATTTCTCACCGGCCGATATCATTTGCGCGGAGGAGTGCTCGACGTGGACGCCGGCCGCCTCAATCTTGATGAACAAACGATCGCCCAACATTTCAAGGCGGGCGGTTATGCAACCGCCATTTTCGGCAAGTGGCACAATGGCAGCCAGTGGCCCTACCACCCCAACGCGCGCGGCTTCGACGAATTCTATGGATTCCCCTCCGGCCATCTGGGCGACTACTTCGATCCCGTGCTTGAGCGCAACGGGCAACTCGTGCGGGGCAAGGGATTCATCACGGACGATCTGACTGACCACGCGTTGGAGTTCATCACGACCAACCAGGCGCGCCCGTTTTTCTGTTACGTGGCGTTTAATACTCCGCACTCGCCGATGCAGGTGCCCGACCGCTTTTTCGCAAAGTTCGCCAACGCGGAGCTGAAGCTACGCGCACGCTCACCGGCGCAGGAGAGCATCGAGTTTACGCGGGCGGCGCTCGCGATGTGCGAGAACATCGATTGGAATGTTGGCCGGCTGCTGCGCCGGCTCGACGAACTGAAGCTGGCGAACAACACGATCGTGATCTATTTCAGCGACAATGGCCCGAATAAGCCGCGATGGAACGGCGGGATGAAGGGGATCAAGGGCTCCACCGACGAGGGCGGAATGCGAGTGCCATTCTTCATCCGCTGGCCGGGGCAGATTGCGCCCGGGCTGCAGATTCCGCAGATCGCGGGCGCCATCGATCTTCTGCCCACCCTGACGGATCTCGCGCAGGTGCCCGTCGCGAACCGGAAACAGCTCGACGGTCTCAGTCTGAAACCGTTGTTACTGGGCACCACCCGTCCGTGGCCGGATCGGCAGATATTTTCCCACTGGGGCGGAAAGGTAAGCGTCCGCACGCAGCGCCATCGGCTCGACAGCCTTGGAGCCCTCTTCGACTTAAACGACGATCC
>SIBG01000075.1 GCA_009695305.1 Opitutus sp. | reverse complement strand
GTCGCGGGAAAATCTTTACCAAGCCCAAGCTCCGGGCCGGACCGCCAAGCCGGTCCGTCCCTCCGCTTGGGCTTGCCAACCACCACCGCAGTCATCACATCAACCAACGCTGCGGACTAACATTCCACCTGGCCCAGTTTTCGGGACCCGCTCAGGCCCAAACGGCCATCCGCGAAAGAGAGAGTCTAGAAGCAAGACGACTTGCGACGGCGACCAAACATATGGCCTCTGCAAATCTGGAATTAGAAGCGTGGCGCCGTTCTCGCTGCTGGCTCGGCTCAGAAGTCGGTGGAGCTCTTCATGGGAGTCAGAGTAGATTTTTGCCATAACGCGAAGCTCAACTGGAGCCGGGCCTGAGTTCTGAAGCAAGATCCGGCTCTTTCAAGACCGGATTGCATGACAAACAAACACGTTAAAGCCCGGCGAGCATTTCGTTGAGAGTCTTGCTCGGGCGCAGCGCCGCGGAAGCCTTTGCGTCGTCGGGTTGATAGTAGCCGCCGATGTCGGCGGGCTTGCCTTGGACCGCGATCATTTCGGCGACGATTTGCTTTTCGGCGGCGGTGAGTTTGGCAGCGAGCGGAGAGAAAAGAGCTGAGAGCTGAGAGTCTTTAGTCTGAGCGGCGAGGGCTTGGGCCCAGTAGAGGCAGAGGTAGAAGTGCGATCCGCGGTTGTCGATGCCAGCGCCGACTTTTCTCGCGGGGCTTTTGTCGTTCTCCAGGAACTTGCCGTTGGCTTCGTCGAGCGTCTCGGCGAGGACTTTCGCCTTCGCGTGGTTTTGCGTGATGCCCAAATGTTCGAAGCTCGCGGCAAGCGCGAAGAATTCGCCGAGCGAGTCCCAGCGGAGGAAGTTTTCTTCGGTGAATTGCTGCACGTGTTTCGGCGCGGAGCCGCCGGCGCCGGTTTCGAAGAGGCCGCCGCCATTCATCAACGGGACGATCGAGAGCATCTTCGCGCTGGTGCCGACTTCGAGGATCGGGAAGAGGTCGGTGAGGTAGTCGCGGAGGACGTTGCCGGTGACGGAAATCGTGTCCTGCCCGGCCTTGAGGCGCTCGAGTGTGGCGAGGCACGCGGCGGCGGGCGCGAGGATTTTGATGTCGAGGCTCTTGGTGTCGTGCTGGGCGAGATAGGTCTTCACCTTCGCGAGGACCTGGGCATCGTGCGCGCGTTTTTCGTCGAGCCAGAAGATGGCGGGCATGCCGGAGAGGCGGGCGCGGTTGACGGCGAGTTTCACCCAGTCCTGCACGGGGGCGTCCTTGGTCTGGCAGGCGCGCCAGATATCTCCTGTCTCCACTTCGTGGGACAGGAGGATTTCCGATTGCTGATTGGCGATTGCCGATTGGTCGGAAGGAATCGTGACGACGCGGATGACTCCTTTGCCCGGGGCTTGGAAGGTCTTGTTGTGGGAGCCGTATTCCTCGGCGGCTTGCGCCATGAGGCCGACGTTGGGGACGGTGCCCATGGTCTTCGGATCAAAGGCGCCGTGCTTTTTGCAGAAGTCGATCACAGTCGCGTAGACGCCCGCGTAGCAAGCGTCGGGGATGACGCAGAGGGTGTCCTGGCCTTTGCCGGCGGCGTTCCACATCTGGCCGGAGGTGCGGATCATCGCGGGCATGGAGGCGTCGACGATGACGTCGCTGGGGACGTGGAGATTGGTGATGCCCTTGTCGGAGTTGACCATCGCGACGGCGGGGCGCCCGGCGAAGACGGCCTTGATGTCGGCCTCGATCGCAGCCTTTTGGTCGGCGGGGAGTTTTTCGATTTTGCCGAGGAGGTCACCGAAGCCGTTGTTCAGATCGACGCCGAGGGAGGCGAGGGTGGCGGCGTGCTTCGTGAAGAGGTCTTTGAAGAAGACGCGCACGCAGAGGCCGAACATGATTGGGTCGGAGACCTTCATCATGGTGGCCTTGAGGTGGAGCGAGAAGAGGACGTCGTCCTTCTTGGCCTTCATGATCTGCTGGGCGAAGAAAGCGCCGAGGGCCTTCCGGTTCATAAAGGTGGCGTCGAGGATTTCGCCGGTTTTGAGCGGAGTCTTTTCCTTGAGGACGATGATCTCGGACTTCGGGCCGTTGGGGGCAACGGCCCCTACCGGGGCAGGCGCGGGGACAAATTCGATGCGGACGGTGGTCGCGGCGGGAACGGTGACGGACTTCTCGTTGGAGAAGAAGTCGTCGTGACCCATCGTGCCGACGCTCGTCTTCGAGGTGGGCGACCACGCGCCCATGGAGTGCGGGTGCTTTTTGGCGTGATCCTTGACGGCCTTCGGGGCGCGGCGGTCGGAGTTGCCTTCGCGTAGGACGGGGTTTACGGCGGAGCCGAGGACTTTCGAGTAGCGGGCCTTGGCGTCTTTCTCGGCGTCGGTCGTGGCGACCTCGGGGAAATCGGGGAGCTTATAGCCCTTGGCCTGAAGCTCGGCGATGGCGGCCTTGAGCTGCGGGACGGAGGCGGAGATGTTCGGGAGCTTGATGATGTTGGCCTCGGGCTTGAGCGTGAGGGCACCGAGCTCGGCGAGCGCGTCAGCGACGCGTTGCGCTTGAGGGAGGACATCTGAAAAATTCGCGAGGATGCGGGCGGCGACGGAGATGTCGCAGGTTTCCACGTTGATGCCCGCGTGCTTCGTGAACGCCTGCACGATCGGCAGGAACGAATAGGTGGCGAGCGCAGGAGCTTCGTCGGTTTTCGTGTAGATGATGGTCGGATTCGCGGCAGACATATTTTTGAAGGAAATGGGAGAGTGGAGATGGAGGATGAGTGAGAGAGGAATCGTGTTCGCGCGCTTAGTCGGTGAAGAAAGGCAGGAGAACGAGAACGATTACGAGAACGAGAAAGATTGAAGGAGGGGAGAGGGAAGATGGCGGAATCGGGACGGTCAAAGGCAATTCCGCCGCAGTTATTGGCGAAAGTGCGGCAACCAAATCCCGGAGTTTAGCCACGGATTGCATCGGAAAACCCGGATAACAGGAACTCAGGACGGGGAATTTCAGGGGCGATCCGGAGGCAAACCGAGGGACGAACAATTCTGGTCCGGCGCAGAAAACTTTCCGGCAGCTCGGAGGCTCGCCGCCGGCCGGTGGCTGATTTTTTCGTCGCTCCCGCGAGGCAACCGCCCAACTTGGTCCCCTTGCGATCAGCCCCTGCCCTATGAAAAGACTTTTCCCCCTGTTCCTCCTCGCCGCCACGTGTCTCCACGCCCAGTCGGGTGCGGTCGATCTCGGCGGGCACGGCAAACTCGCCCTCTACATCGACGATGGTTGGACTATTGAGGTGGCCGATTATGGCGACCGTCGCCTCGTCACGGTGTCACCGAAGGGCGACGTCAACGCCTCGTGCACGATCACGATCACGTTTCCCCAGGCTGACCGCCTCGAAAACAAGTCGCGTCTCAAGCAGCGGACGGAAATCGATGGCACTAAATACGCGGACGGCTCCGTGGAAGGGAAGGCGATCTCCCGGGAGTTCACGCTAACGGCGGGCTACGGTTTCTACTGCAACTTCACCGATCCCGCCCTGATCGGGAAACCGCCGGTCAAGGGCGACTACAAGACCATGAGCGTTGGCCTGATTCATCTCGCCGCGGACGTGCTGCTGGAAGTGGCGATTTCGGCGGATGGATTCAAGAGTGCGCCCTACCAAAGCCTGCTCGGCATGATCGAGGGGATGGAGTTTACGCCGCCGCGCGCGGGCCGGAACTAAATGCACGCCGCGACCGCAGGCCTGGCCCGGCTCGCAGGTCTCGCCATCGGCGGACTGGCGGCGAGTGCGCTGTGGGCAGGGGAACCGAAATTGGGCCAGGGCCCGGCGGCCGGGATCGAGACCGCTGGTTTCAACGACGCCGCGCATCATTGGCGCGGGATCAAGGAACCGGAGCGAGTGATGCAGATGGAGCCGGACCAGCCCTCCTACAGCGCGACCCAGGTCCGGGAGATCGCGGCCAACATCCTGCTTTTCCAGCGCGCCAACGGTGGTTGGCCGAAGGACTACGACATGCTCGCCATCCTCACCGCCGCGCAGAAGAAAGCGCTGCGCGATTCTCATGACCGCAGCGACACGACGTTCGACAACCACACGACGCACACACAGGTTGACTATCTGGCCCGCGCGTTCAGCCAGCTCGGCGACGCAGCCTACCGGGCCGCGGCTGAGCGAGGTTTCGATTTCATGCTGGCGGCCCAATATCCGAGCGGTGGCTTCCCGCAAAAATGGCCGGCGCCGAAGGGGATCGGCGCGCGCATCACCTTTAACGACGGAGTGATGATCGGGATTCTCACGGTGCTGCGGGCCGCCGCCGAAGGCGCGCCGCATTTTTCCTGGCTCGACCCGAACCGCCGCGAGCGGGCGCGGGTCGCGGTGGAGATGGGCACCGCGTCTTTGCTGCGCTGCCAGATGCGGGTCGACGGCCGACTCACCGCGTGGGGTCAGCAGCATGACGAAAAGACGTTCGCCACGACGGCGGCGCGGACGTTCGAACTCGCATGCCACAGCCCGGCCGACACGACGGAGATCGTGGAGTTTCTGATGGGTGTCGCAAAGCCGTCGGCGGAAATCGTCACGGCGGTCGACGCCGCAGTGGCGTGGCTGCGACGCGTGCGGCTCGAAGGCATCCGCGTGGAGCGGATCGCGGCGCCGCCGGCGGAATTCATCCGGCACAATACGAGTTACGATGTGGTGGTGGTGCCGGACCCGGCCGCGCCCGTCCTCTGGGCACGCATGTATGAAGTCGGGAGCGACCGGCCGATCTTTGCGAGTCGTGATGGGATCAAGGTTTACTCGCTCGCCGAGGTTGATCGCGAGCGGCGCACCGGCTCCGGCTGGTATGGCGGATATGCCCGCCGGCTACTCTCGCACGACTATCCGGCGTGGCGGGCGATGCAGCGGTAAGCGGGGCGGCTAAAAGGGTAGGGCGGGACCGTTGGGCCCGCCGAGAACTACCAATGATGACCGCATGTTTAACGGCGCGCCCAGCGGTCGCGCCCTCCGATTCGACAAATCGCGGCGCGGAATTTCGAGGTGACATCCCCCGGGCGATCACGCACTTTCCGCGCCTTCGTGCTAAACTTCGCTTTCTACCTCGTGGTCGTGACGCTCGGTATCCTGAGCATGGGCTTTCAACTGCTCGGTTCGCGGCTGCTTAGCCCGCACTTTGGTTCGTCGATCGTGGTGTGGGCGTGGCTCATCTCGACGTTCCTGGCGGCCTTTAGCGTCGGCTCCATGGTCGGTGGCTGGATTAGTAATCTCCCGGCGGAGCGGCGCCATCGCGGGCAATGGATCGCGGCGGCGATCGCGCTCAGTTCGCTCGCGTTCACCGTGATTGGTGGCCGGGCGGCGCTCGATCAGATTGAACTGACGTTTCCAGTGACGGGCACGGGGCTGCTCGTCTCGTGTGCGAGTTTGTTTTTTGTGCCGGTCGCGGCGTTGTCCTGCTTCGGACCGCAATGCGTGCAGTTTCTCGCCGCCCGGGGCACGCCGCCGGGCCAGGCCTCCGGGCTGGTGTATGGGGTCAGCACGTTGGGGAACATCGCGGGCGTGATGCTCACGGCCTTTGCGTTGATTCCGAATTTCCGCGTTTCGACCCTGCTCTACGGCTGGCTGATCGTGGCCGCCGCCGGGCTCGTCGCGCTGCTCCGATTGTTGCGCGCTCCGACTGCTTCATGAAGACCTCACTCCTCTGCGGGCTCGCGCTTTTCGTCACGTCCGTCCAGGCCGCCCCGTCGGGCGACTACGTGGAGCGCTACGACACGCTCTATAACAGCCTCACGATCGAGCGGGTCGGCTCCGTGGTGGAAATGCGCGCGCGCGCGCACGGCGGGGAGGCGTTGGAGTCGGCCGTCGACCTGAGCGATCCGCTCAAGCTCGTGATCGCTTATTCGCACACGTTGTTTTCGGGATTATTTTTCCAACCGACGCCCGCCCGCGTGTTGATGATCGGGCTGGGCGGGGCGGGCTTTCACCGGCTGTTCACCGCCGCCTATCCGCAGGCGCTGCTGCAAACCGTCGAGCTGGATGCCAAGGTGTTCGAGCTCTGCCAGTCGCATCTTGGTTTCAAGCCGACCGCGCAGACCCCGGTCGCGGTGTTGGACGGCCGGCTCTTCGTGAAACGCAATCGCGAGAAGTGGGACTGGCTCATTCTTGATGCGTTTCGCGGCGGCTTTGTGCCGCCGCACCTGAAGACCGAAGAATTTTACCGCGAATGCGCGGCGCGGCTGGAGGATCGCGGGGTGTTCATCAGCAACCTGCACTCGGGCACCGAACTTTTTTATTCGGACCTCAAGACGATCCAGGCGGTGTTTCCGCAGGTGGTGATGTTCCAGACGGCGGGCCGAGGCAACGTGATCGTGTGCGCGGTAAAATACCGCTCGCCGGTCGTCACCGATCCGGCGCGGTGGCCGGCAACCGCCACGCTCGCGCGGCCACTCTTCGCCGGTCGGCTCGATCTCGACGCCGTGCGCCAGGAGCACGGAGCCTTGCCGCTGACTTCGATCCGGGCCGCGCGCGTGTTGACGGACGACTTCGCCCCGGTCGAGTTTCTCGACGCGATGAAGACGAACAACACGAAAAACCGATAGAGCCTTTGGTCTGGGGGCCGGGAAAAACAGGAGGCGGGGTTTGTAATCCAATAGGATGCTTTGCCTCTGAAATCTGCCCCAAGGGGCGGCGAACCGGACGCCGTAGGGCTCGAACTCGGCCCCGGCGATTGACGACGCAGGGCTTTCGGCTATTGACGCTCCGCCGCATTCAACGAGCTTCAACGGACCCCGCATTCCCGCAGTGCGCCTACGAATGAATTCCACTCCGACGATTGCCCGGTCCCCGCTCGATCGCGCGCGCCAGAAAGCTTTCTGGCGACTGCTGCCGTTGCTGTTCCTCTGCTACGTCATCGCCTACGTCGACCGCGCCAACGTCTCGCTCGCGAAGCTGACGATGGCCCAGGACCTGCCGGCGTTTAACGATGAGGTCATCGGCCTTGGTGCCGGAATTTTCTTTCTCGGCTATTTTCTCCTCGAGATCCCAGGGTCGCTCATCGTCGAGCGCTGGGGCGCGCGCAAATGGATTTGTCGAATCATGCTGACGTGGGGGGTGATGGCGGCGTGCACGGCGCTCGTGCATACTCCGAATCAATTCTACGGCGTGCGGTTTTTTCTCGGGCTGGCCGAGGCGGGATTCTTTCCAGGGGTCATTGTCTATCTCACCCACTGGTTTACGGTCCGCGACCGGGCGCGGGCGATCGCGACGTTCATCGTGGCCACCCCGACGGCTCAGATCGTCAGCCCGCAACTCACGCGACTCCTGCTGACGATCGGCACAGACGAGAGGGTGGATGGCGTGATGGTGCATCATCCCGAGGTGCTCGGTCTCGAGGGCTGGCAATGGGTCTACATCGCGTGGGGCATTCCGGCGGTGGTCCTCGGCGTCATCGTCTTCTTCACCCTGACCGATCGCCCGCGAGAGGCGAAGTGGCTCACGCCGGAGGAGTGCGACGCGCTCGAGCAGGAGTTGGCGAGCGAAAAGGCGAAACGTGCTGGCGGGCGCAAGCTGACCGTGCTCGAAGCGCTCCGTCATCCAAAGGTGTTGCTGCTGGCGCTCGCGTATTTCGGCTGCACGACGGCGAGCTACGGCGTCGAATTTTTTCTGCCGAGTATTTTGGAAAATTGGCATCACCTGACGCTGAAAGATATCGCCTGGCTGGTGATGTTGCCGCCGGTCGTTTCGTTAAGCGGCCAGATCTTCGTGGGGTGGAATTCGGATCGCACGAAGGAGCGGCGCCTGCATGCCGTCATTCCGATCTTGCTGGGCGCAACCGCGATGGGCCTCGCGCCCTTCACGCAAGACCATCTCTGGCTGACCGTCGCTTGCTTCATGATCGCGGCGGGCGGGATCAAAGCCTACCAGCCGGCGTTTTGGGCGCTCCCGAGCTTGTTTCTCACCGAGGCGGCCGCCGCTGGCAGCATCGGCCTGATCAACTCCATCGGCAACCTCGGCGGTTACCTGGGCCCGCGCGTGCTTGGCTACATCAAGATGCAGACGGGGAATTTTGCCGGCGGCGTATTCTTTCTGGCCGGGGCGATGATGCTCACGGCCACGGTGATCTTTTTCCTGGGTCTTGGGCACCGCGAAAAGAACGCGTAACGGCGTCAACCCCGGAGACCGTCGGCGATCGGCGCCATGGCCGGAAGTCCGGAAAAGGCCGGGAAATTCGCCCTTGACGCCCGGTGCGGCGGGCTGTGCTCTCACCGGTTTTCACCACCGCCATCCTCCCGCCATGAGAGACGATTACATCAAGGAAGCCCTTAAATCCATCAGTGACCCGAACATTTTGGTCAACGTGATCTCGCGTCGCGTGAAGCAGCTCAAGCGCGGCAACCGCCCGCTCGTCGAGTCGCTCGAAAAACTTACGCCCGAGGATACCGCGTTGCGCGAGGTCATTGAGGGCAAGATCAGCTACGAGCTGGCGAGCTGAGGCTCAGCTCACGGTTGCAACTTTGGGCGGCCACGCTCTGCTATTGCGCAGAGTCGGAGCCGCCTTTTTTGTGCAACGAGTCGCCCGTCCGCATTCTCCCTGAGTCATGGCTGCGAAGAACAAAGAGCCCAAGCGCTACACCGAGTTGAGAAACTCGAAGGCCCTGCGCGACTATTTTGTGGACGAGCGCTTTGAGGCCGGCATCCAACTGTGGGGCACCGAAGTAAAATCGATCCGGGCGGGCAAGGCGCAGATCAGCGATGCCTTCGGGCGCGTCGAACGGGGTGAACTCTGGCTGCACGGCGCGCACATTGACCAATACTCGTTTGGTAACATCCATAACCACGAGGCGAAGCGCACCCGCAAGCTCCTGTTGCACCGCCGACACATCCGCAAAATCCAGCTCGCGCTCGACACCGGCGGGCGCGCGCTGGTGCCGCTGCGGATGTATTTCAAGGAGGCGCTCGTGAAGGTGGAGGTCGGGCTCTGCACCGGCAAAAAACTTTTCGACAAGCGGGAGACCCTCAAGAAGAAGGCCGAGCAGCGCGACGTGGACAAGGACCTGAAGTCCGGCCGCCGGTGAAGTGGGCCGCTAACGCGACGTCGCGTCAGCCTTGGGCATCGGGGCGGTGAGGTGACTTGGCCAGACGCGAATGATTTCATCCGCCAGTTTGCGCCAGCCAAACGGCTTCGGGAGAAAACCCTTCAGCGCGACGAGCCGCCCCATCGCCTCGCGCTCGGCGGAGAGGTTGTGGCCGCTGATCAGCACGAAGGCCGTAGCCGGCACCAGCGGGGTCGCCTGGCGGATAAATTCCAGCCCGTCGATCTCCGGCATGAAGTAGTCGGTGACGATTACCCGGGATCGAGGTGCGGGAGCGCTTGCAAGGCCTCCAGCGGCCGAGTGAAAGTATGCACCGGACAGTCGAGATTGTCCGACAACAATTGACTCATGAGATCCGTGTAGGACGTCTCATCGTCCACGAGGACGATCGCTTTGGGCGGGGTGGGATTCACGGGAGCGAGGCGGCTGACGGTGACGGGGGGACGGGGAAAAGCAACCCGCGAGCGCGCACTTGATCTGGGTCCGATGGGCGGTGGAGACTGGTCGGGTGCTGCACGTCGTCCTATTTCAGCCGGAGATTGCGCCGAACACCGGCAACGTCGGCCGCATGTGCGCGCTCACCCGTTCCCGGCTGCACCTCATCCATCCGCTCGGATTTGTGATCAACGACCGCAATCTCCGTCGGGCCGGCATGGATTACTGGAAATCGCTCGACGTGCAGGAGCACGTGGACTGGCACGCGTTTCGCGCGAGTCCGCAGACACCCCAGCGACTGTGGTTGTTTACGACCAAGGCGGAGACAATTTATTGGGACGCGAAGTTTACGGACGGAGACGGGCTGGTTTTCGGCAACGAAGGCGCCGGCGCTCCCACGTGGCTGCACGACGAGATCGGCGCGGCGCAACGCGTGAGCATCCCGCACGCGAATGCCGCGCTGCGTTCGCTCAACCTGAGCACCGCCGCGGGCGTGGCGACCTACGAGGCCCTGCGGCAAATCGGCCTGCCGCGCCCGTAGCGGCCAGGCGGGGGCAGCGCGCTGCTCCGTTACGAACCGGAGGCGCGGCCACCGGCGCGCCGGCGCTGGTCCACTTTGCAAATCACGGTTGATTTCGCCAGGTAGTCGGGGTCGATCTCGAGGCCCATGCCGGGGGTTGTAGGGACGCGGAGTTTGCCGTCGATGATCTTGAAGTCAGGTTGATACCACGTCGGCGTCTTTTGAGGGGCGCGCCAGGGATACTCCATGAAGGAAGAGGCGTTCGAGGTGCAGGAGGCGAACTGCAGGATGTTCACCGAGGTCGCGCCGGTCTGAGTGTTGTGCGGGACGATGGTCCGGCCAAGTTTATCGGCGAGGCGCGCGACGCGCTTGGCGCGGATGAGGCCGCCGTTGTAGTTGATGTCGGGCTGGACGATTTGCATCACGCCGTTTCGCAGCGCCCAGTCGAACTGCCAAAGACTGTAATTCTGCTCGCCGTAGGCGATGGGGATGCGCAGCGCCTTGGCGACGGCCTGGGTCTCGGACAGTTCCTCGAAGGGGCACGGCTCCTCGAAGAAATCGTAATTGAGCTCCTCCAGGAGGTGGCCGATGCGGATGGCGTTGGGGACGTCGTAGGAGCCGTTGGCGTCGGCGCGCAGGATGATCTTATCACCGAGCTTTTCCCGGGCGCGCTTGAGCAGGGTTTCGGTGCGACCGGGATAGGTGTCGAGGTTGCGGCTCATGCGTCCGCCGATCTTAAATTTTACCGCCTTCGCGCCGGTCGCGGGCACGCCGCGCTCGTAGACGGCGACTTCCTCCTCGGCGGAGAGGACGCGATCAGAGCCGGAGAGATAGACGGGGATTTCAGTGCGAATCACGCCGCCGAGCAGCGCCCCGACCGGCCGGCGGGCGACGATGCCGAGCAGATCGAGCAGGCTCTGTTCAACGTAGGCGATGCAGCACCAGAGCGGGATGCTCGCGAGTTTGTAGTTCTCGCGGTAAACCAGATCGATGAGGGATTCGAGTTCCCGGGCGTCCTGGCCAATGAAGCGGGGGGCGACGAGATGCTGAAAAATGGGAAGGAAATCCTCGACTTGCTTCGTGCCGGTGATGCCGACCGCGCCGTCCGTCGAGCGAGTTCGAACGAAAAAATTGGCACCGTTCTGCAACATCTCGACGGACTCGATTTTCACCGGTGCCTTGAACTGGCCTGGCAAGTCAAACATCGGCTGCTCGGCGTCCCGGATGAGCGGATGCACCTCGCGCGGCGCCGAGAAATCAGCCGGGGCCGCGAAAGAGCGGGGAAGCGAGGCGGCGAGGGCCGCGCCGCCAGTGTATTTGAGCCAGTCGCGTCGGGTGAGATTCATGGGGAGATGGGGCGGTTGGTGGTCAGCGCCCCGCAAGACGAGCGGGGTTCGCGATGGGTTCGATCGGAATTCGAACCATGCGTGGGCGGCGGAGACTGGCTGGGAAACCGTCTCGCGTCCCAGCGCTGGGCGCTCGACCGGTGACGTCACTCTCGCGGGGATCGCGGGGCGCATCGCGGATCAAGCTCCAGCCTAACCTAATTCCTAGATTTCGCTGAGGCGTCCGCACGCCACCTCGCGCGTGGGCCCGTCGGGGGCGAGGGGCGGGACGGCGAGCTGGCACTTTTCCTGGGCGTGGGGGCAGCGGGGGTGGAAAGCGCAGCCGGCGGGCGGGTGGATGGGCGACGGCGGGTCGCCGGGGAGCATGATGCGCTGGCGGGCGCGCTCGACGTCGGGATTGGGTGTCGGAATCGCGCTCACCAATGCGCGGGTGTAAGGGTGGCGGGGGTGCTCGATCACGTCGAGGGCCGGGCCGAGTTCCACGATCTTGCCAAGATACATCACGGCGACGCGGTCAGAGATGTGTTTCACCACCGAGAGATCGTGCGCGATGAAGATGAGCGAGAGGTTCATCTTCCGGCAGAGTTGCGCGAGGAGATTCAGGATTTGCGCCTGAATGGAAACATCGAGGGCGGAGACCGGTTCGTCGGCGATGATGACCTTCGGTTCGAGGGCGAGCGCGCGGGCGATGGCGATGCGCTGGCGCTGGCCACCCGAAAATTCATGCGGATATTTTTGCATGAACCGCGGCGCCAGGCCGACGGTGCGCATGAGTTCGGCGACGCGCGCGGGGACGTCGGCCGGTGGGCAGACGCGGTGGACGAGCAGTGGCTCGGCGAGCGTGGCGAAGACCGTCATGCGGGGGTTGAGCGAGGCGTAGGGGTCCTGAAAAACCATCTGCAGATCGCGGCGGGCGGCGAGGAGTTCACCGGTGGTGGCGGCGGCGAGATTCCGCCCCTGCAGCACGACGGCGCCAGCGGTCGTGGGCACCAGTTGCATGATCGTGCGCGCGAGCGTAGATTTGCCACAGCCGGATTCGCCGACCAGGCCGAGCACTTCGCCGCGTTGGACGGAGAGGGTGACCCCATCGACGGCCTTCACGGTGCCGACATGACGACGGAAGAGAAACCCCGACGAGATGGGGAAATGAGTTTTGACGTCGGTGAGTTCGAGGATTGGGGAAGACATTTTTTGGGAACGCTGCTGGCCGCACCGGAGCGTTAATCTCGGATAGGCGTAAGGGAAAATTGGCGAAAATTATCGTTCCAAGAGTTCTCCGGCTTGGATGCGGAGGCAGGCTTGGGCGTGGGTCGGCGTGACGGCCGCGAGCGCGGGAGGGGTGGCGGTGCAGCGGTCGGTGACGTGTTCGCAGCGCGGAGCGAAGGAGCAACCGGGGATCGGTTTCGACACGTCGGGCGGCATGCCGGGGATGGTGTAAAGCTCCGCGCCTTTCGGCTGGAGCGAGGGGATGGACCGCTGAAGCGCGCGCGTGTAGGGGTGCTTCGGCGAGTAGAAGAGGGTGCGAGTGTCCGAGGATTCGACGACCCGGCCGGCATACATCACTTGCACCCGGTCGCAGAGGCCGGAGACGACGCCGAGGTCGTGCGTGATGAAAATTACCGCCATGCCGAGTTCGCGCTGCATTTTTTTGATCAACTCGAGGATTTGCGCCTGCACGGTGACATCGAGGGCGGTGGTGGGTTCATCGGCGATGAGCAGTTCAGGTTTGGTGATGAGCGCCATGGCGATCATCACGCGCTGGCGCATGCCACCGGAGAACTCATGCGGATAGAGGTGGATGCGCTTCGTGGCGTCGTTGATGCCGACGGACTCAAGCATCGCGAGGGCGCGGACGAGGGCGTCGCGTTTGGAAATGTTTTCGTGGATGAGGAGCGGTTCGATGATTTGCTCTGAAATCCGCATGTAGGGATTTAGCGAGGTCATCGGGTCTTGGAAAATCATCGCGACGCGCTTGCCGCGGATGGCGCGGGCCGACGCGGGCGAGCAATGAAGGAGGTCGGTGCCGTCGAACAGGGCAGTGCCGCTCTCAATGCGACCGGGGGGCGTCGGGATCAGGCCCATGATCGAGTAGCAGGTGACCGACTTGCCCGAACCGGATTCGCCGACGATCCCGAGGGTCTCGCCGCGCTCGACGGAGAAGCTGACGCCATCGACTGCGCGGTAGACCCCACTACGCGTGTGAAAGTAGGTGCGGAGGTCAGTGACGGATAAGAGCGGCATCGAAAATTTCAGCGGGGGCTCGCGGGTGCGGCGAGCAGACCGCGCACTGTGGCGATGACGGCGGCGGGCGCAAGGTCGGCGAGCGCCGCGCCGCCAGTCGGCGGGCAACCGGGTGGCAGGAGGATTTGCGCGGCCGAGGAGAAGACGGGGCCGGTGCGCCGGGGATTCGTCGGGCCGAAGAGCGCGAGCAGCGGGACGCCGAGGGCGTTGGCCAGATGCATGCCGCCGGTGTCGTTGGTGACGAGCAGGCGGCAGGCGCGGAGCCGGACGGCGTAGTCGGGCAGGGAGGTGCGGCCCGCGAGATCTTCGACGCGAGTGGGGTCGAAGCCCGCGGCGACGGCGGAAGTGATCAGGGTGTCAGTGGCGGTGCCGAAAAGGACAAAACGCTCGGCGGGAAAAGCCTCGAGGAGGGTGCGCCAGTGGGCGACGGGCCAGCGTTTCTCGGGGTTGTTTTCGGATCCGCAGATCAGGCCGATGGGCTGATGAGTGGAGCGTTGGGCGCTGAGGCGGGCGAGCGGAGTGCGGTCGGGTGGGGCGGCCAGGCCGAAGTGGCGCAGAAACTTTTCCCAGAGCTCGAGTTGGTGATGGTGGCGTTCGTCGAAATCGGCGGGGACATCGAAACCGTGCGAGAGGAACGGGCGGGGCCGGCCAGGGCGGACGAGGCCGAAACGCTGGCGGCAGCCGGTGAGCCGCGCTTCGAGGTCACCGCGAAGCGAGTTGGTGAAGAGCAGCCAGACGTCGGGGAACGCGGAGCGCAATTTCCAGAAATGGAAAAAATAACCGAAGCCACGCGACGGCAGCGCATGGACGACATCCGCGACCGCCCATGATTCGAGCAGCGGGAGAAATTGTTTTTTCGCCACAACGGTGAGCTCGGCATCGGGGCGTGAAGCGCGCAGCGCGCGCAGGAGCGGCAAGACCATGACGACATCGCCCAGCCAGTTGGGGAGCCGGATCCAGAGGCGCGTGCGGCGCGGCAGGGTCGTCAGACGGCGGGCGCGGAGATCGGCGGCGAGCAGGTCGCGCTTCGCCTCGAGGCGGAATCGCTTCTCCGGCAGGTCCTGGTGGCGCCAGCGATCGTGCGCCCAGAGCCACGAGGCGCAGACATCGTCGTCGCGGCGGAGCAGGCTTTCGAGCCAGCGGTTGAGTGCGAGCGTGACGTCGGCCGTGGTGCTTTCACTCTGGATCAGCTCGACGTCAATCTCGACCCGCCAGAAAGCGCGACGGCGCGGACAGATCCCGTAGACACGCGCCGAGAATTTTTCCGCCATCAGACCGGGGAGCTCGGTGGTCGAGCACACCCGGCCGAAAAGCGTGGAGAGCGCGCCCTGCCGGCCGGCGTTTTGATCAAAGAGGAGGCCGACGAACCCCTGGCGGCGGAGAATCTTTAGGGCGTCGGCGAAGCCCGCCTTGCGCGAGAGGAGCTTCATGCCGAAGCGCTCGCGGGAGTGTTGGATGAAGGTGTTGGCGGCGGCGTGATCGAGCGGGCGGAAGATGGTGCCGAATTCCGGCAACGGACCGGGCAGGACGAGCGCCATGGAAGTTTGCGCCTCCCAGTAGGCGATGTGCGGCGAGCAGATGAGAGTGGCGGCGGGCGCGGCGCGGTGCCGGGTGTAGGCGGCCAGCAGGCCGGGCGAGGCGGAGATAATTTTGCGGAGCCGGCTCTCGTCCAAGAAGGGCGTGGCGAGAGAGAGCAGCGCGGTCTCGACCATGCGCTGACAGCTGGCGCGACCGGTGGCGCGGTGCCACGCGGCGGATTTTTCCGGGAACGCGTGATGCAGGTTCGACAGGACGAGCCGGCGGCGGCGGCGAAAGCCGTAATAAATCAAGTCGCCCAGCGCCGCCGCGAGGAGGCGCAGCAGCGATTCTGACGTGTGGGCGAGCAGCCAACCGGTAATTTGGAGTGAAAAAAGTAGCACGCAGGCAGGAGGGTGGGATTTGGCGTTTGATTTCCGTCGGGAAAAGCCATGAAACGTAACGCTCGTGCGGTCAAAAGCAGATTCTGCCTGACCATGCGATGTTTCTCATGACCGAAATCCTCATCATCAAGCCCTCGTCGCTCGGCGACATCGTGCACGCCTTGCAGGTCGCGACCTCGCTCAAGGCGCAGAGCGAGGGGCTGCGCATTTCCTGGGTGGTGCGGGAGATTTTCGCGCCGATTGTGCGGGCGTGCGAGGCGGTCGATCGGGTCTACGTGTTTGAACGGAACGGCGGGGCGAAGGGCTTTCTCAAACTGACGAAGGAAATCCGGAAGACGAAATTCGACTACGTGTTCGACATGCAGGGGCTGTTGCGCACGGGCCTGATGACCTCGCGGACGCATGCGACGAAAAAAGTCGGCCGGAGTGATGCGCGCGAGTGGTCAGGGATGTTTTACGACGAGAGAGTCCCTCTGCCGCCGGAGGGAAAGCACAGCCATGCGCTCGAAATCCTCCTCCAGTTTTGCACGGTGCTCGGCGTCAAGCCGGAGCTGCGCGGCACGCTGAAATTTCGCGAAGTCGACAGCCTGCACCTGCGATTCGCGGACAGCCGCGGCGGCACGAAACCGATTGTGATGTTTCCGGACAGCCGGCGGGCGGAGAAATGCTGGGGCGGGTTCAAGCAGCTGACCGAGCTGCTGCTGCGCGAGGACAAGTCGCGCAAGATCGTCTGGGCGGGCAGCAACTACGTGCATGACCGCACGGGCTATCCGCCGGCGCAGTTTTTCAATCTCACCGGCAACACCAGCCTCGTCTCGCTGCCGGCGCTCATCAAGCGCGCGGATTGGATCATCTCGAACGACAGTGGTCCCATGCATCTCGCGGCGGCCCTCGGCGTGAAGACGCTCGGCATTTTCGGGCCGACCGATCCCCGGGAGTTCGGGCCCTATCCACTCAACGGGCCGACAAACTTCGTCATCCAAGCCCCGGTGGGCGACTTGAAGCTGCTGCCGGTGAAGGAGGTTTACGCGCGCTTCCAAAAAGTGCGGGCGCGGTTCAAGTGAACGCGGGAAGGCGCCGGTAGTTTTTCTCTCCAATTTTCACCATGCTCGATCCTAAACTTATCCGCGAAACGCCCGAGGCGGTGCGTGCGGCGATTGCCAAGAAACATCTCACCGTCGACCTCGACGGCGTGCTCGCGATCGATGTCGCGTGGCGCGCGGCGTTGCAAGAGGTCGAGGCGCTGCGCAGCAAGCAGAAGGCGGCGAACACCGCCATGGCCGCGCTGCCGAAGGGCTCACCGGAATTTATCGCCAAAGTGGGTGAAATGAAAGCGGTGTCAGCGCAGGCCAAGGAGCGCGAGGTGGTGCTCAAGGAGCTGGAGGAAAAATTCCGGCAGGCGATGCTGTCGATTCCCAATCTACCGCACGCCAGCGTGCCGGAGGGCCGCACGCCGGAGGACAACGTGATTTTTGCGCTGCATGGCGCGCATGAGGCACCCCGGCCGCACGCACTGCCGCATTGGGAAATCGCGGGGTTTGAAAAACTGTTCGACTTCGCGCGCGGCGCGAAAGTGACCGGCGCCGGCTTCCCGTTTTATGTCGGCGAGGGGGCGCGGATCGTGCGGGCGCTGCTGCATTTCTTTTTGGAGGAAAACGCGAAGGCGGGCTACGTCGAGGTGGCACCGCCGATTTTCGTCAACGCGGCGAGCGCGACCGCGACCGGGCAGCTGCCCGACAAGGAAGGCCAGATGTATGAGACCACGCCGGACCAGCTCTATGCGGTGCCGACCGCCGAGGTGCCGCTGACGAATTTCTTTCGGGACGAGATTGTCGAGGAGTCGGCGCTGCCGATCTACCGCTGCGCCTATACGCCGTGTTTTCGCCGCGAGGCGGGTAGCTACGGCAAGGACGTGCGCGGGCTCAACCGGCTGCACCAGTTCGACAAGGTCGAGCTGCTGAAATGGGTGCATCCGGCGACGAGCTACGCCGAACTCGACAAGCTGCGCGCCGACGCGGAGCGGCTGTTGCAAAAACTCGATCTGCCCTATCGCGTGCTGCTGATGTGCGGCGGCGACCTCGGCTTCGCCCAGGCGAAGAAATATGATCTCGAAGTCTGGTCGGCCGGCCAAAAGCGCTGGCTTGAGGTGTCGAGTTGCTCGAACTTTGAGTCGTTTCAGGCGCGGCGGGCGCAGATTCGTTTCCGGGGAAAAGAGTCGGGCAAACCGGAACTGGTCCATACGATTAACGGTTCGGGCCTCGCGGTGCCGCGGGTGCTCGCCGCGCTGCTGGAAAATAATCTGGAAGCCGATGGGCGGGTAAAGATTCCAGCGGTGCTCGTGCCGTATTTCGGCCAGGAGTATCTCACCTTTCAGTGACGCGCCGGACGCCACGCCCCGCATCCGCCGTCCACTGGCCCGAGGTGGCGGCGAAGCTCGCGGCGGCGGTGCCACGCGAGCGACTTCATCCGGCGGTGCTCGCGCACGCCGGAGCTTCGGCCCGGCTGGTCCGGTGGAGCGTGGCCGTCTCGGGTGGAGCGGATTCGGTGGCGTTGCTGTTGCTGCTGTGGTCGCACTGGCCGAGGCACCGCGCGCGGCTGTGCGCGCTGCACTTTAATCACCGGCTGCGGGGACGGGCGGCTGACGCGGATGAGAAATTTTGCGCGCACGTTTGCCGCGCGCTGGGAGTTAGATTTATCCCCGGGGCGTGGGGAGGCGCGCACCGCGGCGCGAGCGAGGCGGAGGCCCGCGCGGCGCGGATGACGTTTTTTGAAAAGCACGGGCGCACCCTTTGGCTCGGGCACCAGCAGGACGACATCGCGGAGACGATGCTGATGCGGCTCGCCCGCGGCAGCGGCACGGCGGGACTCGCCGCGCCGCGACCCGTGCAGTCGATGGGCGCGCGGCGGGTGCATCTGCGGCCGCTGCTCACCCTGAAGAAAGTCGAAATCATCGCGGCGTTGCGCGCGACCGGGGCCGCCTGGCGCGAGGATGCGACCAACGCGCAGGGAGATTTTTTTCGCAATCGGGTGCGGCGCGACGTGCTGCCCGCGTGGACGGAGGCCGCGCAGCGCGACGCCGGCGCGGGCGCGGCGCGCGCGCGGGAATTATTGGAGGAAGACGATGTCGCGCTCGAGCGGTGGCTGGCGGAATTGCAGCCGTTGGGGACGGACGGGGCGCTCGCGCTAAAGAAAATTCTGGGCCGGCCCCGCGCCGTCGTGCGCCGGGCCCTGCACCAGTGGCTGCTGGCGCAAAGTCACGCCGGCGAGCTGTCGCGGCAGGGCTTCGATGCGCTCCTGGTCGCGGTGGAGCGGGGCCGGCCGACCCGGCACAGTCTTGGCCGGGAGGGCTTTGCGGTCATCCGCGGCGGATGGTTGCGCTTTGAGCGGGTTGGAAAGGCGCGACGCAGATTCCAGCGGCGCGCCAATTGACTTCTCCTCCGGGAACATCCACCGTCCGCGCTCACTCCAATCAAGTAAATGTCCGAACCCGATAACAAGAAGTCCCGCCGCAGCCTCAAGAACTTGCCGCCTGATCGCTTTCAGCCGAAGATGCTCCTCTTCTGGCTGGCGCTGGTCGCAGCCGTCCTGGCGCTCCTTTATCTGACGCCGGGCATGACCACGACGCAGGAGACCCTGACGATTCAGGATGTTCTGGATCGGGCAGATGCGAAAAACATCAATCCTGATCCAACCAAGGCGGCGATCATCCGGCCTGATCCAGGTGGCGGACCGTTTTGGGTCAACATCGCCGGCGAGAGCCGGCGCGATGAGAACGCGCCGTGGAAACCATTCCATGCCGCGGGCCGGCTGCCGGACGCCAGCCTGCTGCGACTGCAGCAAACGCGGCTCTTCACCGAGCAGCCGACGACGACGCTGTTCACTGCGATCGCGCAGCAGGTCATCCCTTTCGTCATCATCATCGGCCTGCTTTATTTTCTGTTCGTGCGCCAGCTCCGGCAGGCGGGTCGCGGGGCGTTGAGCTTCGGCAAGAGCCGGGCGAAACTGCTCACACAAAATCGCGACAAACTTACCTTCGCGGACGTCGCGGGTTGCGACGAGGCGAAGGAGGAAGTTTCCGAGGTCGTCGAGTTTCTCAAGGATCCGAAAAAATTTACGAAGATGGGCGGCCGGATTCCCAAGGGTATCTTGATGGTTGGCCCGCCCGGCACCGGCAAGACCCTGCTCGCCAAAGCCGTCGCCGGCGAGGCGGACGTGCCGTTCTTCAGCATCTCGGGCTCGGACTTTGTGGAAATGTTTGTCGGCGTGGGCGCCAGCCGCGTGCGCGACATGTTTGAGCAGGGCCGCAAGAGCGCGCCGTGCATCATCTTCATCGACGAAATCGACGCCGTCGGCCGCCAGCGCGGCGCGGGTCTCGGTGGCGGCAACGATGAGCGCGAACAGACGCTCAACTCGCTGCTCGTCGAGATGGACGGCTTCGACACGACCGAAGGTGTCATTATCATCGCCGCGACCAACCGGCCGGACGTGCTCGACAGCGCGCTGCTGCGGCCGGGCCGCTTCGACCGCCAGATTTACGTGGACCTGCCCGATATCGCGGGTCGCGAACAAATCCTGCGGGTCCACGCGAAAAAAATCAGTCTCGCCGAAAACGTCGAGCTCTCCCTCATCGCGCGTGGCACGCCCGGTCTGTCCGGCGCTGAACTCGCCAACCTGCTCAACGAAGCGGCGTTGCTCGCGGCGCGCCGCAATAAGAAGAAAGTCGACATGAGCGATGTGGACGACGCGCGCGACAAAATCCTCTGGGGCCGCGAGCGCCGTCGCGTGATGGATGACTCCGAGAAGCGACTCATCGCGTGGCACGAAGCGGGCCACGCCATCATCCAGGCCGTCCTCGATGACGGCACCGTGCCGGTGCACAAGGTCACCATCATTCCCCGTGGACGATCCCTAGGCAGCACCACGATGCTGCCGACCAAGGACGTGCTGACGAAGCCCAAGAAGAAACTGCTCGATGACATCGCGGTCTCAATGGGTGGCCGCATCGCCGAGGAACTGGTCACCGGGGATATCAGCAGCGGCGCCTACGGCGACATCAAGCACGCCACGAAGGTCGCGCGCGCCATGGTTTGTGACTACGGCATGAGCGAGCTGGGGCCGGTGTCCTACGCCGAGAACCAGGACACGGTTTTTCTCGGCCGCGACATCACGCGTTCGCAGCACGTCAGCGAGGACACCGCGAGGAAGATTGACGCCGAAGTGTCGCGCATGATCGCCGAGCAATACATCCGGGCGAAGGAAATTATCACGGCGCGCCGCGCCGCGCTCGACACCATTGGTGCGGCGCTGATCGAATTCGAGACTATCGAGGGCAAGCACGTGAAAGAAGTGCTCGAGTTCGGTGAGCTGCGATCGGCCGTGGTGAACGAGCCGCTGTCGAAGCAGATTGAAAAAACCGCCAAGAAGCCGAGCGACAAGCCGGCGGCGGCGCCGGAGCCCATCGCGCCCGGCGGTGCGGCCCCGGCCCCGGCCTGACGCCGCCGCCGGCCCCCGTTACGTTCCAGGCGCGGATGAGTCCGCGCCTTTTTTGGGTCCGGACAAGATCAGTCTTGGATTTAGAGCCGCGAGACCCAATGGTGCGGGAAATTTCCTCTATGAAAATTTGCTGCATTGGAGCCGGTTATGTGGGTGGACCGACGATGGCGATGATCGCCCTCAAGGCGCCGAAGATCGAAGTCCGGGTCGTCGACATGAATGCCGCGCGCATCGCCGCGTGGAATTCCGACACGCTGCCGATCTATGAGCCGGGGTTGGACCGGATCGTGAAGAAACGGCGCGGGAAAAATCTCCATTTCTCGACCGATGTGCCGGGCGCGATCCAGGCGGCGGATATTATTTTTGTGTCGGTGAACACGCCGACGAAAACCTACGGGGTTGGCGCGGGGAAGGCCGCCGATATGCGGTTCATTGAGTCGGTGGCGCGCACCATCGCGGAGCACGCGAACGGCCCGAAGATCATCGTGGAGAAATCCACCATCCCGGTGAAGACCGCAGAGACGATCAAGGACATCCTCGCGGCCAACTCCCGCGGTTTCAAATTTGAGGTGTTGTCCAACCCCGAGTTTCTCGCGGAAGGCACCGCGATGGCCGATCTGACGATGCCCGATCGCGTGCTGATCGGCGGCGAGCGGACGCCGGGCGGCGAGGTGGCGATCCAGACGTTGGTGGACGTCTACGCGCACTGGGTGCCACGGGACCGGATCATCACGACGAATTTGTGGTCGAGTGAACTCTCGAAATTGGTCGCAAATGCGTTTCTCGCGCAGCGCATCTCGTCGATCAACTCGATCTCGGCGCTGTGCGAGGCGACGGGCGCGGATGTCGACGAAGTGGCGAACGCCATCGGGCGGGATTCCCGGATCGGACCAAAATTCCTCAAAGCGTCGGTGGGATTCGGGGGCTCGTGTTTCCAGAAGGATATTTTGAATCTCGTCTACCTCTGCCAGAATTTTGGTCTGCCGGAAGTCGCGGCCTATTGGGAGAGCGTGGTGCAGATGAACGACTGGCAGAAACACCGTTTCGCCGGGAAGATCGTGCGCGCGCTGTTCAACTCGGTGGCGGACAAGAAAATCGCGGTGCTGGGTTTCGCCTTCAAGAAGGACACGAACGACACGCGGGAATCGGCGGCGATCGCGGTGTGCCGCGATTTGCTCGCCGAGCAGGCGCGCGTGGTAGTCTACGATCCAAAGGTGCCGGCCGGCGAAATCCGCGCCGATGTGCTGGGCAAAGACAAGAAGGAGTCGCGCCTGACCGTGGCGAAGGACGCCTACGAGGCGGCGGAAGGCGCCCACGCGATCGCGATCGTGACCGAGTGGGACGAGTTCAAGAAACTCGACTACAAAAAAATCTTCGCGGCGATGCACAAGCCGGCGTTCATTTTCGACGGCCGCAACATCCTCGATCTGACGAAACTCACCGCGATCGGTTTCCGCGCGCACGGCATCGGAAAGTGAGTTGACCGGAACCCCGCGGCGGGTGGCAGCGGCACTTCCGTTACCCGTGTTCCGGCGTCACGCCCATCACCACATCCCAGCGGGCCGCGAGTTCCCCGACTTTCGACCCGGGCAACGGGGCGAAATCGATCGTCACTGATTCGCGCTGCCGGGCGTCCTTGATGCCCTTCCACGGACCGTCCTTCTCATTGCCCGGATGGCCCTTGATGTAGCACTGCGAGATGAGGTCTTTCTTGCCGCGGACTTTTACCGCGAGGTGAATGTGCGGCGCGCGGCCCGGATACGACACGGGCTTGATCGTCCGGAAAACATAGTCGCCGGTTGAGCCCGTCACAAAGCGGCCGAAGCACTGAAAGTTTCGGTCGCGTTTGGCGGTGTCGCCACCCGTTTTGGTGTGGAGATAGACGCCGGTTGAGTCGCACTGCCAGATTTCGATGGTGGCGTTGCGGATGGGGCTGCCGGCGGCAGTAAGGAGTCGACCGCTCAGCCACGTGATCGTGCCAACCGCGGGCGTGAGCCCATCGTTGACGACGATGAGGTCGTTGTCGGTGTCGAGTGGGAGCACATCCGGATAAAACGGTCCCTCGGTCTGCGGTGGCGTGAGCACGAGTTGCTCGGCGAAAAGGCCGGGGACGGCGAGCAGGGCGGAACCATAGGCGAGTTGGCGGAGGAAGTGCCGCCGTGGAACGTAGAGGTGGAACGAGTGGGGCAGTGGGGCGCGGTTCATGCGAGAAGGGAATCCGATCGCCGGTAAATTGTCAGGGCTTTCTTTTGGAGTCAGATTCGTCGTGGCGAGGGCGACGACGGCGGACCGCGGTGCACAAAAAAAGGCCGCCCGTTTCCAGGCGGCCTTGGTTGGCGTAATGTTCGCAACCCTAGTTGCGAGCGAATTGGTTACGGAGAGTTGGTGGCGGTGGTTTTGTTCCGGCGGCGGTAGGCGAGGAAGCCGAGGGCGCCGGCCATGAAGATCGCGCCATAGGTGGCGGGCTCGGGGGCGGGGGTGATTTGGTGATCGGAGGATTGCCAGGCGGTGTTGGCGGCGGAGAAGCCGGTGAAAGTGATTTGATTCATCGGGGCGCTGCCGCGAACGTTGGCCGTGGCGCCGCTCCACGCCTGCGAGTAGAAGTAGTCCACGTTGTTCACCCAATTGTTGATGGTCAGCGTGAAGCCGTTGAGGTTGGAGAGGTTGAGGCTCGTGGCGGTGCTGCTGCTGAAATCGAGGATGGAATTGCCCGTGAGGTTCAGGCTGCCGATGGTGTTGTTGTTGAAGGCGCCGAGGTTGAGGGTGCCAGCGAGGTTCAGCGTGAGGTTCGCATCGTTGATGACACTCGCGAGCGTGAGGCTGTTCGTGATGTTGAGCGTGCCGGTGCCGTTGATGGAACCGGCGAAGGTGTTGGCGCCGGTGAGCGTGAGGTTGCCGCCGTTCAGTTCGACGGCGCCGGAGCCGGAGAGACCCGAGAAAATGTCGGTCTTGCCGTTGGCGTCGAGGATGGTGCCGGCCGCGAGCGAGATCGAGGAGGTGTCGGGGATCACGCTGCGGTGATCCCCCGAAATCCGGGCCACTTGTAATGTTAGTCTGCGGCCCTAAAAGGAGCCCAGACCATGAAAGGAAAAAGACACGCGACAGAACAAAAGATCCGCATTTTGCGGGAAGCCGATGGCGGCAAGAGCATCGTGGAAGTG
>SIBG01000007.1 GCA_009695305.1 Opitutus sp. | reverse complement strand
CGCAGCTCGACACGATCGCGCGCGAAGGCGCGCGGTGCCTGCGGCGCTGGCGGTGGAAGGGAGCATCGCGGGAAGCAGCAGGCTGGTCGCTGCTGGCGTTGGGTGTGGGGCCGTTGGTGGTGTTGCTCTCACGGGCGGTTGGGATCATGGATGGCGTGCCGGTCGGACTGCGGACGATGGCGGTGCTGACCCTCGTCGGACCTCTACTCTATATTGGAGGGCGCGTGTTGTGGTCGGTCATTCAGTTTCAGCCGGCGCGCGCCGCCACGCTCGCGCTGCATGACCGCCATCTCGAAACGAAGGATCGCCTGGTGATCGCGGACGAATTTCTCGGCTCGGCGGATTTGACCACGGAAGCGGCGCACAGCGCGTTTATGCGTGCGGCGGTGGACGATGCCCGGGAGTGCGCGCGCTTGGCGCTCGTCACTCCGCTCCCGGCGCTGCCGGTGCCGGGATGGAAGATCGAGCGCGCGAGCTGGTGGGGGGTGCCCGCCGCCGCGCTCCTCATCTTGCTTGGCCGCTTCGCGATTGGGCCCGGCGGCCTCGGCCAGCCGGAGACGGGCAAGCTCCGGCCGCTCGTCGCGGAGGCCAGCCCGGTGGCCAAGCTCATAGACAATCCGAATCTAAACATCCGCCGCGCCCCCCGCCCGCCCGCCGAGGCGGAGCCGGTCGTGGCCGACGAAAAGACGGCGACCTCCACTCCACCCGCGCCACGGCGCGCGAAGAAGGAACGGCCCATGGACGGCCAGCCCGCGAGCGGCGGCGGCGCGCAAGCCAGCTCCTCGAATTCCGGGACGCGTTCCGCCGGTCTCGCCTCCAGCCAGCGCAGCAAGGCGAACGGGAAAAAAACCGAGTTGGCGAAGGCCGAGGAACCCGAGGAAAAAGAAGGAGCCGCGACCAAGAAGAAGCCGCAGAAAAAAAAGGAACCCGGTCAACTCGCGCTCGACTCCAATTCCGGTCAGGGCAAGTCATCCTCTTCCGGCAGCAATCTGAATCCGTTCGAAGCGCCGGAGCAGCCCGACAAGACCGGTCAGGATCCCAAGACCGATGCGGAGGATGACGGCAACGAGGACGAGGATGAACAGGAGAAGTCCACGGGCGTGAACAAGCCGATGGATGACAACAAGGCCCCGGCGGTGGATCGCAACCTTTCCACCCAACCGCCCGGCGAGGGTCCGCCCGGCAACGGCCGGGGCGGTCCCGGCGAAATCAAGAAGACCCGTGGCGTGCCTTCGATGATCCTCGGCATCCCGATCCCCGATCGCGTGCCGGGCACGCCGAGCCCCGGTCGCTCGAAAGTGACGCAGGAATACACGCGACCGAAGGAAGAATCGCATCCGCCGCTCGAGGCGCAGGAGCAGGCGACGCGCACGGGTGGCGTCGGTCACATCGAGCAACCCGACCTCCTCCCGTGGCGGCGCAGCCTGGTCGAAAACTATTTCATCTCCATCCACCGGCCAGCCGGGGAGGGTGACGATTCTGCCGAGGCCCCGACTCCTGTCGCGCCGAGGCGATAAATCCATCCTTCGATCCTCGGCAGAGCATTTTTCCGCTTCCCACTCGTTATCCGAAAAATCCAAAACCAAAATCATCCATGAGCAATGCCACCTTTCCCGCCATCGCCGATGCCCAGCAAGAGTCGGCGCGGTTTCAAAAAGTTTATCACGACATCAAGGCCCAGATCGGCAAGATGATGGTCGGGCAGGACGAAGTGATCGACGGCGTGATGACCGCGCTGCTCGCCGGCGGCCACGTGCTGCTCGAAGGCGTGCCTGGTCTCGGCAAGACTCTGCTTGTGCGCACGCTGGCGGACGCGGTCGATGCGAAGTTCTCCCGTATCCAGTTCACGCCTGATATGATGCCCGCCGACATCCAGGGCACCTCGGTGCTCATGGAAAACGAGCGCGGCCAGCACGAGCTGCGCTTTCAGGAGGGCCCGCTCGTTTCGAATCTCGTGCTCGCCGACGAAATTAACCGCGCCACGCCAAAGACGCAGTCCGCCTTGCTCGAAGCGATGCAAGAGCGCCAGATCTCCGTGGGCCGCCGCACGATCAAGCTTGAGGAACCGTTCTGTGTGCTCGCGACGCAAAATCCCGTGGAGCAAGAAGGCACCTATCCGCTCCCCGAGGCGCAGCTCGATCGTTTTCTCTTCAAGCTCGTGGTCGGTTATCCGCGCGAGGAGGACTACGCCGCGATTCTCGATCGCACGACCGGCGACACCGAGGTGAAGGTCGAGCCCGCGACCAACGGCGCCGAGATCGTCCGTCTGCGGCACATCGTGCGCGCGGTGCCGGTGCCGGTCCACGCGAAGCGCTATGCCGTCCACCTCGTGATGGCGACGCAACCCGGCAGCGCCTACGCACCGGAAAAAGTCAACTCGTGCGTCTCGCTCGGCTCCAGCCCCCGTGGCGCGCAGGCCCTCCTGCTCGCGGCGAAGGTCAAGGCCCTCATTCGCGGCCGCTTCGCGGTGAGCGTCGCCGACATCAAGGAAATCGCGCTGCCCGTCCTGCGGCACCGCGTGCTCATCAATTTCCACGGCCAGTCCGAGGGCGTGACCGACGAAGCGATCGTGCGCGAGGTCCTCGCGAAAGTCCCGACACCGAACGAAACCTCCTAATGGCGGCGACGGTCACATTCGACGAGCTGTTCGATCCCGACTTCCTGACGGCACTCTCGCGTTGGAGTCTCAACGCGAAGCGTGTCGCAGGTGGCGGCCGCCATGGCGAGCGCCTGTCGCGTGACCTTGGGTCGGGCATCGAGTTCAAGGATTACCGCCCTTACAGCGCGGGCGACGATCTGCGCGCGATCGACTGGAATCTCTACCGCCGGCTCGGCAAGGTGTTCGTGCGGCTCTTCGAGGTGGAGGAGGATCTGCCGATCTATCTCATGCCCGATATCTCCGGGAGCATGTTTCTGACCGACAGCGGACCGCCGAGCGTGATCGCGGCGCTGCGCAGCACGCTCGCGCTTGCGACGGTGGGATTGAATCACCACGATGCCGCGGGGCTCTTCCCGTTCTCAGACCGGCTGCAGGTGATCTCCAAGCCCAAGTCCGGCCACACGCAGATCATGACGTTTGCCAAGCACCTCGCGCGTCTCGCCGAGCCCGGCCCGCGGATCGAGACGCGGCTCGTCACTTCGCTCGAGCGCCTCGCGAGCCTGAACTTGCGCCGTGGGCTGCTTGTGCTGGTGAGCGACTTTTTTGACCCGGGTGGCATCGAGGCGATCCGCGAGGCGCTCCGGCCGATACGCCATCGGATGCTTTTTGTGCAGCTGGTCCGGCGCTCGGACGCCGAGCCCACCTTGCAGGGCGACGTGCGGTTGACGGATTGCGAATCGGGCGACGCCGCCGATCTCACCATCACGCCAAAAATTCTGGCCCGTTATCGCGCGGCGTATGCGAAGTTCAACGAAGACCTCGCCGACATCGCCCGCCGCCGCCAGGCGCACCTGCTGAAGATCGACATCGAGGGCGATCTCATCGAGCAGCTCTCGCGGCTGTTTGAAGACGGAGGATACCGGATATGAATTTTGCGAACCTCTCCGCTGGCTGGGTGGTGGCCGGGATCGCCGGCCTCGCGGCGCTGCTTTACGCGCTGCAACGTCTTCGGGTCCGGCACCGACAGGTCACCGTGGTGACGACGCTGTTCTGGCGCGTCGCCGCGGAAGAGGCGCCGGCCCGCAGGTTCGTCGAGCGCTTTCGCCATCCGTGGGCCTACGCGCTGATTCTGTTGATCGTTTCGTTGCTGTGGCTCGCGTTCGCCGGCCCGCAGCTGGCCCAAACCGACGGCGGATCGTTTCACGTGCTGGTGCTCGATGGCTCGGCCGGCATGGCGGCCGGCTCGCGCTACCAGGATGCAGTGGCCGCGTTGAAGAACCAAGTTCGCCACCTGGCAGCCGATCAGCGGCAGGTGGTGTGGAGCGGCGGCGGCGTGCGCACGCTGCTCAATCCAGGCGAACATGAGTTGCTGCTGGAGAAACGCCTCGCGGGACTTGCACCCGAAGCCGCCCCGGCGGGCGTGGAAAATCTCCTGCGGCAGCTCGGCGCCTCCAGCCGGCCGGGGCGCGCCACCGACGTCGTGATCTTCGGGGACGCACCGGTCCGCCCGGAATCGCTCGCGCTTTCGCCAAATCTATCGGTCGCGCGCGCGCCGATCAGCACGCGCCAGACCGGCCGCAACACCGGCATCACCGCGCTCGGTGTGGCCGAAGCCGAATCGGGCGCGTGGGATCGCGTCGATGTGTTCGTGCGAGTGGAGAATGATCAAAAGGGTGCCGCCGCTCCGGATGCGCTCAGGATCGACCTCGACGGGCGTGATATTCCGGCGACGGAACTCCGCGCCGTGCGCGGGGACGCGGCCAAAGGATTTCTGCTCCAAGACCTCCCGGCGGCCGGCGGTCTGCTGACGGTGCGGCTCACCGCGGAAGATTCGCTGCCGCTCGACAACGTGGCGCGCATTCGCCTGCCGGACAAACCGAAGTTGAAGGTGCAACTGTCGCCGTCGCTTGATCGCGTGCTGCGCCTCGTGCTCGCAGCCGATCCGGCGATTCAAATCACCGAGGCCGGCGCGAAAGTGGTGATACGCAAGCAGGGCGAAAACGTCGGCGCGAGTTTGCCCGCGCTGGAATTTGTGATGTCGCAAGGTTCGCGCCCGGCCTTCCTGATCACTCATCCCGCGAAACTGGATTCGACCGCAGTGTTCAACCAAGCGGTCAAGGCGATCGGCCTGAAGGAAATCGACGCGATGTCGCTGGCCCAGACTGCGCGGCGTCCCGTCGAGGTCACGGTGGGCACCGGTCCGCAATGGCGCATCGAGGTCTGGCAGGAACTGCTGTCCGAGGAATTTAATTTTACCCGGTCGCGGGCGTTTCCGCTGTTCATCGCCAACTCGGTGCGCTGGCTGGCGGACACGCGGAGCGGCTATCCATTTGTCGCCGCAGGCCGCCCGCTCGCGAGTGAAACCCTTGAGATGGGTGACCGCGTCGTGGACGGGCAGGGCCGCATGCTCGATCCGCTCGGCGTGCCGTTCGTCCCTGAACGGGCCGGCGAGATCAAAATGGAAAACAGCGCGCGGCCGCTCGCCGTTTCCCTGCTCGATCCCGCGAGCACGGTGGGCTTGGTCGGGGCGGCGTCCAACCTGCCTCAGCCAGGGTCGGTGGGACTGGCAACCAATCCGGTGACGTGGCTGCTCGTCCTCGCGCTCGGGTTGTTGGGCGTGGAGTGGTATCTCTATCAGACGAGCCGGGTGCCATAGCCGCCCACCGCCATGGCCATCGATTTTCTCCGCCCGCTCTACCTGCTGCTGCTGCTCGCCGTGCCGCTGATCTGGTTTTTCCCGCGGCGGATTGATCGCGTGGCGCGCGGTGTCTTGCGGTCGCTGTTGTTTGCGATGGTGATCATCGCGCTCGCGGGGCCGGTGCTTGTGAGGCCGGTGGGCTCGCTCTTCCAGGTATTCGTGCTCGATCAATCCGGCAGCGTGACCGCGCCGCAGCGCGAACGCGCGATGCAGTTGCTCGACCAGTGGAGGAAGCAAGTGGACAAGCCCGAGCACTCCGCGGTGGTGGTGGTGGGGACGCGCGATGACGCCGCCCCGGCCCTGCCCACGGACATTCGCAATTTGATTCAAATGGCCGATGTGGTCAGCGAGTCGTCGCTCAGCGCCGCGCTCGCTGCCGCGGAGCGGCAGATCCCCGTGGGCTCTGCCGGCGTCTTGACGCTGGTGTCCGACGGTCTGGCGACGGACCGCCGCTGGGGTCCGACTGTGCAGCACCTCGTGGCGCGCGGTATTCCGGTTGCGATCTACGATCTCGGGCGGAACGAAAAGGATATATATCCGGTGCGGCTGTCCGCCGATCCGCTGCTGCGCGTCGGGCAGACGGCGCGGATCGCCGTGGATATCGTCGGCCGCGCGGCGGGCGTGCACGTGCGTTTGACCGATGCGGAGGGGCACGAGCTCGCCAGTTCGGCGTCCGTGACCAGCACCGGGCGCGTGACCGTGCCGCTCGAGTTCGAGCCGTGCGACGCCGGTTTTCTCCCGGTGAAGGCAGAAGTCCTGACCGCCGCCGGGGTCGACGCCGATGAGGGCAACAACACGATCCAGCAAACGTTCGCCGTGCAGGGGCCGCTGCGGTTGCTGTATCTGGGCGAGAGAGTGCAGCAGGGCGCCGCGCGGCTCGGCCAGCTCCTCGGCCGCGGATTTTCCGTGCAGGATGGCAGCGAGCTGACGCTCGATGCGGCAACGGATTTGAGCCCCTACGATCTGGTGCTGCTCGACGACCGCCCGGCGAGCCGCGTGCCGGAGGCGTTTCAGACGCGGCTGGTCGCCGCCGTCCAGCACCAGGGGATCGGCCTGCTGTTCAGCGGTGGCAAAGCCTCGTTCGGCACGGGTGGTTACGATCGTTCCGCGGTGGCGGAGGTGCTGCCGATCGATTTCGTCCAGCGCACCGAGAAACGCGATCCGAGCACCGCGCTGGCCATCGTGATCGACACGTCGGGATCGATGGGAGGCACGCGCATCGAGCTGGCCAAGCAAATCGCGCGGCTGGCGGTCAAACGGCTCAAGGCTCACGACCGCGTGGGCATCGTGGAATTTTACGGCAACAAGAGCTGGGCCCTGCCGCTGCAATCGGCGGCGAACAAAATCGCGATCGATCGCGCCCTCGGACGCATGCAGGCGACCGGCGGCACGGTGCTTTATCCGGCGGTCGAAGAGGCCTACTACGGCCTCAAGAACGTCAGCACGCGCTACAAGCACATCCTGATCATTACCGACGCGGGCGTGGAGGAGGCCGACTACGAGTCGCTCTTCCGCATGATGACCAAGGATCACATCAATATTTCCACCGTGCTCACCGGGGCGGGCGCGCACAGTCAGTTTCTGATCGACCTCGCCTCGTGGGGTCATGGCCGGTTCTATTCCGCCAACGATCGCTACAGCCTGCCGGAGGTGGTGTTGAAGCAGGCGACGACGATGAACCTGCCCGCCTACAAGACCGGCGGGTTCCCGGTCGTGGGTCGCGGCGGTCCCGGTTGGTGGGGTGAAATCGACCGGCAGGCCGTGCCGGCGCTGAACGGCTACGTCGAAACGCAAACTCGCGGCGGCGCCGAGGTGTTGATGGAGGTGGAAGGCAACGCGCATCCGATCCTCGCCTCCTGGCTCTACGGCCTTGGTCGCGTGACCACGTTTGCGACCGAGCCGCTGGGTGAAGGCACGGTCGATTGGAAGAATTGGAAAGACTACGGCCGCTGGCTGGCGCGCATCGCGAGCCGCACCGCCGGCGACACGCGGCCATTCCGCTTCGAAATCGAGCGCAACGATCAGCAGATCACCGTGAGCGCGCGTCGCTACGCGGATCGCGCGGGACTCGTGCCGCAAGCCTCCTTGCTGGACGCGCAGGGCCGCGAAGGCCGACCACTCGAATTTCGCCAGCTCTCGCCGGGCCACTTCATCGCGGAGACGATCAGCGATCCCGCGAAGGACGTGCGCGTGACCGCCGGAGTGACGAGTGGGGCCGGCCCGGCGCGCGCCGCGGCGACCGCGTTCCTCGTCTCATCGGCCGCCGCGGATGTCTCGGCGGAACGCCAGGTGGACCCGGAGACGGCGTTGAACCTGCCGGCGCTGGCGAAGGCCACGGGCGGCGTCTTTGTCGATGCGACGCGCACGGCGGCACTCGGCCCGAATCCCGCGCTGCGCAGTGATTCGGTGTCGCTCTCGCTGGTCGAATTGTGGCCTTATGCCACATTACTGGCCCTGTTACTGTATGTCGCGGAGTTGGTTTATCGCCGCTGGCCGCGCACCACTTGATTTCCAGCACCACCGTGAACTCGAAACCCATGGGAAACACCCTGCTGGCCTGTCTTGCACTCGGAGGCTCGACCCTCGGGTTCGCCGCGGTGCCGGCTCTGCCGCTTCCGCTACCCGCGGTGCTGGCGCAAGTGCGCATCGAACCCCCGGCGATCGAGACGATCTACAACGAAGCCATCCTGCGGGACGGCACCGTCGATGCCGTCGTCAACCAACTCGCCGATCACGCGAAGGATGAGACCCAACCCCGCCGCTCCCGCACTAACGCGCTGCTCGTGGCGAGCCATCTGCAATGGCGATTCGGCCGGATGCCGGCAGCGATGGAGGTCATCGACCGCGCGATCGCGATCGAATCCTCCGGCACGCTGACTTTGCACAAAGCGCGTCTTCTGGAGGCGTCCGGCAAACTCACCGAGGCACGTGAGTGGTATGAACGCTCGGCGGCCTTCGTCACCGATTCCGATGAAAAAGAGGACGCGGTGATGCGCCTGACGTTCCTCGTCACCGACCCGCAAAACGTCGATGCGCTCGTCCAGTTGGCCAAGACCCGCGACCGGGAGTTTCGCAACCGCGCGGCCGTCGCGCTCGCGATCCTCAATCATCCCGCCGAGGCCGCGGACCTATACGAAGTCTTCGGTGAGGGCACGCAGCGCCAGCGGCAGCACCTGCGTCTCGCCCAATGGGCCGTGCAGGCGCGCCAGGCGCAGAAGGCGCAGGCGGAAGCGTGGCAGGCGGTGCAGGGTGCGACGCTCTCGCGCGACGTGCGCTACAACCTGAGCGTGCTGATCGAGGCGCATGAGCTGGACGAATCGTGGGACCAGCTGCTCGCCAAATTTGCCGCGGAACCGAACCTCAGTGCGGATGCCAAATCCGCCCGCGTCGACCTGCTCCACCGGTTGAAGCGCTACAACGAAGCCATTGCCTTCATCGAGGCAGACCGCAGCCACGGCATGAGTCCCGAGGGCCAGCGCCGGTTGTTGCGGATGTATAGTGAAGCTGGCCGGCACGAGGCGCTGGTCACGGAATTCCGGAAGCTCATCGCGAACGAACCGGCCGAGGTTGCGTGGCCGCGGGGCTTGAGCGAATATTTCCTCGAACAGGGTCTGCGCGAAGAAGCCGCAAAATTGTGGCGCGAATTCACCGGACGCAATGCCGCGCCCGAAGTCCTGCTCGACGCCGCGGGGATCATGGCCCAGCACGGGCTCGACGAGCTCGCGCTCGCGGCGGCCGACAAGTGCCTCGCCGTGAATCCGGACAGCGCCACCTACGTGCAGTGGTTTCGCTACGAGCATTACTTGAAGCGTGGCCAGATGGCGAAAATCGAGGAGGTCTTGCGCCAGCTCGCCAGGGATTTACCCATGGACTCCCCGCAGCGGCCGAATGTCGCCGATGGCTACGAGCGCATCAAGAATCCCAAGCAGGCCGTCGCGATCTGGGAAGAGCTCCTCCAACGCGAGGGCGGCCTCGGCAACGAGGAGTCGATGCACCTGGCGTGGCTCTACGACACCACCGGGCGGCGCGACAAGGCCCTCGCGCTCTGGCAAAAAATCTGGGAAGGCGAGGTCTCGGAAAACCGCCGCAAGCTCGTGGAAGACCGCCTACTCCTCCTCGCGGTGGAGGCTGGCACGATCGGGGATCTCGCCATCAGCCTCGAAGAGAAAATCGCCAAGGGCACCGCGGCGCCGAAAGACACCTCGCTCCTCGTCCGCATCTACACCGATGCGAGTGATCCCGCCTCAGCGATCGAGGTGATCCAGGAATCCTACCGCCGGCGCGAGCAAACTGCCGCGGTGGAAATCGCCAGCCTGCGCGAACAGGCGCGCGTCTACCAGGCGCTGAACCGGCACACCGCCTTCATCACGGTCACGGAGAAATTGGTGAAGCTCGATCCCGCGAACAGCGTGGAGTATCTTCAATCACTCGTTCTCAACTATCTCGAACGGGGCAGCAAAAAAGACGCCGAGCTCCTGCAACGCCGGCTCACCGAACTGAGGCAGCGCAGCGTGGCAGCCGGTGACGAATTCGAGGCAGGCGTGCTCGTGATGGCGGGATTCAAGGACAAGGGCATCGATTCCTACCGGCGCGCCCTCGCCAAGAATCCCGGCAGCAGCGACAACTACCTGCTTCTCGCCGATCTCCTGAAACAGGATCGGCGCGGCGACCAAGGCACCGCCATCCTTCAATACTTTGCGGAGATTGCGCCGGGTGACGACGGTTTCATGGTCGCGATCGACGGCATCCTCAACCTGAAGCCCGCGCCGGATGCGCCCGTGCTCCGCTGGGCCCACCGCCGCGTGCTCGAGCGCATCACGCGGCACGCGGACAAGTTTTATCTTTACGATTTGTCCGGGGAGCTGGCGCAGGAGTCGCGCGACATGAAGACCTACATTGCCTCGCTCGAAAACTCGCTCGTCGAGGCCGGCCCCCGTCGCAGCACGGTCCTGCGCGAACTCATCGGCGCCACGGAAGAGCGGACGCCCGGGTCGTCGAATGCCGGCGGCGCGGTGGATCTCCGCCGCAACCTGTCCTACAGCCGCAAACTCGTCGCGATGGGTGAGGACATGCCGCCGGAAGTTTACCTTAATCTCGGCCGGACGTTTCTGAAGATGGACAATCCCAGCGAGGCCCTGAACTCCTTCAACCTCGCCATCGACCGCACGGATCGCGCGTCGCTCGTGGAGGAATCGGCGGATCGGTTCGAATCGGCCGGCTACAGCACGGAGGCCACGGTGCTCTACGAAAAGGCGCTGACGGCTGACACGGGCAACGTCGGCGTGATGGCGAAACTGGCGGCCATGCGCAGCCGCAACGGCGCCGTCGACATCGCGAACGGCATGTATCTCCGCGCGATGCTGCGGGTGATCGAGCAACAGCCGATCGAAGTCGATCCGCCCGCCCCGGGGTCGAGAGTCGGGCGGCAGCAGGACGACGGATTCACGTTTCTCTTCAAGCGCTACTATTCGCTTATGCAGAGCGGACTGCTTTTCACACTCGCCCCGGATGCGCCGGGCGAAGCCACGCCGGCGCAGTTCGCCATGATCGAGGCGGCGTTCGATCAAGGGCTCCAGGACGTGCTGCGACGCGCGGCCGGCAAGCCGCTGAAGCCGCTGGCCTCGTATCCCCGGCTCGGCGTGATCGCGAAACTGGCGCGCGTGTCGGCCCTGCACTCCGGCCGCTACAATTTGGCTGACCGCTTCGATTTGAAACTCCTGAGGAATTTCGGCGGCGATCTGCGAACGGTCACGGAACTCGTGACGCAACGTCTCGCGTGGGGCCTGCGCGCGTCGGCGGACAAACTCCGGACGGCAGAGGGCGTTTTACCCAAGACGCAGAGCGATCTCGCCCCGCGAACCAGCGCCACGGTGGCCATGGCGCCGATGACCGATCTCGGCGCTGCCGCCCGGCAGGCGTTGGCCCAAAAAAACTATGAGCTGGCCGCGGATACGGCCCTCGCCGCGAACGATGCGACGCTCACCGATTCCATTTATCAGGAGTGGCTCAACTTCAACCGGCAGACGCCTGCCGCCCGGGCGGCAGCGACCTCGGCCGCCGCCGCGAGCTTTAGTGGCGGCGTCACCACGTTGAGTGGATCCGCGTCATCGGCCAACATGATTTCGTTCGGTGGCGGGATGATGGTGAGCTCGGGCAGCGTCGCCGCCGGCGGCAGTCTTGGCCAATTGGCGGTCCACGCCCGCCGCAAGCTGGAGCCGGATCGGTTCGCCGCGCTGTGCAAGAAAATCGTCGCCCTCGCCACCGAAAACCCCGACGTGGCAAAGGAGCTGCTGAACAACCGTTCGTCCGGAGTTATCCTGATGGGCGGCGCGACGATGGAAAAATCGAATCTGTTCCTCATTGAGGAGGTCGCGGGCCAGAAGCTCTTCACCGAGGAGCAATTGGCGACCGCCGTCGCGGCCATCGACTCGCGGCAGCTCACATCCGTGGACATGGATTACGTGATGGGCCGCCTTCCAGCCGCGGCCCGCGGCCCGTTTTTTCTGCGCCAGTTGCAAGGCTACCCTGCCACCAGCTTCTCGACCCAGTCTATCACCTCGCTCGGCCTGCTCCTCGCAAAACCCGTCGATCCCGATTCCTCCGGGAAGATTCTCAGCGAGCTGAAGGATCGGATCCAAAAATACACCAAGCAATTCCCCACGGCCGTCCGCTCGGTGGCCAGCACGCTCACGTCTCTCCTGCCTGCCCTCGCCAAGATGATGGACCGGAGCAACACCGGCTTCCTTGCGGACCTCGATCACCATCTGACGGAAACTTATCCCGACGCGTTCTCCAAGGGCGTGTTCGCGTCCGTCCTGCAACCCGCGGATGCGGGAAAGGACGGGATGTCGTTGCAGTCGATCATCGACGGGGCGTTGCGCGATATCGCGCAGGTGCAGTTCCCGCCGGACTATCCCGCCTCGTCCATGGCCTCATTCGTCCGGCGCTCCTTCACGCCGTTCGTCGAGCAAATCTATCCCCAGCGCAAGGCGGAGTTGCTGGCGTTGCTGGAGAAGAAATCCTCGGAGCCAGGACAGAACGCGCGCCACGTTTTTGCCATGACGACCGCGGTCTACCTGAGTGACCCCGCCGGTGATCCCCGCGATGTCGTAACTTGGCTGGAGGGACTCCGGCAGCGCCAACCCGATCACCGCCTCGCGCTGGAGGAACTCTACCCGCTCTATCGCCAGTCCGGCGACTCCGACCAAGAGCGTGAAGTCCTCGAGCGCCTGATCGCCATCGCCCCGGAGAACGACACCTATCGCCAACGGCTCGCCGCCCTGTGGCGGACCTTGGATCACCCCGAAAACGCGTTGAACGCACTGGGTGGCCGGGCGCGCGCCATCGCCGCGGTGCGAGATGCAAGCATGAGCGCCGGTGCCCAATTGACCTACGCGAACCTTGGAGCGGCCACCGTCGGGAAGATGCTCGGGCAACTTTCGAAACCCGACGCCGGCCCGGACGCACGCGGGGCGTTGCGCGGCCTGCTCCAAATGCTGCCGGCACCCGGCATCCAGTCCTACGAATACTACCGGAACGGCACCCCCGTGATCGAATGGTCGTCGCTGTTTGCCCTCAGTGCGGAGGCTGCGGCGCCCCGCGTCGCTCCGGTGACGGCGCCCGAAGTCACGAACGGGTTGTTGCGCGCGCTCGAATCGGATGATCAGGAAAGCGGAGTGTCCGTCCAACCGGTCAAATTCCTGGAGCAGCTCGCGACGCGACCGTTTGCGCTGCCCGAATTGGAGGCAGCCCTGCGCGCACTCGATCCTTCGGTCCCGGATACCGATGACCAGTATCGGTTTTATCCGCTGATGGCGCATGGTTATGCGAGCACCGGCCGGATGCCGGCGGAGTTCAAGCGGTTGACGGAAATGATGCAGGCGGGAACGGCCGGGAAAAAAGAAATGATGCTCTGGCTGGAGCTGGTGATCCGGCAGCCGGCGGATGTCATCCGCGACTCGCTGCCCGTGGCCGAGAAGGCATTCCTGGCGGGTGGCCCGCCGAGTGACTACCAGCGCATCCAGCTGGCGAGGCTCTACGCAAAAGCGGGTCGCGCCGAGCAGGCCGTCGGCATCTACAGCGTGGCGGCGGTTTCAGCCCTGGGCTCGGCCAATACCCCCCGCTTCGGTCGAGGCGACGGCACGCCATTGTTCAGTCCCGGCGGGCTGTGCACCGAGGCGGAAAAATATCTCGATCGCGAAAACCTGGCGCTGTTCTTCCGGCGGCTCGCGCAGACCGCCAAGCCCGTGGGCGGCCCGACCTATGAAATGTGGCACCAGCGATTCGTCCTGCTGCTGATCGAGCGCGCGCTGAAGGCCGGCGTGCCGACGGAAAAGCTCCAGAGTCTCATCACGACCTTCGACCCCACCAAGGCACGACGAGAGGATCTGGCGCGCTACGCCATGACCCAAAGCCGGCGGCTCCCGGTGGAGCAGGCGTTGCCGGCGTTGCGCCACGCCCTGCGGAAAGGCGTGGAAACCTCGCAACCCGCCGCCTCATCCTCAGCCGACTTCTACCTCAGCCGCTACACGCAAAGCCTCGGCTTCCGCTCCACGGCATCCCCCGGCACCACCGCCTCTTCTGCGTTACTGCAATTCAAGACCCTCTTCCCGGCGCGCGCCGACGCGTGGCCGAACGCCCGTGAATGGGTGACGCGCGCCGCGCAGGCCCTGCCCGGCTGGATCGGCGGAACCGAGGTCGATGCCGACGTGGCGCTGCAAGTCTTCGCCCTGCTGACACTGCGCGAGCAGCAGATGGGTCTGCCGGACTCGGCGGCGACGGCGAAGGAACTCGCCCGCTTGCTGGCGCAGGTTGAGCGGGTGTCCGCGTCGACCGCAACGCTGGCGGTGGCGGTGGCTGAACGGGTGAAGGCCCCGATCGATCTCGCGGTGCTGCGTAAGCTGGTCGAAAACCGCAGCCTCGACGTCCGGCAGCTCGCCGGCCTCGTCCGTCGCGCCGCGGAGAGCGACGGTGTCCCTGCCGCGCTGGCGCTCGGGGAATTGGCGCTGCCGTATACGCGGAACGACGATCTGCTAAAGGAGTTGGAATCGCTCGCGCAGCAATCGGGCAATGAGAACCAGCTCGGCCGCTTCCGGGAAATCCGCGCGCATGCCGCCAGCGCGCGGGCTACTCTGGAAGGCACGAAACTCCCGGCGACTCCAGCCCGCCTTTCCAGCCTCATCGGCCGCGCTTTGACGACAAACGGTTTGGTGGCGGTAGCGGGTGCGAGGTGAGCGAGCCCGTGGCGGAGCAGTTGTTCGACGTCCGGGTCCAGCGTGACTGTGGTTCTCATTGAGGCATCATGATGCGGTTAGATTGGAGCGGGCAAGATGCTCAACCGAAGCGCCGTGTGTGGCCGGTGGAACTTGGCGGGTAGATGCCATGCGGCCGACAAGTTGGGCATTCTTTGCCCGCTGGTCCGCCTCATGGCATCTACCCAAATCGCGCGACCAATTCTTCGAGTGTGACGTCGGCGAGGGACGCGACGCGGAGGCCGGCGTGCGCGAAGTCGTGGTGCGCGGTCGAGGGGCCGGGGCAGGCGACGGTGTGGAGCTGGGCGCGGTGGGCGGCGAGGCTGCCGGTGTGCGAATCTTCGAAGGCGATCGCCTCCGGTCCCCGCAGGCCAAACTGGTTTAGGACGTAGTTGTAGAGGTCGGGCTCGGGCTTGGGCGATGGCGCGTCGCCCCGGCAGGCGAAGAACTCGAACGCCGCGTGTAACCCGAGGCGCCGCAGGTGGCCCTCGACGTGATCGTGGCTGGAGTTGCTGGCGACGGCGAGCCGCAGGCCGGCCGCCCGCGCGGCGTCGAGCAAGTTGGCGACACCGGGGAGCACCGGCTGGGCGAGAGTGCGGGCGTGGTTGTGCCCGTGGCGTTGCGCTTCAAGCGCGGTTTCGTCGGCGTGCGGGCCGAACGCACGCCACGGATTGAAGGCGTAGTCGGAGTGGCCGACCGCGCGAAGGAACTCGGAGCGGTCGAAGGGCCGGCCGTGGGCCGCGTGCACGTCACCATAGGCGTCGATGAGCGGCGTCTCGGTGTCGAGGATGAGGCCGTCGAAATCGAAAACGAGCGCGCGGATCATACGGCGGAATTCAGATGGATCGCCGCGGCCCGCTGAGCGGGCCGCGCGATGATAAAGAGGAGCGCGCGAATCATCCGCTGAACGAAAGCGCGCGCCGGGCAAAACGGAAGCGAAGACTCGCCGGCGGGTCGGGCCCCGCGCTCGCGGGCCGCCGTGCGACAGGGCCGGAGCCGTCCGGGCGTTGACGTGCGGCGTCCGGTGGGTTGCGCTGGCGGCGAATCGCCGTGCCGACCGAACTTCCTCCCGACCGCCCGCCACCGCCGCCGGGTGCCGCGCGGCCAACCGCGGGCCACTTGGGCTTGGCGGACTCCGTTTCGGTCATCGTCGGCATCGTGATTGGTGCGGGGATTTACGAGACGGCGCCGTTCATCCTGAGCTGTGTCGCGAATCCCGCGCAGGCGATGCTGGTGTGGGCCTTGGGCGGCGTGCTTTCGGTCGTCGGGGCGTTGTGCTATGCGGAACTGGCCACCACCTATCCGCGGGGCGGCGGCGATTATTATTTCCTGCGGCGGGCGTTTGGCCCCTGGGCCAGTTTTGTTTTCAGCTGGTCCCAATTGACGGTGCTCATGAGCGGCAGCATTGGTTTGATGGCCTTTGTTTTTGCGGACTATGCGGTGCGGTTGTTTGGCCTGAGGGCAGCGGCGGCCCCGTGGTTCGCGCTGATTTCGGTGGTGGTGTTCTCCCTGATTAATGTGGCCGGCCTCCAATCCGGCCGATGGACCCAAAACGGGCTGACCGCGCTCAAGGCGCTGGGCCTGTCGGCCATTTTACTGGCCGGGTTTTTCTGGCCGCAGGCTGGTGCGACGCCGGCGGTCGCCGCGGCGGGTCCGGGCGGCGGGCCGGGATTTGGGCTGGCGCTGATTCTCGTGCTCTACACGTATGGCGGGTGGAACGATGCGGCCTACATGGTGGCGGAGATGACGGACCAGCGGCGCAACATCCCGCGCGCGTTGCTGCTGGGCACGGCCGGAGTGGCGGTGGTTTATCTGCTCGTGAACGCGGCGTATCTCAACGCGCTCGGGTTCGCCGCCGCGCGGAGTTCCCACGCGATCGCCGCGGATGTGTTGCAGGGCCCGCTGGGCCCGGCGGGGGCGAGGATGATGTCGGCCCTGGTGATGGTGTCCGCGCTCGGTGCCCTCAACGGCTTGATTCTCACCGGGGCGCGCATTTATGCGGCGGCCGGGGCGGACTTTGCGGTGCTGGCATTCCTCGCGCGCTGGCATCCGCGGCGGGGCACGCCGGTGCCCGCGCTTCTCACCCAGATGGGCCTGACGCTGCTGCTGGTGTGGCTGGTCGGTCATGACGCCGGGCGGGCGCTGCTCACGGCCGTGATGACGGGCGCCGGTTTGGCGGCCCCGTCGTGGGAGGGTCATGGCGGTTTCGACACCCTGTTGAAATGCACGGCGCCGGTCTTCTGGATGTTTTTCCTGATGACCGGGCTTTCCCTGTTCGTGCTGCGGGTGAAGGACCGGGGCATCGAGCGTCCGTTCACCGTCCCGTTCTTCCCGCTGCTGCCCCTCGTGTTTTGCGGCATGTGTGGCTACATGCTGTATGCGGCCATGGACTATGCGGGAAAACTCGCCCTCGTCGGCATCCTGCCGTTGCTCGCCGGCGTCGGGGTTTTCTTGTTTTTTGGCCGGCGAACGCTAACCACTTAGGGCGACTCTTTCGACCGTGGATGCCGCGACCTGAACCCGAATCATCTCATCATGCCAACTCGAACCGCCCCCCGGTCCTGCTTCCTTGCTGTCGTCCGCCGATCCCGGCTGACGCGGTTCCTGGCCATCGCCGCGGTGTTGGGCTTCGGCCCGGCGGCGCAGGCGCAGCTCGGGGCGCGCTCCACGGCGGAATGGCTGAAGACGCTGGATGCGCAGAACCGGGTCGTGAAGTTAAAGGTCGACGAAGTTGTGCTGGCGCTGAAGTTGAAACCCGGGAGCGTCGTGGCCGACATCGGCGCCGGGTCGGGAGTTTTTACCGTGCCGCTGGCGAAGGCGGTGACGGCGGGGAAAGTATATGCGGTCGATATCGAGCAGGGGCTGGTCGATCACATTACAAAGAAAGCCGCCGAGCAAAGACTGACGAACGTGCAAGGCGTGCTGGGAAAGTTTACGGATGCGAATCTGCCGGCGAAGGACGTGGATCTCGCGCTGATTTTTGACGTGCTGCACCACATCGAGAACCGCACGGAGTATTTGAAGAACCTGGTGCCTTATCTGAAGAAAGCCGGGCGGATCGTGGTGATCGATTTTCACCCGGAGCTCGGACCGCACAAGAACGATCCGGCCCTGCAAGTGACAAAGGCGCAGGCGGAGGCGTGGTTCGCGGCGATCGGATTCAAGCCGGTCACGGAGCACGCGCTCTACACGGACAAGTGGTTTGTGGAGTATGCACGGTAGCGAGCGCGGCGGGTGGCGGAGCGAATCCGCGCTCGTCAGTTCGCCCACGCGTGACCCATGATCTCGAAGTCATGATGAAGTCCCCGTCCTCCGCCGCCATGCTCCGCCGTCTCACGGCGCTACTGCCGGCCGGGCGGGTGCTCGAGGCCCCGGCGCAGCTGGCGGCCTACGAGAGCGACGGGCTCACGGCGTTCAAGACCACGCCGCTCGCGGTCGTCGTGCTGGAGACGCAGGACGAGGTGATCGCGACGGTGCGGTTTTGTCGTGACGAGAAGATTCCGTTTGTCGCGCGTGGCAGCGGCACGAGTTTGTCGGGCGGCTCCCTGCCGGTCGCGGGGGGAATTGTCATCACTTTGAACCGGCTCAACAAAATCCTGCGGCTGGATCCGGCGCAGCGGATCGCGGTCGTCGAGCCCGGCGTGATTAATCTCGCGGTCACGGCGGCAGCCCAGCCCTACGGCCTGCACTTCGCGCCCGACCCGTCGAGCCAGTCGATCTGCACGATCGGCGGCAACGTGGCCTTCAATTCCGGCGGCGCGCACTGCCTGAAATACGGCATGACCTCGAATCATGTGCTCGGGCTCAAGGCCGTGCTCGCGACGGGTGAGGTGGTGGAGTTTGGCGGCGCGAGCCGCGAGCAAGTCGGGCCGGACTGGACGGGACTCTTCGTCGGCAACGAGGGGCTGTTTGGCATCGCGCTCGAAATCACGCTGCAACTTTTGCCGCGGGCGGAAATGTTTCACACCGTGCTCGCCGGTTATCGCACGCTCGAGCAGGCGGGCGATGCTGTTGCGGCAGTCATCGCGAGCGGCCTGCTGCCCGGCGCGATCGAAATCATGGATGCCCTCGCGCTTGAGGCCGCAGTCGCCGCCGTGCACGCGGAATATCCGCCGGATTCGGCGGCGGTGCTCATTGTCGAGCTCGAAGGCCCGCGCGAAGTGGTCGCGGCGGATCGCGTGCGGCTCGACGAAATCCTGGCGAAGAGCGGCGCGGTCGAGGTGAAAGTCGCGCGTGATGGCGCGGAGCGGATGGCAATTTGGAAGGGACGTAAGAGTGCGTTCAGCGCGGTGGGCCGGCTTTCGCCGGATTTCATTGTGCAGGATGGCGTGGTGCCGCGGCGTCGGCTCGGCGAGGCCTTGCGCCGCATCGGCGAAATGTCGCGCGAGGCGGGGCTGCGGTGCGCGAATGTGTTTCACGCGGGCGACGGCAATCTGCACCCGCTGATTTTGTATAACGGCCGGGAGCCGGACGGGCTCGTGCGGGCGGAGGCGCTCGCGGGGAAAATCCTGCGGATGTGCGTGGAGATGGGCGGCTCGATCACGGGGGAACACGGCGTGGGCGTGGAGAAACGCGACTACCTGCCGGACATGTTTTCCGCGGATGAGATCGACTGCCTGAAACGCGTGCGCGCGGCCTTCGATCCGGGTGAACTGGCGAACCCGGGGAAAATGTTTCCGGTCACTGGCGCGCCCGCGCTCGCACAGCACGGCATGCATCCACTGGAGCAGGCCGGAGTGATTTCCCGCGAATGAGCCCGCAGAGAAAACAGCGCGCGATGCGGGTAGGGCGGCTTATCCTTATGCCGCCGCCGCAGCCGATGCGAAAGTCCCTCTGGCGCGTTAGGGATAACGCGCCCTACCTCCGACGATGACTGCCGTCTTGAGTCCTGTGACACCGGCCGAACTCGCCGACGCGGTGCGCTCCGCTCCTCGCGTGCTGGCGGTCGGGGGCGGCACGAAGCCAAGGATGTCCCGCGCCGCGGCCGACGTCGTAAAGATTTCGACGGTGAAACTCCGCGGGGTCGTCGAATACGAGCCGAGTGAGTTTACTTTCACGGCCCTCGCCGGCACGCCGGTGCGTGAGATCGTGGCGACGCTGGGGGAACGCGGACAGTATTTGCCGTTCGATCCGCTGTTTTCGGCGGCAGGGGCGACGCTGGGCGGCACGCTGGCGAGTGGCGTGAGCGGGCCGGGGCGGTTTCGTTTCGGCGGGTTGCGCGACTTTGTCCTCGGGGTGCGCTTCGTCGACGGCGGCGGCCGGCTGCTGCGGCTCGGGGGCAAGGTGGTGAAGAATGCCGCGGGCTTCGATCTGCCGAAATTTTTCGTCGGCAGCGTCGGCCGGTTCGGCGCGCTGGCCGAGGTTACCTTCAAGGTGTTTCCCCGTCCGCTGGCGACGCGCACGCTGCGGCTCGACGCCAAGAACGCCACGGCGATGACGGAGATTTTCACGGCCGCCGGCAGCGCGCGCTGGGAACTCGACGCGCTGGACGCGTCGCCCGGTGAAGGCGCGGTCTATGCGCGACTCGCCGCCCCCGCCCCGGCGCTCGACGCCTTGGCGAAGGAAATTCTCTCCCGCTGGCCGGGAACCGTGCTGGCCGACAACGCGGCGGCGAAATTGTGGAGCGACGTGGTTGAAGCGGCGTGGGCGCACGCGGGCGGAACGCTCGTGAAGTTCGCGCTCACTCCATCGCAGGTGCCGGAGTTTGTCGCGGGATTTCCGGCGGTGGCTCGCGGCTGGGTGAGCGCGGGTGGAAACGTCGGCTACCTGTCGCTGCCGGCGGGGGCGGCGTTTCCCTCCTTCGCCACGGCTACGGAGGGCAAGCCGGCGTTCGCCTGGCCGGCGGTGACGTTGCGCGGCGACGTGGCGTTGTGGCCGGGAGCGCCGCCGCGTTTCGAAGTGATGCGGGCGGTGAAAATCGCGCTCGATCCGCAGAATCGTTTTCCAAATCTCGACGACTGACATGCTCCACACGATCAAACCCGACGAGCACGGACCGCTTGGTGCCCCGATGGCACACGCGGTGGAGGCCTGCGTGCACTGTGGTTTCTGTCTTGCCGCGTGTCCGACTTATCAGGAGTTCGGGCAGGAGATGGATTCGCCGCGCGGCCGCATCGTGCTGATGAAACAGGTGCTCGAGGGCACGCTGCCGTGGAGCGCGGCGCAGCCGCACGTGGATCGCTGCCTCGGTTGCCTCGCGTGCGAGCCGGCGTGCCCAAGCGGCGTGCCGTATCGCGATCTGATCAGCCCGTTTCGCGCGGCGGCGCAGGAAAAATTTCCGCGGACATTTGGCGAAAAACTCCGTCGCTGGCTCGCCGCGCAATCGATTCCGTATCCGGGGCGGTTCCGGCTGGCGTTGTGGGGCGCGCGGCTGGGAAAGATTTTTCGCCCGTTTGTTCCGCGCGTGCTGGAGCCGATGCTGGACCTCGCACCCGCGACGGTGCCGCCAGCGGTGAAACTAGCACGCGTGACTCCAGCACACGGCGAGCGCCGCGCGCGCGTCGCGCTGCTCGCGGGCTGTGCGCAGCAGGTGCTCGATCCAGATATCAATGTCGCGACGATCGAAGTGCTCGCGCGCAACGGGGTGGAGGTCATCGTGCCGGAGGCTCAGGGCTGTTGCGGCGGACTGGCGTGGCACACCGGCGATCTGCGCGCGGCGCGGGAATTTGCGAGAAGGAATCTCGACGCGTTTCCCGCCGACGTGGACGCGATTCTCACCAATGCGGCCGGCTGCGGCTCGGCGCTGCACGAGTATCATTTGATCTTGTGCGGCACGGCGGACGAGGCGAGGGCCGAGAGTTTTCGGCAGCGGGTCGTAGACGTGAGCGTGTTTCTCGCGCGGCTCGGATTGCGCGAGACGCCGCGCGGCGACGGCGCACGGAAAGTAGCCTATCATGATGCGTGTCATCTCGCCAATGCGCAGGGAGTGCGCGAGCAGCCGCGAAAACTGTTGCGCGCGATTCCGGGCGCAGAGTTGTGCGAGCTGCCCGACGCCCACCTCTGCTGCGGGAGCGCGGGCACCTACAATCTCGACCAGCCGGAAACGGCCGCGTCACTCGGCGCGCAGAAGGCCAAGACCGTGATCGCCACCGGCGCCACCGTCGTGGCGAGCGGCAACATCGGGTGTCTCACCCAACTGAAGGCGCATTTGGAAAAACTTGGCTCGCCGGTGCGAGTGCGGCACACGATGCAGGTGCTGCGCGACGCGTATGGGCGGGAGTGAAAGGGAAAGGGAAGGGGAAAGTGGAGCGAATTTTTTGCCACGGATTGCACGGATCAACACGGAAAAAACAAAAACACGGACCAAACCCCGATCACCATGAAACAAATCTCACTCTGGCGGTTGGCTTTTATTGTCGGATTGGCGGCGGTGGCGCGGGCGGCGGAGTCGCCGGTGGCAATTGTGCTGCGCGCGGACGCGGCGCGGTTGGAGGCGATGCGGACGGGCGATGGCGCGGCGGTGGCGCGGGTGTTTTCCGATGAGGTGGTCTTCGTCCACTCTGACGGTCGCAGCGAATCGAAGGCGGACTACGTCAAAAACATGACGGCGGGCGACACGGCCTATGCGGACTTGAAGACTGCCGACGTGACGGCGCGGCAGATTGCGGCGGACGTGATCGTGCTGGCGGGCGCGCAGGAGATGAAGAAGAAACTCGGGCCGACGTGGTCGGAGATCAAGATTCGCTTCCTGTCGGTCTGGCGAAACGAAGGCGGCACGTGGCGCATGGTCGCGTGGCAGTCGATGAAGCCGGCGGGGAACAGCGTCGTGCCGCCGGCGAAGTAGGCGCGGGCGCGGCGGCGAAACTGTTCGCGGGAGAAACGCGGATGGCGGGTCGGAGACCCTGCCCTACTTGGGAATTATGCCAGGGAAGACGTAGGCTTGGAGCATCACGAGGACGCCGACGAGGAGGGCGAGGGCGACGCTGTGCCAGAAGACGGAGCGCAACACGGTGCCGGCGTCGGGGCTGTCGGCGTGGCCGCCGGTCGCGACGCTTGCGACGACGATGCTCTGCGCGTCGATCATCTTGCCCATGACACCGCCGGAGCTGTTGGAAGCGGCCATGAGAATCGGGGAGAGGTCGAGCTGCTGCGCGGAAACTTTTTGCAGGTTGCCAAAGAGGACGTTTGACGACGTGTCGCTGCCGGTGAGGGCGACGCCGAGCCAGCCGATGAGCGGGGAGAAAAAAGGAAACCACCAACCGGTGCCCGCCATCGCGAGGCCCATCGTGGTGTCGGTGCCGCTGTAACGCGTGGTGAAACCGAGGGCGAGCATGAGCGCGATGGTGAGCAGCGAGACGCGGACGCGCGCGAGCGTGCTGGCGTAGATGGCGGCGAGTTTTCCCGGCTTCAGGCCGAGGCAGAAACCCGCGAGCACGGCGGCGAGCAGCAGGGCGGTGCCGGTGGCGGAAAGGGCGTTGAAGGTGAAGACGGCGCCCTCGAGCTCGGGTTTGAGCACCACGGGCGGCACGCGCTCGACGGCTTTGTGGAGGAGGGGGACGTCGATCAGCGGCGCGAAGCGACCGTTCAAGTAAGTCTTCACGTCCGGCAGACCCCAAACAAACACGAAGACGGAGAGAAAAATCCACGGCAACCACGCGCGCCAAACCGGACCGGTGGTCGGGTAGGAGGGGATGGGCGGAGCGGTGCCGGTGGGGGGCTCAGGGATGCATTGCTCCTCCGCGGGACGCCAAAATTTCATCAGCACGACGAGCGCGATAATCGAGACGGCGGCGCTGATGATGTCGACGAGCCACGGGCCGTGGAAATTGCTGACGAGAAATTGCGCGACGGCAAAGGTCGCGCCGGACACGAGGCACGCGGGCCAGACGCCCACCATGCCGCGCCAGCCCGCCTGAGCCCACACGAGCCAAAACGGAACGATGACGGAGAACACCGGGAGTTGCCGGCCAACCATCGAGCTGAGCAGGCCGAGATCGAGGTCGGTGATTTTGGCGAGCGTGATGAGCGGCGTGCCCAGCGCGCCGTAGGCGACGGGGGCGGTGTTGCCGATGAGCGCGAGTTTGGCGGCTTCGAGTGGGCGGAAGCCGAGGCCGATGAGCAGCGCCCCGGTGATCGCGACCGGAGTGCCAAAGCCGGCCGCGCCCTCGATGAACGCGCCGAAACTAAACGCGATCAGCAGCGCCTGGATGCGCCGGTCGCCGGAGAGGTTGGCGATCTGATGCTGGAGCACCTTGAACTGGCCGGATTCGACGGAGATCGAGTAGAGGAAAATGGCGTTGAGGATGATCCAGCCGATGGGAAACAGCCCGTAGGCGGCGCCGTAGCCGGCGGACGCGACGGCGAGGGGCGCCGGCATATGGTAAACGAAAATTGCGATCCCGAGGGCGACGAGCAGGCCGGCCGCCGCCGCGATCTGCGCGCGCACGTGGAAGAAGGCGAGCAGGCCCAGAAGAGTGACGACCGGCAGCGTGGCGATGAGCGCGGAGACGCCGATGCCACCGGCGGGGGAGTAGATTTGGGACCAGTGCATGGGGACGGTGAAGAATTACGAATAACCAATGCCTCGCGGCTTCGGGGTGGGGGCGGCGATGCAGGGTTGCGTCGGAGCGAGGCAGGGCGGCGCCGGGGTGGCGAGGATTTTTCTGCGCGTTGGCGGCCCGGAGGGCGGCTGGCTTGCCGACGGCAAAAGCGGGGCGCGGCAGGGCGGGACAAATAAGCGAAGATTTTTCTTGCGCTGAACGATTACGAGCGTAATCCATAACGCCTACAGTTGTAATCGTTACTCAATCCCCATGAAAACCATCCCGAAAATCTCCGAAACCGAATGGGAAGTGATGCGAGTCCTCTGGGCCAGCTCGCCGCTGTCCGCCGAGGACATCATCGCGCGGCTCGCCGCGCAGGATGCCGCATGGCACCCGAAGACGGCGAAGACGCTGCTGGGCCGCCTCGTGAAGAAAAAGGCGCTCGGTTTCGAGAAAGACGGGCGAGCCTACCGCTACCGGCCGCTGGTGCGCGAAGTGGACTGCGTGAAGGCGGTCAGCGATTCGTTTCTCGATCGCGTGTTCGGTGGCGCACTCACGCCGATGCTCGCCCACTATGTGGAGCACAAAAAGATGTCGGCGGCGGAGATCAAGGAACTGAAACGGCTGCTCGATCAAAAGGAGTGAGCCATGGAAAATTTCAATTCCGCGTTGCTCGGGTTGACGAGTGGGCTGCTTAAAGTCTCCGGACAGGCGAGTCTCTTGATTGTTCTAGTGGGGTTGGTGCAATGGCTGGGCCGGAAGCAGCTCTCCCCGCGCGTGCGCTACACGCTTTGGCTGCTGGTCGTCGCGCGACTGCTGCTGCTGGTGTCGCTGGAGAGCGCTTTCAGCGTGTTCAATTTCACGACGGCCGCGCCGGCGAATGTCTTCCGCGCCGGCGGGGCCGCGGCGAAAACCTCGGTCACAAAAACCGAAACGAAAACCGCGCCGGCACCGGCCGCACCCGCGGCGTCGGTGCCGGCGCCTGCCGCGGTCGCCGCGAGCGCGCCGCTGCCGGCCGACCCTGCTTTAGTGTCAACTTCGCCGCGCTCGGCCGCGCGACCGCTCGTCGCAGCAAAACCGTTTCCATGGCCCGCCACGCTCTCACTGGTGTGGCTCGCCGGCGTGGTCTTTCTGCTTGCGCGCATCATCTGGATTCCGCTGCGGCTCAACGCGCAGCTCGCGCGGCACGAAACGGCGACGCCGCCGGCGGTGTTTGAAATTCTCGAGGAGTCGAAGCGGTTGATCGGCGTCAACCAAGTGCTGCCGATCATCCAGAGCCGCGCGGTGGAGAGTCCGGCGCTGCTCGGCTTCATCCGGCCGTGGCTGCTGCTGCCCGACGGGCTCGTGAAAAAATTCACGCGGCAGGAGCTGCGTCTCGTGTTCCTACACGAGCTGGCGCACCTCAAGCGGCGCGACATCGCCGTCAACTGGCTCGCGACGCTCGTGCAGATCCTGCACTGGCCGAATCCGCTCGTGTGGTTCGCGTTCGCGCGGATGCGCGCCGACCGCGAGCTGGCGTGCGACGAACTCGCGCTGTCGTTCGCACGCGCCGAGGAAAACAAACCCTACGGCCACGCGATCATCATATTGCTCGAAGGCTTCGCGCGCCCCGCCGCGCTGCCCGGCCTCGTCGGAATTTTGGAAGACAAAACGCAAATGCAAAAAAGGATAACCATGATCGCACAGTTCAAGAAAATGACGCAGTGGTCGGCCGCCGCCATCGGCCTGGTGGGGGTGCTGGGGCTCGTGACGCTGACGGATGCGCAGACGGAAGCGTCGTCACAGGCTCGGGCGTTTGGTGCCGATGGTCCGCGCGTGCGGACCCTCCTCTCCGGCACAAGCGAGGATGTCTACGGCTCCTTAGCGCCGGACGAATCCGCAATCGCATACACCGAGGAGGGCGACAAGGGCGGACACATCAGGGTGCGCGAATTGGCCACTGGGACTGCGCAACGAATCGTCAGCGCATCGGAAAAGGAGAAGACCTATGAATCCCCGAGCGGTGTGATCTGGTCGCCGGATTCGAAACTCATCGCGTATCAATGGGACGCGGATGACGGCAGCAACAGTGTCCGAATCGCTTCGCGCCATGGTGGGACGCCACGGATTCTTCCGAAGATAAAGGAGGGATCCTGGGCGACACCCGTCGACTGGTCGCGTGATGGCAAGAAACTGCTGGTCGACGTTCGGTATGATTATACCGCCCCGAACCCGCCGACGCTCGCCACACTCGACATCGAATCCGGTGAGCTTCAATCGGTCGGTCCCGAAGGTGCGCATGCACGATTTTCGCCGGACGGTCGCCATATCTTTTGTGAGAGAATCATCGACGGCAACCGCGATATTTTTGTTCTGAGCGCCGCCGGCAATCCCGCCGCTCGGATCACGAATTGGGGCAGCGACGAAGGCTGTCCCATCTTCTCGGCGGATGGAAAATGGATTTTGTTCAGCAGCAATCGCCGCGGAAATTGGGATTTGTGGGCGATTCGCTTTGCCGATGGGCGACCCGCCGGAGAAGCCGTCCCAGTCAAATACAACTTCGGCGATCACACCAAGTGGTTGATGGCCTCGGGCAAGATTGCGTTCACCATTGCAAGCAGTGGAGTCGATGGGCACGAGGCTTCCGATATCTACAAGATTGATCTGACGCGCGTGCGAAAGGGTTCCGAGCTGCGGACGGAGCCGCTCACGCGCGCCAGTTCCGGTCGCAACATCGGCGCAGCATACTCGCCCGATGGAAAGAAGATCGCATATATCCGCTGGCGTGGACCGAGTATCGATAACCCACTACTCTGCATTCACACCGTCGCGGATGATTCGGAAAAGGTTTACGATCCCGCCATGCGCAGACTCAGCCGGATATTCTGGTCTCCCGACGGCCAACTAATTGGCATGGCCGGCGTAGGCAATGAATGGAGCGGCGGGAATGGCACTTATCTTTTTTCCGTGGCGAGCGGAAAACGTGTTTCGGAGCGGCTCAAACGCGCCAACTCGGAGCTCGGGTTCGCCGGCAGCATGTTTTTGGACAACGGGAAGGAAATCCTGGCTTCACCGCGCGACGGGGCAGGGCAACTCGCCGTCAATATTGCGACCGGAGAAGCGCGTCCCTTGCGCCCCGAGGAAAGGCCCGGCCGGCGTGTTTCCGTCGTCAAGGAAGGCCAGGAAGAAAGATTGGTTTACGATGCCCAAAATGGCGACAAACGCGTGCTGGCACGCGTTCGCCAGCCGGTTTCAATCAAATCTTTTTCCCGATCACCGGATGGCACGAAGGTCGGCTATCGTTTGGATGGCACGAAGGTCCGCTATCGTTTGGTGAGCGACGTAGGGGAAACCAAGGAAGAGTTGCACGTCGTCGCTACAGATGGCAGCTGGGACCGCATTATTTCCACTGGGGGAAAACTCGCCGAGGGTAACCTCAGCCGGCTGAGTTGGTCGCCCGACGGCACAAAGGTCCTGATGACGTTGCGCGAGATTCTGCCCGGCGAAATCGGCCTCGTCGAAAATTTCCTCCCGCCGGAAAAAGTCGCGGCGAAGTAGCGAGCAATGAACCAGCCGCGCACCGCTGCGGCGGTGAGTGGCTGGGGCGAGGCGTCGTGCCTCTCAAGCGCCGCGTGTCCAAAAGCCGGTTGAGCGCGGCGGCGGGCCGCCCCTTGACTTGCCCGACATCTGCACGACACTGCCCGCATGAAGACCAAGTGGATTGCCTCCCGTGAATTCTCCGCCCGCCCGGGACGCACCTTGGCGGCGGTCAGCCGGGCCGGACGCGTCCTGGTCACCGTCGACGGCAAGCCAAAGGCGATCATGATCCCGACCTCGGAGGCGACCTTGGCCGGGGATTTGGCCATGCTCGACCGCGTGGCGTTGGCGAAGGCCGTGGAGGCGATCCGGACTGACTCGGTGATGCAAGGCACCGACGCGCTCACGATGACCGAAATCGACCGGGAGGTCGCCGCTGCGCGGGCCGTCCGCCGTCGCCAGTGAGACACTGGGTCATCGACACCAACGTCGTCGTTTCAGGGCTGCTGAATCCGCATGGGCCGTCGGCGCGCATCTTGGACGCGGTGCTCGATGGCCGGGTGAAGCTGGTTTACGATGCGCGCATTCTGGCGGAGTATCGCGACGTGCTGCATCGCCCGCGCTTGAAACTGGCGCCGGGGAAAATCCAAGCGTTTCTCAGTGGATTGCACGGACAGTTGATGGTGACGCCGACGGTTGTCGCCGTGACCGCGCCCGATCCCGATGACATTGTCTTCATCGAGGTGGCGCTGGCTACGGCCGACAAGACGATCATCACCGGCAATCTGGCGCACTACCCACCCAAAATTCTACAAGGGGCGCGTGTGCTCACACCCGCACAAGCGGTGGCAGAGTTGGCGCAAGGATGACGAGTGTAGGGCGCAAGATCGGGGTAGGGCGTCTGTCTTGCAGACGCCGTTGACCGCAAACCTCAAGCCCGGCGTCTGCAAGACAGACGCCCTACGTCGCGGTTGTTACAACCCCTGCGTGTCCACCAGCCAGATGAGCGCCGCGAGGGCGGCGGCGCCGAGGTGGAGTTCGCGGGGGTTTACCTTGTCGAGCGAATCGGTCGTTGTGTGGTGGTAGTCGAAGTAGCGCTGCGAATCGGGCGTGAGGCCGGCGACAGTGCAGCCTTGCACGAGGAGCGGATTCACGTCGGCGCCGCCGGCGCCCTTGACGAACGAGTAGATGCCATACGGCTCGAAGAGCGGGCGCCAGCGCGCGGCACGTTCGTGGGCGTTGCCCTGTGTGCTGCCGAGGTTGAAGCCGCGGGGTTGGAAACCGCCGTTGTCGGTCTCGACGGCGAGGACGTGTTTCTCGGCGGATGCTTTCGCGGCGCTCGCGTAGGCGGTCGACCCACGCGATCCGTTTTCCTCGTTGGTGAAGAGCACGCAGCGGAGCGTGTGGCGCGGCTGCAGGCCGAGGACGCGAAAGAGGCGGAGCACCTCGATCGATTGCACGACGCCGGCGCCGTCGTCGTGCGCGCCGGGCGCGATGTCCCACGAATCGAGGTGGCCGCCGACGAGCATGATTTGCTCGGGAAACTCGGCGCCGCGGATTTCGCCGATGACGTTGTGCGAGGGCGCGTCGGGGAACCAGCGGGCGTTGAGGGTGAAGCTGACCTTGAGGTGCGGGCTGGCCGCAAGGGCGGCGCTCAGCCAGTTGGCGGCGAGCGTGCTGAGCGCGGCGGCGGGGATTTTCGGTTCGCCCGGAATGTAGTTGGTCGCGCCGGTGTGCGGCACGTCGTCGAGCGCATGGGTGAGCGAGCGGGTGAGCGCGGCGACGGCGCCGAATTTCGCGGCGACGCCGGGCCCGCGGTTGCGCTGATCGCCGGCGGCGCCGTAGGCGCCGGTGATGAGCGCGGGGTCCATCGGGCGGTTGAAGAAGACGATCTTGCCGGCGAGTTTTTCGCGGCCGAGTTGTTCGACCTCAGCGAGCGATTTCACCTCGACGACCTCGGCGAGAACCTGGCCGGGCTCGGAGCCGCCGAGCGCGACGGCGGCGAGGCCGGCGGGCGGAACCGCAACGGTCGCGCCGGTGACGTCGATTTTCACGAAAGTCTCACCGCGCTCCCAATGCGGGACCATCACGGCTTGTTTGTAGACGCGGTCGAGCTTGAGGGCGGTGAGGGTTTGCTCGCCCCAGACGACGGCGCGCTCGAGCGACTTGGAACCGGCGAGGCGGCCGGGCGCCTGGGTGACGAGGGCGCGGAGGTTTTCGAAGGCTTGGCCACGGGTGAGCGCCTCGGTGTAGATTTGGCGGAGCACCGCCTCCTCGGGTGATGGCGGAGGTTGGGCGGTCGCGGATGCGGCCAGACGGGTGACGCCGAGGAGGAGGGCGGCGGTGAGGCGGAAAGCGGGACGCATGAGCTCAACGATTGGTCGCAGGAGGCTCGACGCAAGCGGTGTTTCCACGCAAGTTCGCGGAAAATCATGCATTACACCTCACTCCTTCGAACCGCGGGCGCAGCGATCTGGCTGGCCCTGACGGCCGCCCTGCTCACGGCCAAGCCCGAGACGCACAATCGCGCCGAGATTCCCGCGAAATACCAATGGGACTTCGCCGCAATCTATCCGAATTGGGCAGCATGGGAGGCGGGGATGAAGACGATGGAGACGAAGATGGATGCGTTTGCCGCGATGCAGGGCACGTTGAAAAATGGGCCGGCGGCGGTGCTGAAGGCGTATGTGGCGTTCGACGAAATTGGCGTCATCCAATACAAGGTTTACCGCTATCCGCAGCTCCAGCGTGACGTCGACACGCGCAACCAGGACATCGCGGGCAAGTTTCAGCGCGTGGGCGCGGTGTTTGCGAAGTTCGGGACGACGACGGCGTGGTTCACGCCCGAGCTGCTGACGATTCCGCAGGCGACGATGGCGCAGTGGATCGCCGAGACGCAGGCGCTCACGCCGTATCGTTTCGGCATCCTCGACAACTACCGCCAGCAGGCGCACGTGCTCGACGAGAAGGGCGAAAAACTTCTGTCCTATGGGTCGCGCTTCGGCCAGACCCCGCAGGCGGCGTTTCAGGAATTGAGCACCTCGGACATCAAGTTTCCCAAGGTCACGCTGTCCGACGGCAAAGAGGTGACCCTTTCGCCGGGCGTCTATCAGTCGGTGCAGAACACGAACTACCACCAGCCCGATCGCGCCAAGGCGTTTGAGGCGTATCTCAAGACTTACGCGGCGACCGCGAACACTTACGCGGCGATCTATAACGGTATTCTCCAGCGCGACTGGGCGCACGCGCAGGCGCGCAACTATCCGAACACGCTGGAGGCGGCGCTGGACGGGAACGCGATCCCACGCGCGGTGGTCGAGACGCTGGCTGAAGCCGTGCGCGCGGGCACGGCGCCGCTCCAGCGTTACCTCAAACTGCGCAAGCAGCTCCTCGGGCTCGAGAGCTATCATCTCTACGACGGGCTCATCCCGATCTACAAGACCGCGAAGACCTATCCTTACGATGAATCGAAGGACCTCGTGATTTCGTCCGTGGCGCCGCTCGGCGCGGACTATGTCGCGAAATACAAAAATTTTGTCTCGGGCGGGCGCATCGATGTTTACGAGAACGACGGCAAGGCCAGCGGCGCCTACATGGCGGGCGTCTATGGGGTCGGGCCCTATCTGCTGCTGAACTACAACGACACGCTCGACGCGGTCTTCACGTTTGCGCACGAGGCGGGACACGCGATGCACACGGTGCTCTCCTACGAGACGCAGCCCTTCGTGACGTCGGGCTACACGATTTTTGTCGCCGAGGTCGCGTCGACGACGAACGAGCGGTTTCTCCTGAGCAAGCTGCTGGAGAGCTCGACGGACCCGAAGGAACGTTTCCTACTGTTGCAGCATGCCGTGGATGCGATCGTGGGCACGTTCTACACGCAGGTGCTCTTCGCCGACTACGAACTGCAGGCGCATCGCCTCGTCGAGCAGGGTCAGCCGATCACCGCCGCGGTGCTGAGCGGCATCTATGCGAAGCTGCTGAAGGACTACTACGGCGACGCCGCCACGATTGATGAACTCTACCAGTATACCTGGACGCGGATCCCGCATTTCTTCAACACGCCCTACTACGTCTACCAATACGCCACGTGCTTCGCGTCGTCGGCGAAGCTGTTCAAAGACATGACCACGGGCGAGGCGTCCGCGCGCGCGGCGGCGACGGCGCGCTATCTCACCCTGCTGAAGAGCGGTGGCGACGATCACCCGATGAAGCAGCTGCAAAAGGCCGGCGTCGATCTCACGCAGCGGCAAACGGTGCAGGCGGTCGTCGACCAGATGAACGAACTCGTTTCGCAGATGGAAATGGAAGCGGCGAAGATCACGAAATAAGCCGGGCCGGGCGCGGCCGGCGTCGGGCCGCCCGCGGCGTCTTGGCCTCCTGACATGAAACTCCGCTTTTTCCCCTACACGCTCGAGCTGAAGCACGCCTTCACGATTGCGACGAGTTCCCGCACGACCACGCCGGCCGTGTTGGTGGAGGTGGAGCAGGATGGCGTGGTCGGCTACGGCGAGGCCGCGATGCCGCCCTATCTCGGGGAGAGCCAGGAATCGGCGGCGGCGTTTTTCCGCTCGGTCGATTTCGGGCGGTGGCCCGATCCGTTTCAACTGGAGGAAATCCTGCCGGCGATCGATGCGATCGCGCCGGGCAACACCGCGGCGAAAGCCGCCCTCGACATCGCGCTCCACGATTGGATCGGAAAGAAGTTGGGCGCGCCGTGGTTTCGCCTCTGGGGACTTGATCCGGCGAAAACGCCCGTGACCTCGTTTACCATCGGCATCGATACGGCGGAGGTGGTCCGGCAGAAGACGCGGGAGGCGGACATCTACAAAATTATCAAAGTGAAGCTAGGCGGCGGCACCGACCGGATGATGATCGAGACGATCCGGGAGGTGACCGACAAACCCATTACGGTGGATGCGAACCAGGGGTGGAAGGACCGCGCTGAGGCGCTGAAGATGATCGAGTGGCTGGCGGCGCGGGGCGTGGTCTTCATCGAGCAACCGATGCCGAAAGGCCAGAACGCCGATACCGCCTGGCTGCGCGAGCGGAGTCCGCTCCCGCTCATCGCGGACGAAAGCGTCCAGCGGCTCGCCGATGTGCGGGCGGCGCACGGCGTGTTCGATGGCATCAACATCAAGCTGATGAAATGCACGGGCCTGCGCGAAGCGGCCAAGATGATCACGCTCGCCCGCGCCCTCGGCTTGAAGGTGATGCTGGGCTGCATGACGGAAACCTCTTGCGCGATTTCGGCGGCGGCGCAGCTCTCGCCACTTGTGGACTGGGCGGATTTGGATGGCGCGGTGCTGATCAAAAACGATCGGTTCGATGGCGCGACGATCATCGAGGGCAAGGTTACATTGCCGGACCGACCGGGCATCGGAGTCATCAAGCTTTGAGCTGGCGTCGGTGCGCCCGGGCGACCGAACCTGTTTTTCATGGCACTCACCCCAATCACCCTGGCGGGCCGGCACGCGCGGCTCGAGCCGCTCGGCGAAAATCACCTGACCTCGCTCCTGCGGCACGGCGCCGAGGCGGAGGTCTGGCGCTGGATGCCGACGCTGCGCGCTGATCCGCGTGAATCCGTGCGCGCGTGGTTCGAGCGCGCGATGGCGGGCGCGGCGCGCGGCGATGTCGTCGCCTGGGCGATTGTTGACGTGGCGAGGGGTGAGGCGGTGGGCGGCACGACCTACCTCGACCTTGCACTCACGGACAAGCGTGTGGAGATCGGCTCGACGTGGCACGGGCGCGCATTTTGGCGAACGGGAATCAACACCGAATGCAAGTTTCTGCTGCTGCGGCACGCGTTCGAGACGCTCGGCTGCAATCGCGTGCAGTTGAAAACCGACGCGCGCAATGAGCGCTCGCAGGCGGCGATCGCGCGGCTCGGCGCGGTGCGCGAGGGCGTGCTGCGTTCGCAGATGGTGATGCCGGACGGCTGGGTGCGCGACACTGTGATGTTTTCGATCATCGCGGCCGAGTGGCCGGCGGTGAAGGCGCGGCTGGAAGAGTGGATGGCGCGGCCGGGATAACGCGCCCGACCTAAAACCATTTTTTCTTTCTCAGGTAGATCACCATGAGGATCGTGGTGACGATGGTGCAACCGAGAGCCCAGGGGTAGCCGTGCTCCAGCTCCGGCATGTTCTTGAAATTCTGACCATACCACGTGCCGATGACCATCACCGGGATCGTGACCGCGGTGATCGCGGTCAGGAATTTGATGCCTTCGTTGGCCTCGAACGCGGCTTTGTTGAGATAGATGTCGAAGGCCATCATCAGGCGCTCGTGGTAGCTGGCGGCGGTGTCCTCGAGACGGGCGAGGTTGTCGCGCAGGTCGCGGAAGTAGGGGAGCAGCTTCGCGCGGATGAGCTTTGAGTCGCCCCGGGCGAGACGTTCGATCACGTCGCGCTGCGGGCGGACGATGGTGCGCAGGCGCGTGAAATCGCCGCGGACGTGGAGGAGTTCGGTGACCAGGGTCTGGCGCGTGGAATCACGCGCGAGGACGTGCTCCTCGAGTTCCTCCAGTTCGGTGCGTAGTTCGTCGAGGACGGGCGCGTAGTTGTCGATCAACAGGTCGAGCAACGTGTGGGCGATCCGGTCGGGCCCGCGCGGGCCGACGCCGGCGGCCTTCAGCATGCGGTCGACCAGGGTGGTGACTGAGCGGAGCGGTTCGCGGTGAAAGGTGACGAGGTAATCGCGGCCGAGAAAGAGATCGAGTTCGGTGGTATTGAATTTATCCGTGCGCGTGAAATCAACGGCGTGCGTGACGATGAAGAGGTAGTCCTCGTAATCCTCGACCTTGGGCAGGGAGTTGGGCGCGACACAGTCCTCGATGGCGAGCGGGTGAAACTGGAAGACGGATTCGAGGACAAATTTCCATTCCTCGTCGGTGGGCTGGTCCAGATCGACCCAGAGGAGGAGGCCCTTGTCGGCGCGCACGAGCCGCAGCGCTTCGCGCTCGAGGTCGGAACCGACGAGTTTGCCGTCGCTGAAGATGAAGGAGCGGATCATCGGGGGTGAAGGTGGCGGACCAAGGGGAGAATGACCACAAAAAGGCGCGGAAGACGCAAAAAAGAAACGGAGGCGCCGGCGCGATGAAACCCGCTGCCGGGACCGGCCTAGCTTGGCCAATCGGTGCGAAGGACGAGGCGGCCGGTCGGCGACGTCATCACAAGCCCAGCTTCGACTCCACGGCGGAGAGGGCGGCGATGAAGGCAGCGGGAGTTTCGGCGGCGAGGAAAGTCGCCCGGTCGGCGGGGTCGCGGAGGAGTTTACAGAGAGCGCTCACGACGGCGAGATAGTCGCCGGGTTTCGACTTCGGCGTGCCGAGCACGAAAAACAGGCGGACGGTCTCGCCATTGGCGTCGAAGGGAATGGCAGTGGCGCAGCGGCCGACGGCCATGACAATTTTTTTTACGTGCTCGGTGCGCGCATGCGGGAGGGCAATGCCATTGCCGAGGCAGGTGGTGTCGAGGCGGTCGCGGGCGAGCAGTTCCTCGTAGAAGGCGGCGAAATTGGCGACGTCGGGGTGGCCGTCGAGCAGGCGGGCGACTTCGTGAAGCGCGGCGGTGCGCTTGGTGCTCTGGACGGTGAGCACGATGCGGGTGGGATCGAGGAGGGAGGTGATTTTGCCGGCCATGCGAGAATGGGAACGAAAGGTGAAAGGAGAAAAGCGAAAGGCGGAAGCAGAAAAAATGGAAAACCGGAGGCAGGAAGTAACGGACGCCGGGCGGAGTGCAGCGGGCGACGAAGGCGGACCGAGAAGAGATTGAGGCGCTGGGGGAGAAATGGCGTTGCGCGGGCGGGAGGCGCCCGCTGAGTTAGGGGCATGAAACGATTTCTGGTGATCGGATGCATGGGCGCGGCGCTGGTGGCAGATTCGGCCCGGGCGACAGGTTTAGGTCCGGCCGACGCACGGGCGGCACCGGCGGCGGACGAGAATTTTTCCAAGACGGTGCGCGCGGCGGATTTTTCCGCGGCGGGGCTCGCGAAGCTTTCGCCCGAGGAACTCGCCCGCCTCGACACCCTCGTGCGCGATTACAAGACCGGCGCATTGGCCGCCGCGCAGCGCGAGGTTGCGGCGGTGCAGGTGGCGCACGCCGCGGTGACGGCCAAGGAGAAGAAGAGCGACGGTGGATTGCTGCAGAAGGCCAAGGTGATGCTCACGCCCGGGACCGCGGTGGAATATGCGGCCACGGAGAGCCGGATCGTGGGCGACTTTGCGGGCTGGCAGAGTCGGACCATCCTGACGCTGGAAAACGGCGAGCGCTGGCAGGTGGTGGCCAACAGCGATGGCTACTACACCCCGCCGATGTCCCGCCCGAAGGCGACCATCCGGCCGGCGTCGTTCGGCGGATTCTGGCTGGAGATCGAGGGCGTAAACGCGCGCGTGCGCGTGATGAAAGTTGGCGGAGGAAAATAGGCCGGGGAGGGTCTTCAGATTCAATGAAAGCCTGTCATTCTGAGCGATGTGCAGACGTCCCTTTGGATGTCGGATGCTTTGCAGGCTGCGATCATCGCACTGGATTCTTCGCTTCGCTCAGAATGACAAACGGCTTTTGCGGCACTCGCCAGACTCCGCCGCGCCGTTTACGCGGTGGGTGGCGGGGCGGGAGCGTCGTCGCCCGCCCCGTTGGCGGCGGCTTCCTGCTCCTCGGCGCTTTCGACGATGCGCGCGATGCCGAGGAGTTTGTCCCCCGGCTCCAACGAAACCAGGCGGACGCCTTTCGCGCCGCGGCCGGTTTCGCGGATTTCGTGCACGCGCGTGCGGATGCTCTGGCCTTTCGCCGTGAGGAGCATGACCTCGTCGGTGTCGCTGACGCTGAGCGCGCCGGCGACGTTGACGGAGCCGTCCTCGGGTAGATCGATCGCGATGACACCAGAGCCGCCGCGGCTGGTGAGGCGGTAGTCCTCGAACGGAGTGCGTTTGCCGATGCCATCCTCGCGCGCCACGAGCAGGCGGGCGGCGGGATTGCAGACCTCGATGGCCTTGACGAAATCGGCGTCGTATTTGAAACGCATGCCCGTCACCCCCATGGTGCCGCGACCCTGGTCGCGAAGATCGCTTTCGTTGAAACGCACGGCCTGGCCCTTGTGGCTGATGAGAATGATTTCGTTTTCGCCGTTGGTGAGCACGCAACCGACGAGCGCATCGCCGGCCTCGAGGTTGATGCCAATGAGGCCGCCTTCGCGGGTGGTGTTGGCGTAGTCGGTGAGGCTGGTTTTCTTCGTGACGCCGCCGCGGGTGACCATCACGAGGAATTTCCCCGGCTCGAAATCTTTCACACACAGCATCGCGGCGATCTTCTCGGCCTCGGCGAGGCGGAGGAACGACGAGACGGATTTCCCCTTCGAGGTGCGCGTGCCCTCGGGGACATCGTAGACTTTCTTCGCATGGCACTGGCCGGTGCTCGTGAGGAAGAGAATGTAATCGTGGGTGGAGGCCGTGAAGAGGTTCTCCACGAAATCCTCCTCGTAAGTCTCGGCGCCGATGACGCCCTTGCCGCCGCGTTTCTGCGAGCGGTAGTCGGAGACGGGTGTGCGCTTGATGAAACCGAGGTGGGAGACGGTGATGACGCAGCCCTCGTTCGGGATGACATCCTCCATCCGGAAATCGCCGGCGGCGCCGACGATCTCGGTGCGGCGGGGCGAGGAATACTTCGCCTTCATCTCGCCGAGTTCCTTCTTGATCAGAGCCATCAAAATGGCCTCGGACTCCAGAATGGCGCGGAGCTCAAGAATGAGTTTTTCCAGCGCGAGATATTCCGCCTCGATCTTGCCGCGCTCGAGGCCGGTGAGTTGGTAGAGGCGGAGTTCGAGAATGGCGTCGGTCTGGCGCTCGGAGAGCGGATATTTCGCCATCAATCTCACTTTGGCCTCTTCGCGATTCTGCGACGCGCGGATGATTTTGACGAAGTCGTCAAGGTTATCGAGGGCGATGATGTAGCCTTCGAGAATGTGCGCGCGATCCTCGGCCTCCTTGAGGCGGAACTTCGTGCGGCGCGTGACGACGTCACGGCGGTGCTCGATGTAGCACTCGATGAGTTCCTTGATGTTCATCTGCTTCGGGCGCTTCTTGTCGAGCGCGAGGAGCGTGACGCCGAAGGAGGATTCGAGGGCCGTTTTCTGAAAAAGCTGGTTGATGACGACCTTGGCCTGCTCGCCGCGTTTCAGCTCGATGACGATGCGGGTGTTTTCGTCGGACTCGTCACGGAGGTCGCGGATGCCGTCGATCAATTTTTCCCCGACGAGCTCGGCGATGCGGAGAACGAGGGTGTTGCGGTTAACGTTATACGGAATCTCCGTGATGACGATCTGCTCCATGCCGCCCTTGAGCTCCTCGGTGTGAGCCTTGCCGCGCGTGCGGACGATGCCCTTGCCGGTCTTCAAATAACTGAGAATGCCCTCGCGGCCGGAGATGATGCCGCCGGTGGGATAGTCGGGGCCCTGGACGATGTTACAGAGGTCGTCGACGGAGATACGCGGGTTGTCGATGATGGCGAAGGTGGCGGCGATGATCTCGTCGAGATTGTGCGGCGGGATGTTCGTCGTCATGCCGACGGCGATGCCGGTCGAGCCGTTCATCAAAAGATTCGGCAGCGCAGACGGGAGGACGGTGGGCTCGGTGGTGGACTCCTTGTAGTTGGGGACGAAGTCGACCGTGTCCTCCTCGATGTCCTTGAGTAGATCCTCGGCGATGTCCTTGAGGCGGGCCTCGGTGTAACGATAGGCGGCGGGCGGATCGCCGTCGACGGAGCCGAAGTTGCCCTGCGGATCGATCAGCGGGTAGCGCATGACCCACGGCTGCGCCATGCGGACGAGCGTATCGTAAACGGACGAGTCGCCGTGGGGATGATAATTTTTCAGCACCTCGCCGACGACGCCGGCGCACTTGTCGAACGGGCGGTTGTGGACGAGGCCCTCCCGGAGCATCGCGTAGAGCACGCGGCGTTGCACGGGCTTCAGGCCGTCGCGCGCGTCGGGCAGGGCGCGCGAGATGATGACCGACATCGAGTATTCGATGTAGGCCGTCTGCATGATGTCGGTGATGTTGGCCGAGGAGAGTTTTTCGTTGGCGGTATACACGGATAAAATCGTTCTCTTTTTTCGTTCTCGTAATCGTTCTCCCTGTTTCGCTCTCGAGAACGAGAACGATTAGGAGAACGGGAACGATTGGTCACACGTCGAGAAATTGCACGTTCAGCGCGTTGTCCTCGATGAATTGGCGGCGGGGCGGGACGTCGTCGCCCATCAGGAGGGTGAAGAGCGCGTCGGCCTTCGCGGCGTCGTCGATGTTCACTTTGAGGAGGCGACGTTTCTCGGGGTCCATCGTCGTTTCGAAGAGTTGCTTGGGGTTCATTTCGCCGAGGCCCTTGTAGCGCTGGATGCTGAGACCCTTGCGGCCGTTGGCGCGGATTTGGGCGACGATCTCGAGGGGGCCGCGGAGTTCGGTCTTGGCCTCACTCTTCTGGCCGGGATTTTCGGTGATCGTAAAACGGGCCGCCTCGGTCGGGCTGAACTGCGCGATGTCGAGGCCGGTCGCGGCGATGGCCTTGAGCAGCTTCGTCATCTCGGTGCTTTCGAAAATCTCGTGTTTGGTCCGGCGCGTCGAAGGGGCGAACGGCTTCTTTTCCGCGGCAAACGGCGTCGGCGTCGCGGCATCGGCGGTGGGGTTCTCGGACTGCTCGGTTAGGTCGGCGTTGAGTTTTTTGTTCTGCAGAAATTTCGCGAGCGCGGCTTCGTCTTTCAGAAACTCGTGACTCTCCTGGTTGCCGGTGCGGACGCGGATGATGTAGCGCGGGAGCGCGTGGGTGGCGGCATCATGGGTGTCGAGATATTCATCGAGGGCCGCCCCATAACGCGTGACGCCGGCCCCGAGCTTTTCGAGCGCCGCGAGGTTTTCGACGATCTTGTCGATTTGGGCGGGAGCGAAAATGTGGCTGTCGGAGAGGCGTTTGAGCACCACGTCCTCGGAGCCGAGCTCGAGAAGGATGCGATTGAGCTGCTCGTCGTTGTCGACGTATTGCTCGCGTTTCTTGCGCTTGATTTTGTAGAGCGGCGGCTGGGCGATGTAGACGTAGCCGCGCTCGATGAGGCCTTTCATCTGCCGGTAGATGAACGTGAGCAGGAGCGTGCGGATGTGGGAGCCGTCCACGTCGGCGTCCGTCATGATGATGATTTTATGGTAGCGGGCCTTGGCGGCGTTGAAGCCGCCGACGGATTCGTCGCCCTCGCCGATGCCGGTGCCGCACGCGGTGATAAGGGTGCGGATTTCCTCGTTGGAGAGGACTTTGTCGAGGCGGGCTTTCTCGGTGTTGATGAGTTTGCCGCGGAGCGGAAGGATCGCCTGGAAGCGGCGGTCGCGGCCTTGCTTGGCGGAGCCGCCGGCGGAATCGCCCTCGACGATGTAGAGTTCGGTGAGCGCGGGATCGCGCTCGGAGCAGTCGGCGAGTTTGCCGGGGAGGCCACCGCCGGAAAGGGCGCCCTTACGGACGGTCTCGCGGGCTTTGCGCGCGGCTTCGCGAGCGCGGGCGGCGTTGAGGGATTTGTCGACGATGCGTTTGGCGACGGCCGGATTGGTCTCGAAATACATCATCAGGCCTTCGTAGGCCGCGGAGCCGACGACGCTTTCGACTTCGGGCGAGAGGAGTTTGACCTTCGTCTGCGACTCGAACTTCGGATCGCTGTGTTTGATGGAGACGACGGCGGCGAGGCCTTCGCGCACATCGTCGCCGGTGATCTGGGGATCCTTGTCCTTGAGGAGATTGTTGGCTTTCGAAAATTGATTGATGGCGCGGGTGAGGGCGCTGCGGAAACCGGAGAGGTGCGTGCCACCGTCGGGATTGTGAATCGTGTTGGTGTAGCAGAGGACCTGGTCGTTGTAGGTGTCGTTGTATTGCAGGACGATCTCGCAGTGGATCTCGGCGGGTTTGTCGTCGAGCTGGAGTTTGGTCTCCTTGACGATGCGCACGGGCTTCGGGTGGAGCGGAGTCTTGCCGGTGTTGATCTGCTTCACGAACTCCTCGACGCCGTCCTTGTAGTAATAGGTCTCCGGTTTCGACTCGGCGGGGCGCTCGTCGGTGAAGACGATCTCGAGGCCGGAGTTGAGGAAGGCGAGTTCGCGGAGGCGCTGGCTGATGCGGCCCGCTTGGAAAACGGTGGTGTCCTTGAAGATTTCCGCGTCGGGCTTGAAGGTGATGTAGGTGCCGGTGCCGCGGGCCTTGCCGATGACCTCGAGTTTCTGCACGGTCTTGCCGCGCTCGAATTTCATGTGGTGGACCTGGCCACCGCGAGAGACCTCGACCTCGAACCACTCGGAGACGGCGTTGACACATTTGGCGCCGACGCCGTGCGTGCCGCCGGAAAATTTGTAGCCGCCCTGGCCGTATTTGCCACCGGAGTGGAGGGTGGTGAGCACCATCTCGACGCCCGGGATTTTGTATTGCGGATGGAGGTCGACCGGGATGCCGCGGCCGTTGTCGCGGATGCTGATGGAGCCGTCGACGTGGATGTTAACCTCAATGCGCGAGCAGAAGTTGGCGAGATGCTCATCGACAGAATTGTCGAGCACTTCGGAAACGCAGTGGTGCAACGCGCGCTCGTCCGTGCCGCCGATATACATGCCGGGCTTCTTCCGGACGGCCTCAAGACCTTCGAGTTTTCCCAGCTTGGAGGCGTCGTAAGCGTCGGCGCCGGCCTGGTTGATCACGTTGCGTTCTGAGTCAGATTGATCGGGCATGAAAGGGTGGTGCGAGGGTGAAAAATGAAAGGAAAAAACTCTCGCGAAACGATGCGAGTGGCGAGGGTTTTTTTGATAAAAAACATGGCCGGGGAGGCGGTTCTTTTGCCCTATAGGCGAGAGTTTCATTTGACCGGGGTGGGGGTAGGGGCAAGCTGGCGCCCGCAATGCCGAGCCCCACGATTGAAACCCTCCTAATTCTGCAAGATCGCGACACCAAGCGCCTGAATTTGGAGGCCCAATTGAAGGCCACCCCGCGGGAGATCACCCTCGTGGAGCAGAAAATAGCCGCCGAAAAAGCCGCCATCGATACTGCCCGCAGCGAGATGATGGGGCTGGAGTCGAACAAGAAGATCATCGAGACCGAGATCGGCTCCGCGGAGGCCAAGCTGGCGAAATACCGCACCCAGCAGTCGCTCGTGCGGAAAAACGATGAATTTGCGGCGCTCGGCCACGAGATCGAGACGACGCAGGCCGCGATTGACGACTTCGAGGGCAAGGAACTCGAGGTAATGTATAAGATCGACGAGGCGAAAAAGAAATTTTCCGCGGCGGAGGCGGCGTTGAAGGCGAACATCTCCGGGCATGAGGCGCGCATCCGGATGTTGCGCGAACGCGAAGTGAGCCTCGCGGCCGAGCTAAAGTCGGCGCAGGCCGATTTGACCACGGCGCGCGAACCCGTGGGCGAGCCGAGGTTGCGGGTGTATGACCGCATCGCGGTGCGCCAGATGCCGGCGATCGTGCCGCTGGTCCACGAGGACAAGTGTGGCGGCTGCCACCTGAAAGTTTCGAGCGACGTCATCTCGGCCGCGCGGGGCAAAGGCACGGACCCGCTGGCGCCACTGCCGACGTGCGACCAGTGCGGGCGGATTGTGTATTGGGAGAGCTGAGGGCCCGCGAGGGACGCGGCGGGTCGCCTGGACGCCGGCGCGGGGGCTCAGGTGCGAAGCTGCGCGAGGATGGCCTCGGCGCTTTCCCGGCCGGCGAGCGGGGCCACGGGGTCGAGCCGGTCCGACGTCGCAATCACGAAAGTGCAGTGGGGGACGCCTAAATGGGCGCAGGCAATCTCGAGGCAGCCGAGGGTCTGGCCGCTGACGTGTTCGAAAAAGCCCTGCAACAATCCAGCCGGGAGGGCATCGACCAAGCCGTCCGCGTGCGGCAGAATTTCAGGAAAATATCCGCGGGTGAGCCGTGCGACCACCAAGCCGTGGTCGGCGGCGTCTGAGAGGTCGCTCGTCAGCAACCCCAAGCCATGGGTGGCGAAATAATGTTCGATAAAGCCGAGGCAGGATTCGAGCGGGATGGCGTCCAGCGCGGGCTGGCCGAGACGGGCGAGCTCACGATCGAGACTGACGGCAAGTTGCCGGCCGCAGCCAGACCCGGACCGGGCGAGCGTGGCCGACCAGGTGCCGGGCTTTTCGGCCTCGAGCACGTGGCGGAGTGCGCGGGAAAATCCGTCGCCGGCGAACACGACGCGCTCACCTGCGGGCGAGGTCACCGTGCCCGCCGCCTCGTCCCGCGAGAACTCACGTCCGGCAAAGAGCTGGCCGGGCGAGGGGGTGGCAGAATTGTCGTCGGGTGGCGGCATGCGGAACGCTTACTTCTTGGCGGGAGTTTTCTTGAAGAGGTTGGCGGCGGTGACCTTGGCGGCGGGCGCGGCCACCGGGGCGGCGCTGAGGCGCGTGCGGATGTCGTCGGCGCTGACGCCTTGCTTGCGCCAGCCCTCAGCTTCGTCGATCTGCCGGCCAGGTCCGATGACGAACCGGCACGTGGCGTGGCCTTGCGCCGCACACTGCACCTCGACGGCGTGGCGCTCGGCGCGTCCGAGAAAACTTGCGGCGGCGGCGAACAGACCGGCGTAGAGGTGGCAGGCGGGCTCGGCCGGAGCGGCGCGAGCCGGCTCGACCGCGCGGGCCAGCGCGGTGGCGACCATGATGGACCGGATTTCAACAAAAGTGAGACCCCGGCTTTGCACCGAGAGATCGAGGGTCCATGCGCCCCAGCCGGCGGCGGCGAGCGGCGACCACCATGATTCGAGGACGGACTTGGCGTCCATTTACCAAAGATCCTGGGTGCCGTCGCCGGGTTTTGCGCGGAGCCGATGCGCGAGGTCCACCATCTCCTGCAACCCCCACTCGTAGCCGCATTGGTAGAGCACCTGCCGGGCACCGTCGCCGGACTCCTGGGTTAGGTCGTCGTGCAGGTGGCGGATAAACACTTCGGAATAGGCGGCAACGCGGCGGCCGTCGGACACGCGGATCTCCCCTTTGGCCGGATCATGAACATAGTTTTTCCCGGAAGCTGGGAGGCGGTGGTCGCTGGACGGTCGGAGAGACATGGGACGAGAAAGAGAGCGGCGACGTTCAGGATGATCTAGGTGATAGGCGAATGCGAAATGACGGGGAGCGAACTCCGCCACCTCCTCTGATTGACTCGAATGACACTGGGCGCGTGGGTGCGCGACTCAAGGCGATTGAAGGGATTCGCCAAAAGAGAACTCGGGCGAGCGGCCGGTTGACGCCGCGCGGCGCGCGGCCGGCTCAAGCCGCCGTGCTGGCTTCGGCCGCGGCGAGGGACCGGGCGAGGCGCTGAATAAAATCGTAAGAGCTCGAGGCCGGACGGAAGGCGCTGCGCGCGGCGAGGGGGCTGATTGATGAGACAGGAGCGACCAGGCGGGGTGCGGGGGCCGCGGTGGCGACCGCGGTGAGCACGGGAACCGGCACGGATATTTCCTCCGGTGGAGCAGGAGTGGCGGCTTCGGCGATGGGGAGAGGCGCGGGTTCGTGGTGGACGAGTTCTCTTTCGCTGGCGCGGATTTCAGCTTCCAAGACCGGCACGTCGAGTTCGGGGCCGCGGGAATCAACGGCGGCGGCGCGCAGGAGGCGCGAGAGATGTCCATAATTGCCCGGCCAGTCTTGGGCTTCAAGCCAGGCGGCGGCGTCGGGCGTCAGGGTGAACGGCGCGGAGGCGTTGGTGGCGGAGCGATGCTCGTCGAGGATATGTTGGGCGTTGGCCAGGATGTCGCCGCGGACTTCGCGCAGCGCCGGCACCGTCAGGGAGAGCGAACTGATCTTGTAGAAAAGGGTATCTTCGAATGATCCGGCCTCGACCAGGTCGGAGAGGTTGCCGGCGGTAGCGAGCACGAGCCGAAAGCGGCGGGCGAACGGCAGAAATACCTCACGGCTGGAGACCAGGTTCCCCAGAATTTTTTGCTGCTCAGTGGTGAAGGTTTCGATGCCGGTGATGATGAGCGTGCCGGCGTCGTGCGACAGGAGGGAGGGGGCGAGCGCCTGAGGAGCCGGTGGGTCTCGAACTGGACGGGGCTGCACGTCATCACGGGACCGTCGCGAAACATCGAAATCTCGGCGAGATTGCGGGCGATGAGTTCGAAGGGGCTGCCGCGTTCGCCTTGCAGCAGGAGGACGGCGCGGAAATCGCGGCGAAGCTCAACCTGAGTGTCCGCACGGTGGAGAAACACCGCGCCAACATCATGGAAAAAGTGGGCGTCCGCGAAGTCGCGAGCCTCACGCGCTGGTGCATCCAAGTTGGGCTGGTCGACAACTGACGACCGCGCCTACTCGCCGGTAAACGCGCGAAGCGGGCCGGCCACGGCTTCGAAGTCTGCGATCACGGCGGCGAGGTCCTCGGGCGTGACATCCTGGCCATCGGCCTTTTCGAGCCGGGCTTCGAGCGCGGCCATCCGGTCCGACAATGCGATCGCGCCCATGAGCCGCGAATTGCTTTTCATGCTGTGGGCCGCGCGGTGCCGGTTATGGCGCTCGGGCGCCGACAATTCGCTCACCGTCGTCGGGAAATCCTTCAGAAACGTGCAGACCAGAGTGCGGACGTTGTCCTCCCCGAGCACTTCGGCGAGTTCGGCGAGGGCTGGTGTAGGCGGAGGCACGCTGGACATGTCGCAAGCGCATGGAATCCCGGGTGCGGTGCAAAACAATAAAATGCGGAAAATGCTCAGAGCGAATTTGCGCCCCGCGGCTCCCGCGCGGTCGGGTGGGCGACGATCACGCGGCCGCCGGCGGGCCGGCGCGAGGTAACTGCCACCCAGCAGGGTGGCCCGGCGCCAAGGCGCTACGCATATTGCTGCAGCGCTGGGCCGGTCAGCCGGAAGATTTGCCATGCGCGCATCCGGCGGGCGCCAATTTTTTCGTAGAACTCGATGGCGGGCTGGTTCCAGTCGAGCACCGACCACTCCATCCGGCCGCAGTCCCGGGCGTTGGCGATTTGGGCGAGATGAAGCAGCAGCGCCTTGCCGATCCCGCGGCCGCGGAATTCTGGCGGCACGAACAGATCCTCGAGGTAAAGCCCGGGCTTCGCGAGGAATGTGGAGTAGTTGAAAAAATAGATCGCGAAGCCTGCCGGCTGAAGGTCGGGCTTGGCGCCCGGAGCCATGCTGGGTTCGTCCAGCGACGGCGCGGCCAGCGAAAATGCCAGCACGCAATGGGCGACGGGATTGGGGGCAAAGAGCGTGCCGCGCAGTCGCTCCGCGGTGGCTTCGACCTCGGGCAGGAGCTGCTCGTATTCGGCGAGGCCGCGGATGAACGAGAGAATGAGCGGCAGGTCGTCAGGGGTGGCAGGGCGGATGAGCGGCGGCATGGCGGCAGGTTGCGGGATGAGTCCGGTGGACGCGATGGGTTTTCCGCGGGGCGTCGGTCCTCGACAACCGCGGCGCTGGGCGATTGGCTGGGTCCCTGTTACCGGCATGATGCACGCGATAAATTTAGTGACCAATCCCGGGCTGGCAGCCGTGAGCGCGGACGCGACGGGTCGGTGGATGGAAATCGCCGCGACGATGCTAGCCGGAGTGGCCGTGATATTCCTGCTCGGACTCGCACGGTGGATGATTGGAATGTTTGGTTCGCGGACGCGCGAGTTGCGCGAGAGCGAGGCGCAGTTTCGCGCGCTGTTTGAACATGCGGTCGAGGGAGTGTATGAGAACCCGCCCGCGGGAGGATTTCGCCGCGCCAATCCCGCGATGGCGCGCCTTCTCGGTTACGCGAGCCCGGCGGAGCTGGCGGCGCTGACGCCGGAAGCGATGGCGCGGTTGTATGTCTCGGCCAGCCGGCGGGAGGAATTTTTCGCCTTGCTCGGGGCCAGCGACCACGTGACGAATTTCGAATCGGAGATCCGGCGACCGGACGGCACGACGGCGTGGATCAAAGAAAACGTGCGCGCGGTCCGGGATGCGCAGGGCGGCCTCCTTTATCTGCAGGGATTCGTGTCGGATGTCACGGTTGCCCGGCAGACCGAGATGGCGCTGCGCGCGAGCGAGGAACGCTACCGCGCGCTGTTTGAATATTCGCCGGTCGGCATCGTCGAGCACGACTACCGTGCGATCGTGACCTGGCTCGACGGTCTGCGGACCGCGGGCGTGACCGATCTCAGCAGCTGGTTTGAGGCGCATCCGAAGGAGTTTGGCGCGGGCCTGGCGATGGTTCGGGTGATCGGCGCCAATCGGGCGGCCCTGCGGCTCATCGCGCCGAGAACTTCGAACAGGCGGTGGCCAGCCTGCCGCGCGTCTTCACCGCCGACAGCATCGGAGTGCGCCGCGAAAGTTTTTTGGCGGTCTGGCACGGGCGCAACGAAACCGAGAGCGAACTCACGATGCGCTCGCTCGACGGCACGCTGCGCCGCGTCTACCACCACTGGAGGGTGCCGGTCGTGGAGGGCCGTCCGCAGTTTGAGCGCACGCAGTTGGCGTTGATTGATCTCACGGCCATCAAGGCCGCCCAGTCCGATCTCGCCATCGAACGCGAACGGTTGAGCGTGACGCTGAGTGCGATGGCCGAGGGCGTCGTGACGACCAATACGGCGGGGGTGATCCTGTTTATGAACGAGGCCGCGGGCGAGCTGGCCGGTTGGTCGCCGGCCGCCGCGGTGGGCCAGCGGCTGACAGAGGTCTGCACCCTGCAGCACGAGAATACCGGCGCGACGGTCGCGGCATTGGCGGCGGATCGGGCGTTCGATCTGCCGGCCCGCACGCTGCTGCGACCGCGCGCGGGCGCGCCGCGCCTCGTCGAGGGGCGGAGCGCGCCGTTGCGCGATCTCGGCGGTCGCGCGATCGGCGGAGTGCTGGTGCTGCACGATGTGACCGCGCGTTCGCGACTCGAGGCGGAGCTGCTGCGGGCGTCGAAGCTGGAGTCCGTCGGCGTGCTGGCCGGCGGGATTGCGCACGATTTCAACAACCTGCTCGCGATTGTCATGGGCAACCTCACGCTGGCCCTGCTCGACGAGCGGGTGGAGGCGGCGGGCGGCTAGTGGTTGCGCGAGGCGGAGCGTGGCACGGCCCGCGCGCGTGGGCTCACCCAGCAGTTGCTCACGTTTGCCAAGGGCGGTGAGCCGGTGCGCAGTGCGGTGCGCCTGGCCGAGGTGGTGCGCGAGGCGGCGGAATTCGCGCTGCATGGCACGGCCGTGCGCTGCGAATTTGACCTGGCAGCTGACTTGTGGCCGGCCGATGCCGACAAGGGCCAGATCGGTCAGGTGGTGCAAAATCTGGTCATGAACGCGGTGCACGCGATGCCGACGGGCGGCGTCATCCGCGTGGAGTTGCGCAACGAGCCGCTCCTGGCCAACACGCGACCGCCGCTGCCCGCGGGCAATTACGTGCGGCTCCAAGTCGCGGACAGTGGCCACGGCATCGCCCCCGAGCAGCTCGCGCGAATTTTCGAACCATTTTTCACGACGAAGGAACAAGGCACGGGCCTCGGGCTGGCGACCGTTTACTCGGTGATTAGAAAACATCAGGGCCATGTCACCGTGGAAAGCACAGTCGGGCGCGGCACGACCTTCGTCGTGTGGGTGCCCGCCGCGGGGGAGGAGCCGGCGGTGGTGGCGAACAGCGTGTCGCCCTTTGAGCCGCTGCGGGGCCGCGCGTTGTTCATGGACGACGAGGAGCCGATCCGCCGGATGACCCAGACGCTGCTCGAGCGACTCGGGCTTGAGGTGACACTGGCCACCGACGGGGACGAGGCGGTGCGCGAGTTCGCGATGGCGCGAGTCAGCGGCCGGCCGTTCGATGTGGTGATCATGGATCTCACCGTGCCTGGTGGGATGGGTGGAGCGGAGGCGATGAGCGAGATGCTCAAGATCGATCCCGGCGCGCGCGGCATCGTGTCGAGCGGTTACTCCAACAGCCCGGTGATGGCGGACTACCGCGCCCATGGGTTCCGCGGGATGGTGCCGAAGCCGTATCGGCTGGCGGAATTTGCGCGGACGCTGCGCGAGGTGATCAGTGACGGGGTTGGTGGCGGGCGGGTCGGCTGAAGGCGGATTGCGCTGAGGCGGGCAGTCGTCATGGTGGCGTGCATGAAACGATGGACGATGGCGGCGGCGCTGGTCGGGCTCTGGCTCGGGACGAGTTTTGTCCGGGGGGCGGGTGAGGGTGCGCTGCGCGCGAGCAAGCCCGAGGTGCGGAAGGAGATCACCACCGTGATCGAGGCCCAGTGCGCGGCGTTTCGCGCCGGCGATCTGGTGCAGGCCTATGCCTTCGCGTCAGCGGAGCTGCGGGCGCAAAAACCACTGCGGGCTTTTGCGGAGATCGTGCGCGACAATTATCCCGAGATCTGGGCCAACACGCGCGCCGAGTTTGGACTTGTGCGCGACGATGGCGCGCGCGCGATGCTGGTGGTGCGCGTATTTGCGAAGGACAGCGAGGCCTCCTACGATTTTACGCTGGTCAAGGAGCGCGGCGGCTGGCGCATCAGCGCCGTGCTGCGGCATGAGGCGAAGAAGGCGACCAAGGTGTAGGAAGAAAAGGCTGAAGAAGCGAAAGACCGCAGGGCTGAAAAAATGCGGGGCGGCGAAGCCAAAAAAAGTCTTGGCTCAGCCTTTCAGCCCTTCGGTCTTTCCGCCTTTTTCGTCAGTGGCCGCCGTCGAGGTCGCCGGGTTTCAGGAGCGGGGCGAAGGTGGCTTTGATCGCGGCTTTCATATAGGCTTCCTTCGGCTCGATCGTGCCGTCCTTCACGCGGTTCATGAGACTGTTGTCCATCGTGATCATCCCGTCGCCGCCGCCGCTCTCGATGATCGTCTTGATGTTGGCGATCTGGCCGCTGCGGATGGTATTGGGCAGGGCCTCGTGGGTGAGGAGGATTTCGTGGACGGCGCAACGACCCTTGGGAATTTTTTTGCAGAGCAACTGGGCGACGACGCCGGCGAGACAGCTGCCGAGCATGATGCGCACCTGGTTTTGCTCCTCCGCGGGAAAGGTGTTGATGATGCGGTCGACGGTCTTGGGGGCGTTGTTGGTGTGGAGCGTGCCGAAGACGAGCATGCCCATTGAGGCGCAGCCGAGGGCGAGCTTGATGGTCTCCATCTCGCGCATTTCGCCGAGAAGGAGGATGTCGGGGTCGTGGCGCATCGCGCCTTTCAGCGCGTTGGCGAAGGACTGGGTGTGCTCACCGACTTCGCGGTGGACGATCACGCACTTCTTCACCGGGTGGACGAACTCGATCGGGTCCTCGATGGTGATGATGTGTTTCGCCAGGTTCGAGTTGATGTAGTCGATCATCGCCGCGAGCGTGGTGGACTTGCCGGAGCCGGTGGGGCCGGTGACGACGACGAGGCCCTGGTCGAGGTGGCAGAGTTTTTTCAGCGCCTCGGGGAGATTGAGCTGCTCGAACGAGAGGATCTTCGCGGGGATCTGGCGGAAGACGGCGGCCTGGCCCCAGTGGTTGTAGAGGTAGTTGCCGCGGAACCGCGCGAGGCCGGGAATCTCGTGCGCGAGGTCGAGGTCCTTGCGGTCAAGGAAATCGAGCCAGCGTTTCTCGGGGCAGATTTCCTTGAGCCAGGACTCCATCTGGACGGCAGTGACGGGCGTGTCGCCCATCGCCTGCAGCGTGCCGGAGGCGCGGGTCTTCGGCGGGAGACCGACGGTGAGGTGCAGGTCGGACCCGCCCTTTTCGAGCATGGTTTTGAGGAGGGCGTCGATGGCGGCCATGGGTTAAGTGATCTTGGCCTTCAATACGCGGTTGGAGATGTTCATCTGGGCGGTTTCGGCGGAGATCTTTTTTTCCTTCCAGAGGCCGAAGACGACGGTGTCCATCAGGCACATGCCTTCCTTGATGCCGGTCTCCATCGTGTTGCGCAGGCCGGTGGACTTGCCTTCCCGGATGAGGTTTTGAATGGCGGTGTTGGTGATAAGAATCTCGCAGGCGAGCGTGAGGCCACCGGTCGGGCAGGGGAGCAGGCGTTGGCAGACGACACCGCGGAGGCTCTCGGCCACGCTGGCGCGGATTTGCGTTTGCTGCGCGGGGGGGAAGACATCGAGGACGCGGTTGAGCGTGGTGGCGGCGTCGCTGGTGTGCATGGTGCCGATGACGAGATGGCCGGTCTCGGAGGCACTGATCGCCATCTCGATCGTCTCGAGGTCGCGGAGTTCGCCGATGATGATGACGTCGGGATCTTCGCGGAGGGCGCCCTTCAAGGCGGCGGCAAAACTGCGCGTGTGGGGGCCGACTTCGCGTTGGGTGACGTTGCATCCTTTCGCGGGCTGCACGACCTCGATGGGATCCTCGACGGTGATGATGTGGTCGGTGCGCGTCTCGTTGAGGTAGGCGACCATCGCGGCGAGCGTGGTGGTCTTGCCGGAACCGACGGGGCCGGTGATGAGGATGAGGCCGTTGTGGTAGGAGAGGAGTTTGTGGAGCGTCGCGATGTGCTGGGTGTAGCCGAGTTCTTCGAGCGTGCGCGTCTCGGCGGGCACCATGTGGTAGGCCCCGGCCGCGCCGTTCTTGTGAAACATGAGATTCACGCGATAGCGGTCGGCGTCGCTCAGGGCCAGCGCGTAGTCGTAGTCCTTTTTCTCGAGGAAGATTTTCTTTTGATGGTCGGCGAGGAGGACGGTGTTGAGGCGGAGGGCGTCCGGCGCGGTGAGGACGTATTCGGAAAGGTAGGAGAGCGCGCGATCCTTCCGGACGAAGGGGCGCGCGCCGGTCGAGAAGTGGAGATCGCTCGCGCCGAAGCGGGCGATGTCCTTGAGGAGAGTGCGGAGCGCGGTGGCGAGCGCGGGGTCGGCCAGCGAGGCCACGGTGTCGAAGGCAAATTTTGGGGCGTCGCCCACGGCCATGGGACCGGAGGGAGCTTCTTTTTTTCCCGCGGCGTGACCGGCCGGGCCAGTCTGCACCATGGCCGGGGCGCCGTCATCGTCGTCGAACGGGTCCGCGGCCGGCGGGCCCTTCGCGCCTTTCGCGATGGCGAGGTCGGCGAGTTTCTCCAGGGTCTCGACGTCCGTGACGACGCCGGAGTCGATGAACTCCTGCGCATAGCCCATGAGGTCGGTAGTGTCGCCGAGTTTGGTCCGGATCTGGAGAACTTGAGGGCGGGTGAAGAGGCCGTGGTCGATCCCGAGACGGGCGAGCCAGCTGATGTCGTTATTCATGCGCGGCGGAGTGGGGACGGGCGGAGACTGGCACGGCGCGCGGCCAAGCCAAGCGTGAACGTTGGCCCCCGCTGGGCGCGGAGCGCGGGCGCGAATCCAGGCGAGAACCCGGCTGGGGGCCGCACGGGGGTTGGATGAACGCCGGGCGCAATCAGGGTGGCCATATCCGGGGTTGCAAAGGCGGGGGTTTCCCAGAGGCTCGCGTGTTCACCACCTGCCATGCTAAAGAAAATTTTTGCGAAGCTGCGCGAAACCATCTCGCGGTCGCGCGCCAAGAAGCCGGCTCACCCCGAGGCCGCCAAACCTGTTGCCCATTCGAAGGCCCATGGCTCATCGTCGCGCGGCGAACCGCGCCCTGACCGCGGCGCGGGCCATGGTTCCGGCACCAGGCCTTATGACAAATATCGCGGTCAGCCGCGGGATCCGCGGGAAGAGCCGCATCGCGAACCGCGCGCCGCGGGTGCCGGCGGCGGGCCGGAGGCACGGTCGCGGCGCGACGACCATGGTCCGGGTGGACGGGGGGCCGCGAGTTCCAGCTCGCCGGGCGGATTCTCGGGCGCGGGCCGCGGATTGCATTCACGCTTCGGTGGTGGGGCCGGCCGGGGCGGGCCGCGCGGCGAACGCGAGCGGCCGATGATCGACAAGACTTTTGACCATCCGCGCACGACCGACGTGAAGCCGAAGATTCCGGTGAATGTGCCGGTGATGGACACGGCGTTCACGGCCCTCGGGTTGTCCAATGAGCTGGCGTTTGGCGTGCAAGAGATGGGCTACGTGACGCCCACGCCCATTCAGGCGCAGGCAATTCCAGTCGTGCTCCAGGGCGGCGACGTGATCGGGTCCGCGCAGACCGGCACGGGCAAGACGGCGGCGTTTGCGCTGCCCATCATCCAGCGGCTCGGCACGCACGGCAAGTTGCGCTGCCTGATTCTCGAGCCGACGCGCGAGCTCGCCCTGCAGGTGGAGGAAGCGTTCCAAAAATTTGCCAAGTTCACCGACCTGCGGGTGACGATCGTCTACGGTGGCGTGGGCTACGGCAAGCAGCTCGAGGATCTGAAGCGCGGCATGGACATCCTCGCGGCGACGCCGGGCCGGCTGCTGGATCATATCGAGCAGGGCAACTGCTCGCTCGAGAACATCGACATCCTCGTGCTCGACGAAGTGGACCGGATGCTCGACATGGGATTTCTGCCGGATGTGCGGCGGATCGTGCAAAAGTGCCCGAAGGCGCGGCAGACCCTGTTCTTCACCGCGACGCTGCCGCCGGAGCTCGAACAGCTCGCGGGCTGGGCGCTGCACAATCCGGTGAAGGTTGAGATCGGCCGCCAGCGTTCGCCGGCGGAGACGGTGTCGCACGCGTTTTATCCGGTGGTGGCATCGCAGAAATTCGAACTGCTGCAACTGCTGCTGGAGCAGACGGAATTCAAGAGCGTGCTCATTTTCTCGCGCACCCGCATGGGGGCGGATCGCATCGCGCACCGGCTGGAGAGCAAGGGCCACACGGTTGGGGTCATGCATTCCGACCGGAACCAGCGCGAGCGCATCGAGGCCCTGGAGGGCTTTAAGAGCGGCAAATACGAGGTGCTCTGCGCGACGGATATCGCGGCGCGCGGGCTCGACATCGCGGGCGTCTCCCACGTGATCAACTATGACGTGCCGGAGAACGCCGAGGATTACGTGCACCGCATCGGCCGCACGGGCCGGGCGCACAACACCGGTGACGCTTTTACGCTGGTGACCGAGGACGATGTGCGCGATGCGCGCTCGATCGAGCGCTACATGGGCATGGCGGTGGAACGGAAAAAAATCGAAGGCTTCCCCTACATTTACTCGGCGCTATTTGATGAAAAGGCGCTGGCCGAGGTGGTGGCGGCGGCGGCGAAGCCAGTGAGCCGGTTGCACCGCGGCGTGCGGCGGTAACCGGAGGAGCAGGGCGGGATTTCAACCCGCCCTGGGGCACTAGCCGGTTGCACCGCGAATGAAGCGGATGAACCCACGCGACGAAAATCCTGCCGCGTGGACGGCCCAATTCGCGGACCAATATTTTTTCCGGGCTTGCGGGCGGATTGAAACCCCGCCCGGCCGTCACTCGTCGCCGTTGACCACCTTGTAGGTGAGCGCGGCGACGGCAGCGCCGCCAAAATTACCGACCAGGAACAGCCAGAAATTGCCCCAGCTCGAGAGGCCCATCAATGTGATGCCGACGGCCACGGCGGGATTGAAGGCGCCGCCAGAGATGCCGCCGACGGCGAACGCGCCCGTCATAACCGTCATGCCGATGGCAAGGCCGTAGAAGGAATTGTTGGCCGTGCCCTTGGCGGTGGCGGTGTTGAGCACGACCCAAGCGAGGGCGAAGGTGAAGAGGAACTCGACGAGCAGCGCCGCCTTCCAGCCGATCGGCGGCATGAGCGGGACGTTGGGCAGCTTGATGAAATGCACGAGCCACGCGGCGATGACGGCGGCGAGCACCTGCGCGAGCCAGTAGGGGATGACGTCGACCGTCGGGCACCGGCCCCGCATCCAGACGGCCAGAGTCACCGCGGGGTTGAAGTGCCCGCCGGACACGTGGCCACCGGCGAAGATCATGACCATGAGCGAGGCGCCGATGGCGAGCGGGGCCAGCGCGCCGGCGCCGGGTGAAATCACGGTGTTGCCGATGGTGAAAACGAGGAAGAACGTGCCGATGAACTCGACGAGGTATTTTTTCATGGGGAAGGAGGGATGGGGCGACGGAGTCGGACGGCGGTCAGGCTTGGAAGCGGGCCGGCGAAAGACAATGCGATTTCCGCGAGTGAAGAAAGTCTGCGTCCGGCAGCAACGTTCCGCGTCAGCACGGGCAATCACTATTACCATGAACCAAACAATCCGGTTAGAATCTGAGAAAATTCGCGACTTCGTGCGGGCGCGCTATGGCGCGATCGCGGAACAAGCTGGCAATGACTGTGGCGGCGGCCCGGCCTGCTGCACCGCCTCGGTGCCGGACCAGGTCAAGGCCGACGCCGAATGCTGTGCGCCGGCGTGCTGCGACGGCGGCAAGACCTACGGCGAAAAACTCGGTTATTCCGCCGAGGAGCTGGCCGCCGCGCCCCCGGGGGCCGACCTTGGGCTCGGCTGCGGCAATCCGCTGGCCATCGCGAGCATCAAACCCGGCGAGACGGTGCTCGATCTCGGCAGCGGAGCGGGCTTCGACTGCTTTCTCGCGGCGCGACAGCTCGCCGGCACGGGCCAGGTGATCGGCGTGGACATGACGGCGGCGATGGTGTCGAAGGCCCGCGCCAACGCGGCGAAGGGCGGGTATCAAAACGTTGAGTTTCGCCTCGGTGAAATCGAGGCGCTGCCAGTCGCCGATGCGACGGTCGACCTGATCATGTCGAACTGCGTGATCAATCTCTCGCCGGAAAAGGCCCGGGTCTTTCACGAGGCCTTTCGCGTGTTGCAACCCGGTGGGCGGTTGGCGATCGCGGACGTGGTGGCGACGAAGCCGCTGCCGGCGACGTTGCAGCAGAAATTGAGCGCGATCGGGGCGTGTGTGGGCGGAGCCACGCTCGTGACGGAGCTGCGAGAGCTTTTGGTGGCGGCGGGCTTTGGCCGAATAGAAATCGCGCCGAAGGATAGTTCGCGGGCCTATATCGCGCAATGGACTGACGACATGACGGCCGGTGAATTTGTCGTGAGTGCACTCATTACCGCGTATAAGCCCGGAGCCGCATGAAGCGCGATCAGGCACTCACCATTGAAGCGGCGACGCCGGCGGACGTGCCGGCGATCGCCACGCTGCTGCGTGAGGCGGGTTTGCCGCACGAGGATTTTTCGCCGCACGTCGCGAACTTTCTCGTGGCCCGCGACGCACCTGGGGCAGTCGTGGGCGCGGTGGGCGCGGAGCGCGGGGGCGACGAGGCGTTGTTGCGCTCGCTGGTCGTGGTGCCGGACCGGCGCGGGGCGGGACTCGGTGGACGATTGGTGGACGAACTGGAGCGCCGGGCGGCCTCGTGGGGTGTGCGACGTTGGTGGCTGCTCACGACGACGGCGGAGAAATTTTTCGCGGCGCGCGGCTTTCGGGTGGCGGCGCGCAGCGCGGCCCCAGAGGTGATGCGGGCGACGGGACAGTTTTCGGGCGGCTGCAGTCGCTCGGCCGTCTGCATGATGCGGGAGTGCGCCGGAGGTGCGACATGAGTGCGGTCGAGTTCGACACAACGGTGACGGAGTTTCGGGCCAAGCTGCGGGCGTTTATCCGGCGGCGGGTGCAGGACGACGCGACCGCGGACGATCTCACCCAGGAGACGTTACTGAAGGTCTTCCGTTCGCGTGCAGCGCTGCAGGACGGTCAACGAGTGGAGGCGTGGTTGTATCGCATCGCGCGGAACACGCTGATCGATTTCTACCGGCGGCAACGGCCCGGTGCCGAGTTACCGGTGAATCTCGCGGCGGAGTCGGCGGAACCGGCGGATGAGGTGACGGTGGCGATGACGCGTTCGTTACGAATTTTCCTGGAGGAGTTGCCCGCGGGGTATCGCGAGCCGGTGCGATTGGCGGAGTTCGAGGGGCTGCCGCTGGCAAAGATCGCGCTGCGGCTGGGGCTGTCGCTCACGGCGGTGAAGTCGCGCGTGCGCCGCGGCCGCGCGACGTTGAAGAAAAAATTGCAGGATTGCTGCCGGCTGGAGTTTGACCGGATGGGAAAAATCATTGGTTATGAGCCGCGGCGCGCGAAGGAGTGCGCGTGTTGATCCCTCCGAACCATGGCTGAAAATCGACCTACGGTCTTGATCCTTTGCACGGGCAACTCGTGCCGCTCCCATCTGGCGGAGGGGGTGCTGCGCGCGGCGGCGGGCGACCGGCTCACCGTCGCGAGCGCCGGTTCAACGCCGGCGGGCTACGTGCATCCGCTCGCGATTCGCGCGATGGCGGAGATCGGTATCGACATCTCCGCGCACCACTCGAAGCACCTGAACGAGTTTCTCGCGCAAAACGTGGAGACGGTGATCACGGTGTGTGGGAATGCGGATCAGGCGTGTCCGGTGTTTCCGGGGCAGGTGAACCGCCACCACTGGCCGTTCGACGATCCGGCGCACGCGCCGGGCACGGACGAGGAGAAGCTGGCGGTGTTCCGCCGCGTGCGGGACGAAATCCGGCAAACGTTCACGGCCTATGCCGACGGGCGGCGAGATGCGGCGAAAACGGAGGCCGCGCGATGAACGCCGCCAAACATCCGATGCTCGGCCGGCTCTCGTTTCTCGACCGCTATCTCACGGGCTGGATTTTTCTCGCGATGATCGCGGGGGTGCTGGCGGGGCGTTTCCTGCCGGCGTTACCGCAGCTGCTGACGGCGTGGAGCGTGGGCACGACCTCGGTGCCGATCGCGGCGGGGCTGATCCTGATGATGTATCCGCCGCTGGCGAAGGTGCGTTACGAAGAGCTGCCGGATGTATTTCGCGACAAGAAGGTGCTCGCGCTTGCGCTCGGGCAGAACTGGCTGATCGGGCCCGTCCTGATGTTTGCGCTGGCGGTGGTTTTTCTGCGCGACCGGCCGGAGTATTTCGCGGGGCTGGTGCTCATCGGGCTCGCGCGCTGCATTGCGATGGTGATTGTGTGGAACGACCTCGCCGAGGGGAGCCGGGAGTATTGCGCCGGGCTCGTGGCGGCGAACGCGCTCTTCCAGGTGTTCTTTTTCGCCCCGATGGCATGGCTGTTCTTAAAAGTGCTGCCCCCGCTCGTCGGCGTGAACCTTGGCGAGCTCGATCTATCGGGCGTGACCATCGGCGCGGTGGCGCAGAGCGTGTTTATCTATCTGGGGATTCCGTTTCTCGGCGGGCTGGCGTCGCGGTTTGGGCTGCGGCGCGGCCGGCGCGTCGAGTGGTATGATCAGAAATTCTTGCCGGTGATCAGCCCGATCACGCTCGGGGCGCTGCTGTTCACGATTGTGGTGATGTTTAGCCTGAAGGGCGACACGGTGCTGAGGATTCCGCTCGACGTATTGCGCGTCGCGCTGCCGCTGGTGGTCTATTTTGCGATCATGTTTGTTGCGACGTTTTGGATGAGCGTGCGGGCGGGGACGGATTATCCGCGGGCGGCGACGCTGGCGTTCACGGCGTCGGGCAACAATTTCGAACTGGCGATCGCGGTGGCCGTGGGGGTGTTCGGCATCGCGTCGGGCGCGGCGTTTGCGGCGGTGATCGGGCCGCTGGTCGAGGTGCCGGCGTTGATCGGACTGGTGACCGTGGCGCTGCGGTGGCGCGAGCGGATGGGTCGCGCGCGATAAATATCGCACCGCTGGCCGGCGCCTCAAGCGCGGGGTGCCGGCGGGAGAGAGGGCTCGTTTCCCGCCGGCAGCGTCCGCGCGAGACCTGGTTGGTCTCCGCCGGTTTGGTAGATTCCCTCGATGACATAAATCGGCCGGGATTTGACGGACTCATACATCCGGCCGAGGTATTCTCCGATCACGCCCAAGGCGAGGAGCGGCGCGCTCCATTGCAGGCTGGGGCCGCGATGCGGGCTCGCGAGCGCGGAGGCGAGCACGACCGCGGCGCCGGCGAGGGTCGCGGTGCGCCACGCGGGTGAGGGCAGGGCGAGCGGGCGGCGGAGATCGAAGGCGCGGAAGACCAGTGCGAGTGCGGGAGCGAGCAGGGCTCCGGCGTAGGCGAGCGACCAGGGCCAGGCGAACATCCGCGTGGAGCCAGGGCTGGCGAGCGTGATGACGACGAGGCCCGCGAGGCCGGTCAAACCGAGCCCATTGGACAAGCTGAGCGCGGGTCCGCGGGCAGGCCCGTTCGACGGGCTCAGGGCAGGCGGTGGGGCGGAGGCGGCGGGGCGCGTCATCGGTCAGCGATGAGAGCGATGAGGTGCGAGGCGGGCAAGCCCGGTGGAGACACCTGCGAGGCGGCGAGGCTGCGTCGCCGCACTCTCAAAAGACCATCGAGGGCGCCGCGGCCCCATTTGGCGAGGTCTTGACGGTGCTGCGCGCGGGTGGGCAGGCTCCGGGGATGTCATCGCCCGAGGCTCCGTTGGAAAAAAAGAAACTGCCGGTCGTGAAGCTCACGATCGCGGCGGTCGTGCTGCTGGTGGGCGCGGTGCTGGTGCTGCGGGGGGTGAATGTGGCAGCGCTCATCGAGCGCGGCATGGCAATGATCCGCGAGGTGGGGCCGGTGGTGTTTTTTGCGGCGATGGCGGTGCTGCCGACGATCTCAGTTCCGATGTCGTTGTTTTTGATCCCGGCCGGCGAGGCCTTCGGGGCGCAAATGGGGCTCGGGGGCGTGATCGCGGTGGCGCTGGTGGTGCTCGCGGTGAATTTGGCGCTGACCTACTGGGTCGCGCGCTATGCCTTGCGGCCGTTTCTCACCGGGTTGCTCAAGCGCTACGGTTACAGCGTGCCGCGCGTGACGGCGGGAAATGCCCTGGTCGTGACGCTGGTCGTGCGGCTGACGGGATCGCCGTATGCGGTGCAGGGTTATGTGCTCGGGGTCGCGGAGGTGCCTTTCGCGCTCTACATGATTGCCTCGTGGTTGTGTCAGGCGCCGTATGCCGTGGGGTTCATCGTGCTGGGGCAGGGGCTGCTCAAGGGTAACTTCATGCTCGCGGCGAAGGGGCTCGGCGTGATCGTGATCGTCGTCCTCGCGGTGCAATGGTTGAGGAAAAAATATGCCCGCGGAAACAATTGAACTGGATTTCGGGCGCGGCGAAGGCGGCAGTGCCCGGGCGGAGAGCGTGAGCGAGTTCACGCGGCGGGTGAAGACGCTGCTCGAAGGGGGCATCCGGCCGGGTTGGGTGCGCGGGGAAATTTCCAACCTGCGGGCGCAGGCGAGTGGGCACGTTTATTTTTCGCTGAAGGATGTGGGGGCGCAGCTCAGTGCGGTGTTGTTTCGGGCCGACGCGGCCCGGCAGACGGTGAAGCTGCGCGACGGCGCGCAGGTCGTGGTTTACGGCGAGGTGAGCGTCTACGAAGCGCGCGGGCAGTATCAACTGATCGTGCGCGCGGTGATCGAGGACGGCGTCGGAAAATTGCAACGGGAGTTCGAGGCGCTGAAGGCGCGGCTGGCGGCGGAGGGGTTGTTCGCGGCGGAGCGAAAACGCGCAATCCCGGCGATGCCGGCCTGCGTGGGGTTCATCACCTCGCCCACGGGTGCGGCGGTGCAGGATTTCATAAGAATTATATCGCGACGCGGCTGGCGCGGGCGCGTGGTCGTGCTGCCGGCGAAGGTGCAGGGCGAGGGCGCGGCGGCGGAGATGGTCGCAATGCTCGCCCAGGCTCAGGAGTTGGGGATCTTTGATTTGATCGTGATCGGGCGGGGCGGCGGGAGTCTGGAGGATTTGTGGGCCTTCAACGAGGAGGCGCTGGTGCGCGCGGTGGCGGCGAGTGCGGTGCCGGTGATTTCGGCGGTGGGGCATGAGATCGATTTCACCCTGTGCGATTTTGCGGCGGATGTGCGGGCGGAAACGCCGAGCGCGGCGGCGGAGCTGATATCGAGCGAGTTTGTGGCGTGTGCGGAACGTGCGACGCAGGCGGACGAGGCGATGACGGCGCTCGTCGACGGCGCGCTGGAGCGGGCGAGCGAACGGCTGGACCATGCGCGGTCGCGGTTGCGGTTGTTGTCGCCGGAGGCGCAGGTTGAGCAGGGCTTTTTGCGGCTCGATGATTTTTCGAATCGGCTAAGTGCGGCGCTGCGCACGGCGGTGCAAGCGCGGCGGCAGCAGCTGAGTGAAACGAGCGCGGCGTTGGCACGGGTCTCACCGGAATTTCGGTTGCAGACGGAATCGCACCGGCTGTTGTCGGTGTGGAAGCGGTTGCAGGCGGCGAGCCCGGTTTCGGTGTTGAATCGTGGTTTTGTGATCATGCGTGACGAGGCCGGGCAACCGGTCGGGCGGCGGGCGGCGGTCGGTGCCGGGCAAGGTTTGCAGGCGGAGTTCGCCGACGGGGTGGTGAGGGTGCGGGCGGAGTAGATGCGTTGCACCACCCGGGAGGACGGGATGGAAGATTTCGCTTGGCACACACGGCGAGATAATAATTATGAAAGAGAGCCCACTGGGCCGCTCCCTACCGGCCCGCTGATCCTAAACCCTCCTCCCATGACCAAAACCTCTCATCCCCTCCGGGTTGCTGCTTCGGCACGATCTGTTTTCGTTCGCGTCGGCTGCGCGATGCTCGCGTGTGCCGCAGTCGGATTGCGTGCTCAAACTCCGGCCGCCGCACCGGCGTCGGCGTCCACCGAAGAAACGATTGTCTTGTCGACGTTCCAGGTGACCACCTCGGCCGACAAAGGCTACCGTGCAGGCAATTCTGTGTCGGCCACCCGCATCGATACGCCGATCAAGGACCTGCCTTTCTCGATCAGCGCGTTTACGCAGCAATTCATCACCGACGTGGGTGCGCGCGACCTGTTCGACGTTGTGCAGTATGCGCCGAGCGTCACGAGTGCGGGACGTGAGTTTAACGCCGGCAACGCGGTCTACACGATCCGTGGCTTTGATCAGGCGCCCCAGCACAACGGATTCGTCGGCGAAGGTTACATTGACACGCTGACAGTTGAGCGCGTCGAGGTCGTGAAAGGCCCTTCGTCTGTGCTTTACGGGCAAGTGGCTCCGGGCGGCACGGTGAACTACATCACGAAGCGGCCAGGCACTAAAGCGTCGACCACAGTCAATGCACAAGTGGGCACACAGAGTTTTTGGCGCACGACGCTCGACGTTAACCAACCGCTCGTTGGTAAGACGCTGTTGTTTCGATTCAATGGCGCGCATGAGAATGGCTTTGAATTCATCAAACCGGGCAAGCAGGGCACGACCGTGTTGGCTCCGGTGGTGACGTGGCGCATCTCGGACCGGGTCGCGTTGACGGTGGATTACCAGTGGTTCTCGCGCCGGGAGACACCGCCTCAGGCGCACATCAAGCCGAACACCGAAGTGGTCGCGCTGCCGCCCGCGAGCGGAATCCTGAGCGCCACCGGCGTCTTGATCAACCCGCTCGACAACAGCGATCCGGGGTTTCTCAGCTATTATCCGTTGCCCCGCTCGTTCAACTATACGTCGAACAACGACCATCGATTCACGGATTACGAGACGATCAACGCCGAACTGACGGCAAAGATCACCGATACGTGGACCGCTCGAGCGAACTTCAATTGGAGCAAGAATCGGGTGGCGCAGAAACTCACCGGCCTCGGTGCGGTGAGCGTCACGGTGCCACCCAGCTACTATCCCGCTGGAGCGACCCTGCCGATTTCCTCGGCCAACTATCTGATCGCAGCCCGCGCCTACGCGGCCGATTTGCTGAACAACATCAATCTCGCGCTCAATGCGCCAGCCGCGCAACTCGGCCGCCGCAAACGGCTCCAAGAGTCCTTTGGTCAGAGCAAGTCTTCGCAGGTGGAATTGGCCGGAAATTTTGTGCTGAACGGTATCAAAGTGAAACCGCTCTTCGGCGCGCTCTACAACGAAGCACGCGGCTTCGGCCGCTTGCGGCAGTCGGCCACGGCGCAGTTCTTCCCCGTTTGGGACATGAAGAATTCGGCGACGTGGGACTACACGACTGACTTTGATCCCGTGACGCTGCCCTTCTCCACGAACAACCTCTCCGTGACGCGCAACAAGGCGGCCTACGGCGTGCTCAATTTCAGTCTGATGGAGGACCGTCTCAATGCCGTGCTCGGGGCGCGCCGCAGCACCGCCAGCGGTTCGACGGACAATTACCTGGCTCCGGCTTCGAGCCTGGCGAAGGTCGAAAACAAGAAGACCACGCCGCAGCTCGGGCTCGGTTGGAAAGCCACGCGCGACGTGATGTTCTACGGCTCCTACAGCGAGTCGTTTGTGCTCAACGCCGCAGCGTTGACGAAGGAGAACGTCCCGACGGGAGCCGCGGCCCCGACGACGTCAAAGGGGTATGAGTTCGGCGTGAAGACGGATTTGTTTAACGGGCGCGTGTCCACCACGCTCGCGGTATTCCAAATTGACCAGAAGGACCGGATCCTGCGCTTCAATTCTTTTAGTGCGACGGGCGTGACGGTGACGAACAGCCAGCAAGGGACGCTGGATCGCAGCAACGGAATCGAAGCGGAGATCACCTGGTCGCCGATGGACAACTGGCAGGTTTATGCCAGCGGTGCGATGAATGACATCCGCGTGAAGCAGGTGCCGAAGGGTGTGGAAGTTTTCCTCGGCGCGCATCCGGAGGCGACCGTCAAGGCGCTCTTCAATTTGTGGACCCGCTATTCGTTTAAGAACGAGGCCCTGAAGGGCGTCTGGGTTGGGGCGGGCTTCAATCACACCGGCAAGAAGGCGCAGCGCACGAACAACCCGAAGCTCTACCTACCCGCCGAGACATTGTGGAACTCCGCCGTGGGCTATGACTGGAAGTGGGAGAAGCGTCCCATGAATGCAGCGCTCAATTGGCAGAACATGAGTGACATCGAATACTTCCCCGCGAATCAACAGCGCGGAATGCCGGGGCGCGCGGTTCTTTCGCTCACGGCGAAATACTGAGTGATCACGGACCCGCCGAGGCGTTGGCCAAGGGCAAAGAATTCAAGCCCGCCGCATGGCGGGCTTTTTTGTGCGCGCTGGATGCGGATGCACGCGGCGGGTGACGGCAGACTGACTCCTGCGAGGTAAAAAGGTGGAATAATTTCTCGAGGTGATTGCTCATAGCGGGACCATGCTTTCACGTCTGATCTTCTCGCTATTGGCGTTGGCTGTCGTGGCCGGCGTCGCGGCCGATATGAAAGTAAAAATCCCCGGGGCAAGCCCCGGGGCATTTGACAAGACCGCCGCAAACTCATCCGACCATAATGCAATTCGCGCTTAAACCCGTCCGTCCAACCAAGCCGAAGCAAGCTTCGGGGTATCGGACCCACAGCGAATGAACAAATCCACTCCCGCTCCCGCCAAGTCTGATGCAACGGACAGCACTCACGCCGCCAAGGATTCGCTCGCGTGCGCGCCCGGGGAAAAGTCCGCGTGCGGCCTGCCCTCGAATGTCGTGATCGATATGAGCAAGACGACGGTGCAGCGGACCGATGCGGAGTGGAAAAAACTCCTCACGCCGATGCAATTTCGCGTCGCACGGCAGCAGGGCACGGAGCCGCCATTTCAAAACGAGTTTTGGGATCACCACGAGGACGGCGTTTATTTTTCGGTGTGCAGCGACACGCCGTTATTTGATTCGCGGGACAAGTTCGAAAGCGGCACCGGCTGGCCGAGCTTTACGAAGCCGATGGAGAACGCATTCGTCGGTGAGACCGTCGATACGAGCCACGGGATGCGTCGAGTGGAGTCGCACTGCAATGTCGACGGCGCGCATCTGGGACACGTGTTTCCCGACGGACCTCGCGCGCAGGGTGGGTTGCGCTACTGCATCAACAGTGCGTCGCTGCGATTTGTGGCGAGGAAGGAGTATGAGGCGTGGGTGGGGAAGAATGCGGGTGGGGTGGTGAAGTAGGGGGAGAGGAAGAAGGGCGCCGCTCTCATTTGTTTGTCATTGCGAGCCCGGCTCGGCGGGCGTGGCAATCCAGCTGAAACTCTTGGTGGATGGTCGCGTTGCTGCTCTCGTGCTCTCGCGATGGTTAGTTAGGGGAGGAAAGAGTAGGGGCGATGCGCTGGCTCGCGGAGAGCGGGGTGATGGATCGCCACGTCGCCTAAGGCTCCTGCTAATGAACAGCCGTTGTTTGTCATTGCGAAGGAGCCTCAGCGACTGCGGCAATCCATCGGGCGTTTCCAGAGGTAGTGCCACAGTCGGCAAGCCTCCTTCGCAATGACAAGCCTCGGTAGGATCATTGCCCCCACCACGCATGTTCCGTTGGTTCCGAACTCTCGCAATGACAAGCGGGGGCGGAAAGGCGGGGTCGATGCGCTGCTCGCGATGACAAGTCAGAGTGCTGGCGGATCGAACCAACCTTCGCTCAGGTCCCGCCACTCGGGATTGTCTTTTTCGATCAGGGCGATCTTCTTGGCGCGCGAGCCGGCTTTGAGCTGTTTTTCGCGGGCGATGGCATTCGCGACGTCACCGAAATCTTCGAAGTAGACGAGGCGGTCGACTCCGTAGCGTTGCGTGAAACCGGAGGAGGTTTGGGCGTTTTTCGGATGTTGGTGCTGCCACGTCCGGCGCTCGACGCTGTTGGTCACACCGATGTAGAGGGTGCCATTTTTCTGGCTCGCGAGGATGTAGACCCAGTAGGTGTGGCCGGTGACACGCATGAGTGGCGACGCGGCGGGAGTGAAGGGAGGACGGAAGGGAGAATTGCCGATGCGCTGGCGTGCGGGGGGATGGAGTGATGGATCGCCGCGTCGCTACGCTCCTCGCGATGACAAACGAGAGGGCGGACGGTGGAGGAGGAGGGGCGGTGCGCTGGCGCGCGCGAGTGGAGAGATGGATCGCCACGTCGCTGCGCTCCTCGCGATGACAAGCGGGAGCGCGCGATGGTATGGGGGCTACAGCTTCGGAAACTTCACCCACTTCGCGCCGGCTTTGCCGGACTTCACGGTGGTCTCGATAAACGCCATGCCGGCGAGGCCGTCGGTGATCGTCGGGAAATCGTAGCCTTCCTTCGGCGCTTTACGGCCTTCAATTGAGTCGGCGATCGCCACGGCGGCGCTGCGATAAACGTTGGCGAAGGCCTCGATGAAACCTTCGGGGTGCGCGAACGGCGTGCGCGTCGCGCCTGCGGCGGCGGCGGAGACGTAGCCATTCCCGCGGCGGTAAACCTGCTGGGGGGCGTCGGCTTTTTTCCAGATGAGTTCGTTCGGATTTTCCTGGAACCACTGGAGCGAGCCCTGGGTGCCGAAGACGCGGATGTTGAGGTTGTTTTCCTCACCGCTGGAAATCTGCGAGGCGAAGAGGATGCCTTTTACGCCGCCGCTGAAGCGGACGAGGCAGTTGCCGTCGTCGTCGAGGAGGCGACCCGGGATGAAAGTAGAGAGCTCGGCGCAGATCGACTCGACCTCAAGGCCGGTGATGTAGCGGGCAAGGTTGTGGGCATGCGTGCCGATATCGCCCATGCAGTTGGAGACGCCGGAGACGTTTGGATCCATGCGCCAGTTGGCGATTTTGCTCACGGTCTTCGCTTCGAGCGCGGTGATCGCGTAGCCCTGGGGATACTCGACGACGATCTTCATGAGCTTGCCGAGTTTGCCGGTGCGCACCCACTCGCGGGCTTCCTTCACCATCGGGTAGCCGGTGTAATTGTGCGTGAGCGCGAAAACCTTGCCGGATTTTTTCACGACGTCGCGAAGTTTGCGGCCCTCGGCGAGCGTGAAGCAGAGGGGCTTGTCGCAGATGACGTGGAAGCCGGCCTCGAGGAACGTCTTGGCGACGGCGGCGTGGGTGTTGTTGCGCGTGACGATTGAGACGAAGTCGATGCGCTGGCCGGCGGGCAGGGCGGCCTCTTTTTGCGCCATCTCCTGGTAGGTGGAGTAGACGCGGGCGGGATCGAGAAAGAGATCGGCGCCCGAGGCTTTGGATTTTTCGGGATCGGAGGAGAAGCAGCCGGCGACGAGATCGATTTCGCCATCGAGGCGGGCGGCCATGCGGTGGACGGAGCCGATGAAGGCGCCGCGGCCGCCGCCGATCATGCCCATGCGGAGTTTGCGGTTGAGTTTCATAGGAGGGAGGAGCGAGGGGCGTCGTCAAGCGGCGCCCCGGCGAATTACAGTGCCACCGGCTTGCCCGTCGCCGCCGACTGGTAGGCGCCGTCGATGAGCTTCATCAGCGCGAGGGCTTGGGCGGGAGTGTTGAGCGGTTTTTCGGTGCCCTCGAGCGTGCGCACGAAATTCATGGCCGAGCGGACGCGGCCCATCGTCTCGTCCGCGGGGACGATGATATCGCGGTTCACGTGGCGGCCGTTTTCGAGGGTGTAGAGCTGGCAGGCGTCGATCGCGGTGTTATCGAGGCCGTCGACCCCAAAGAGGCGGCGGACGAGGCCGCCGGCCTTCGTGCCTTGGAAAGTGACGGAGACTTCCTCGCGTTGATTCATCTCGGCCCACGACACGGCGAAGTTCATCGACTGGCCGGTCTTGAAGGTGACGAAGCCGTGCGCGGCGGCCTCGACATCGGTCGTGCCCTTCGCGACATCGGGGATGCCCCACGGGCCCTTGAAGGCTTTGTTGGTGATGTGATCGGTGTAGGTGCGCGCGAGGACGTGCGCGGGCTCCGGGTAACCCATGAAATGCAGGCCGAGATCCACCATGTGAAGAAGGTCGATGAGCGGGCCGCCGCCGGAGATGGCCTTGGTGGTGAACCAGCCGCCGAAGCCAGGGATACCGGCGCGGCGAATCCATTTCGCCTGGCACGTGTTGATGGAGCCGACGGTGCCGTTCGCGATGTAGTCCATCATCGCGTAGCTCTCGGGCCGGGCGCGATTGTTGAAATTAAACATCAGCGTCTTCTTCGCTTTTTCGGCGGTCAGCTTCATGACCGCCATTTCCTTGGCGCTGAGCGCCGGGGGTTTTTCGCAGAAGACGTGCTTGCCGGCCTTCAGGGCCTGGAGGGCGAGGGGCGCGTGGAATTTGTTGGGGACGATGACGGAGACGGCGTCGAGCTCGGGGAGCTTGTGGAGCATCGCGGCGACATCGGTGAAAATGCCGGGGATGTTGTGCTTGGTGGCCGCCCTGTGGGCGGCACCTTGGTTGACGTCGCAGAGCGCGATGATTTCGGCGCCAGCTTGGCGGAATCCGTTCGCGTGATAGGCGGCCATGCCGCCGGCGCCGATGATGGCAATTTTGGTGCTCATGTTAGAAAGTGAAAAGGAAAGGGAGAGTGAAAGTGAACGGGGAGCTGAGGTTGGGACACGGAGGTCACAGAGGAGGCACAGAGGTCACGGAGCGGAGACTGATGGGACTCGGTGGTCTCTGTGACTCCTCCGTGTCCTCTGTGACGAGATCGTTGATCAGCCCTTCTTGTCGAATTGGGCGTCGAAGACGATCGCGCTGGAGGGGAAGTCGGCTTTGCGCACGAAGGCCGCGGCCTCGGTCGCGCCGTGGATGCGGTCCATCCGGCTGTCTTCCCACTCGACGGAGAGGGGGCCGCGGTAGCCGACGTCGTTGAGGGCGACAATGATTTCCTCAAAGTTAATGTCGCCGTGGCCGAGCGAGCGGAAGTCCCAGTGGCGCCGGGCGTCCCCGAAGCTCACGTGGCCGCCGAAGACGCCGACGCTGCCGTCGCCGTGGCCCCACCACACGTCCTTCATGTGGGCGTGGAAGATGCGGGGGCCGAAGGTGCGGATAAACTTCACGTAATCCACGCCTTGGTAGCCGAAGTGCGAGGGGTCGTAGTTGAAACCGAAACGCTTGTGGCCCTTGACCGCGTCGACGGCGCGCTGGGCGCTGGCGAGGTCGAAGGCGATTTCGGTGGGGTGAACCTCCAGGCCGAAGTTGACGTTGAGTTTGTCGAACGCCTCGAGAATGGGGCCGAAGCGCCGGGCGAAATCAGCATATCCGGCGTCCCAGTATGCCTGAGACGTGGGCGGGAAGGCGTAGATCGAGTGCCAGATCGACGAGCCGGTGAAGCCGTTGACGACGGCGGGGAAGTCGTCCTTGCCGTTATTGCCGGGCTTGGCGTCAAAGAAGGCGCGCGCGGCCTTGGCGGCGGTGATCATTTTTTTCGCCGCCCGCTTGCGGACGCCCTCGGGGTTGCCGTCCCCCCAGACATCGGCCGGGAGGATGGACTGGTGACGCGCGTCGATGTTATCGCAGATGGCCTGGCCGACGAGATGGCTGGAGATGGCGTAGCAGGTGAGGCCGTAGTCCTTCAGAAGTGCCCATCGTTCGTGGACGTATTTCTTGGAGCTGGCGGCTTGATCGACGTCGAAGTGGTCGCCCCAGCAGGCGAGTTCGACGCCGTCGTAGCCCATTTTCTTGACGAGCGGGGCGAGCTTAGCGAGGGGAAGATCGGCCCACTGGCCGGTGAAGAGCGTGACGGGTCTGGGCATGGCGAGGAGGGGAGACGAGGGTTGAAGACGAACGGCGGGCAACTGGTTTCGCCGCGCGGCGCGGCGGCGGCAAGACCAATGTCATTCTGAGCCCAGCGAAGAATCCACGTGGGTATCGGTTGCGCTTTTGGGCTGCGAATGCCCTGCTGGATTCTTCGCTTCGCTCAGAATGACAAACAGGATAGGGTGCGCCTATGAGTTTCCTCCGCTGCTTTTCCACGCTGGGCTGTCCGGATTTCTCGCTGGCCGAGGTGCTTGCGCTGGCGGCGAAGCACGGACTGGAGGGCGTCGAGCTGCGCGCGCTCGGCGGCACGGTGGAGCTGCCCCGTTATTTCGCAGCGCAATTTGGGTCGCCGGCGGCGCTGGCGGCGAAGCTGCGCGGCGGGCCGATCCGGATTTTTTCGCTCGATACCTCGTTGCATCTGGTCGCGCGCGGGCCGGGTGAGCGCGAGGCCTTCTTGGAATTTCTGCCGTGGGCCGAAGCGCTGGGCGTGGAGCGGCTGCGGGTGTTCGACGGCGGCAAGTCGGGCGAGGCGGCGGAGATGGCGCAGGCGGCCGACACGGTAGGTTGGTGGCGGGCATTGCGACGCGAGCGGGGCTGGCGCGCGGACATCATGGTGGAGACGCACGATTTGCTGTTCACGGCGGCGGCGATCCAGCGGTTCCACGCGGTGGCGCCAGGCACGGCGATTTTGTGGGACACGCAGCACACGTGGATGAAAGGCGGGGAGGACCCGGTGACGACGTGGCAGGCGATCCGTGCCAGTGTTGTGCACGCCCATGTGAAGGACAGTGTGAGAGTGCCGAGCGCGAAGCACTCGTGGACCTATGTGCTGCCGGGTGAGGGGACCTTTCCGATGGCACCGCTGCTCGCGACGTGGCGGGCGGACAAATTCGCGGGGCCGGTCAGCCTCGAGTGGGAAAAACTGTGGCACCCGTATCTCGCCCCGCTCGATGAGGCGCTGACCGCGGCGAAGGCGAAGGCTTGGTGGTAATCGATGCGAGCGATTGCCGCGACTTATCCGAGGGTGACGAACTGGCCGGACTTGAGCATCGGAAGGACTCGGAGTAATTCAGGCATCAGAGGCTGCGTGTCCGCCAATCGGTTTGAACGGGCGCGCAAGGCTACCACGATGAGGTTAATGCTGGTAAGGTGGTGTTCGCGCACCATGGCGCTGTCCATCGTCACGAGCACGTCGAACTGACCGCTGGTCCGCACCAGCAGCGCACCATTTTTGGTTCCAGCCCAACCGATCAACGGGACTGAGCTTACTTCGTGGCCGGGCAGGCTTCGACTCAGCCGCCAGTCGAGATTCTCATCGAGGAGAATCCGCATGTCACGCTGGCTGGAGGATGTGGGCGCGCGATTCTTCGAGGACGGAGATCACCTGCTCGCGCTTTACGCTGGGAAAACCTTCGAGAAAATCGTCGATGGAATCGCCCGCTTCCAAGTGATCGAACAGGCTGCGCACTGGCACGCGCGTGCCAGTGAAGACGCGTTCGCCACCGAGGATCTCGGGGTCGATGCTGGTGGCCGCATGGGAACTCATGGCGGTAGGTTAGCGTCGTTGCTGCAAACGACAAGCGAGGATTCGGCAGATGGGGCGCGGAATCGCGCTAGCCGGTTAACCCGAAAATCGGTAGGGCTCGACGCCTGCGGTTAGCCTCGCAAATTCTCCCCACTCACAGGCCCAACCCCTGGATCGGAAAAGGAAACCCTTACACGCGCGAGGAAGTGCGCGAACGCCTCCGCGCCACGCTGGCCAAGGGCGACGCCATCATCGCCCACGTCGGCACGACCGTCGGTGGCAGCACCATGGTGTGCGGCGGCGGTGTGAGCGGCGCAGCGACGGGATCCATCTCGTGGGTGACGGCGAACATCCCGGTGCGCGCGGGCCACTGGCCGCTGAAGAACGCGCCGCGCGTGGGCGAGCACTGCGGCTCGGCGTAGGCGCGGTGAAACGTCATGCCCTCGCGCGCGAGCCGGTCGAGGTTGGGCGTGGAGACGTCCTTGTTGCCGTAAGGCCCGATGCCGTTCCAGCCGAGATCGTCGGCGAGGATGAAGACGAGGTTGGGCGGAGCGGCCGCAGCGGTGCCAGCGCCGAAACTGGCTACGAGCAGCAGCAGGAGTAACCGGAGCATCGCTCGAGCATCGGCCCTGGCCAGTTGGGAAACAAGATTAGAGGTCGAAGCCCACGGTGAACACAAACAGTCGCGGCTCGACGCGGGCCCACGCGACGTATTGGCCGGTGGAGAGGACGCGGTTGGGCACGAGGTCGTGCTGATCGAGGAGGTTGCGAACGTTGAGCTGCACGCGGTAGCCGGCGTTGCCGAGGAACTTGGTCTTGCCGCGATAGGAGAGGCCGAGGTCGGTGTAGAACTCGGTCTTGCCCTCGAGCGCCTTCGCAAGATCGAAGGTCACGGTGCCGTCGGGCAGCGTCTTGAGGCCATAGCCGAGGTTGGGCGCAGAGCGGAAACGGAAGGCGAGGTTGCTGCTCAGGCCGCGGAGTTTGCCCTCGGTAACGTTGTAAGCGGAGATGAAATTCCAGCGCAGGTTGCGGCCCTGCGAGCGGCCGCGGCCGTCAACCGCTTTCATGAAGGCGACGGACGACGCGACGTCCTCGTTGAAATAGCGCTCGAAGCTCTTGCTCGCGGCGTTCCCATCGTAGGGCGCGGTGCTCCAAGTCCACGTGCCGATCGTGCCGTTGCCATCGACGTCGCGCGGGTTGGTCTTGCCGCCTTCCGGGACGTTGAAGGCCTTCCACACCGGGAGACGCTGCGCCATCCAATCGAACCACACGGTGCCGATGTTGGACTCGGCCGAGTCCTGCTTGGCGGCGTTGGCCTTGAAGCTCCAGTTGCGGTTGGGCAGCCAGCTCACATCGAGCTCGTAGCCCTTGGCCTCGGCGTCGAACATCACCCAGTAATTGGCGCGGCCCTTCTCGCGATACCCGCCGCGGCCCGCGTTGATCTGCGGGAGCGCGGGATCGAAGTTCTTCATGTTGTTGTCGATGTTGTAGACTTGGTCGCGGAAGGGATCGTTGAAGCCGGTGTTGCCGGCGCGCGTGGGACCGGCGGTATTCGAGAAACGGCTGGCGCGCACGACGAGCTTGTTGTCGAAAAGCCCGAGGGAGACGCCGACGTCGTCGCCCACGCCGACGGCACCGGGGTATTCGTTGCCGAAGGGATCGAAGCGGCCGATGTTGGGCTGGAAGGTGTCGGATTTGTTGTAGGTGACGGACGCCCACTTGGTGACGTGAAAGACCGCGCCATACGTGCGCGTGATGCCGGACTGGCTCGCGCCATACGCGCCGAATTCCGCCACCGCGACAGTGGGATAAAGACCGCTCCAGTCGCGCACCTGATATTTCGGATCGATGGTGGCGCTCTTCGCGGTGTCCTTGCGGTAGCCGAAGAGGAGCACGAGACGGTCTTTCAGCAGGTAGTCTTGCCACGCGAACATCTGGGTCGCGTTCTCCGTGAGGGTGCCCTCGGGACCCGAGCCGGTGCGGAGAAGTTTCCAGCCTTGGCTGTTCACGTAGGGCGAATCGAAGAGATAGGCGCCCATCGGGCGACCCGCGCTGTCGGTGAATTTCCACGTGTTGTAGAGGCCGTCAAAGGGCTGGAAGGCGGAGTTTCCCTGGGGCCCGTTAAGATAGAAGCGCGTGTGGAAATCGCGCGCGCCGTTGCTGGCCCAAAGCTGCGTGCCGGTGCCGGTCGGGCTGCCGAAGGAACCGGTGGGATAGGTGACGCCGGTGACGGTGGGCGTCTGCTCGAGGATGCCGCGTTGGAGCTGTTGGCGGCGGCTGGAGGATTCGGCGCCGGAGGCAAGAACGGCGACACGGTTGCGGCCGAACCACTTTAGAACGCGGTTGGAGGCGAACTGACGACCGAAGTCGAACTCGTAGGAGAGCGTGGCGCGCCAGTCTTTGCGGTTTTCCCAAATCTCGCTGCCGGTCGCGCGGCTCTGGATGTAATAGCGGCCGGCGTTGGGATTGGTCGTGACGCCGTCAGGCATCCAGCGGTTGGCGTCGACCTTGAGGGTATTGGGCCCGAAGCCGGAATCGGCGGTGCGCTCGTCAAGGTCCTCGTTGTTGTAGGCGAGCTCGAGATGCAGATCGCGCGCGAGGCGCTGCTCGATGAAGACGTTGAACAGATCCGAGTTCAGCTGCTGGCCGCGGCTCATGCCATAGAGATTGGTGCGAAATGGCGTCACGTGCTCGTCCGCCAACGTGAATGACTGGCGATCGAGCGAGTTGTAGGGGTTGAGCGTGCCGGGGATGTTCTGCGGCTCGCGGGACTCGACGGCGTTGTTCCAGCCGCGGAAATCGCCGTTGAGCGCGCCGGCGCCGTAGAGCCAGACGGCGGGGTTGCCTTGTCGCGCGAAGACCGGGTGGTTGCCGAGACCGCCCACGGTGAGATTGCCGGGATTGGAGGAACCGGTGACGCGGTTGTCGAAGAGCGGCTTGTCTGCCGCATAGAGGCTGCCGGCGACGCGCGAGGCGTTTTCCCAGAGCGAGATCGCGTCGACCGGCGTGATGCGTGGGGCGCGGTTGCTAAAGCGCTCCACCTTCTCGCCATGCACTGAAATCGTCGTGTGCTTGAACGGCTGCGCGGTGATCGCGCCGTAGTAGCGGTCCTGGCGGTCGAGGTTGGGCTTGATGCTCGTGACGCTCTCCTCGGACATCCAGGCGACACGCACGCCGAGCTTTTCCTTCAGGAGCGGTTGGTTGAAATTGAGCGAGGCGCGGCGGGAATCCTCGGAGTTGTATTGCAGCTCCGTCGCGGCCGAGCGGCGGCGGAGGCTCGCGCGCTGGAGCGAGACGTCGACGATGCCCGAGGGCGAACCGAGGCCGAAGAGGATGGCGTTGGGGCCGCGCGCGATCGTGACGCGATCGAGGTTATAGTTGTCGGTCGGCATCCCGGCCTCAAAGAAGTTACGCGAGAGCGTGGCGCCGGTGAGCCCGCGGACGCGCGTGTTGTTGCGAGGCTGAAAAACACCGAAGCCTGTCCCGTCGCCGTCGACGATCTCGGCGGGGCCTTCGATGTTGGTCGAGTAGATGAGCGCCTGCTCGAAGCTGTTCACGCCGAGGTCGCGCATGAAATCCATCGTCAGGACTTCCATCGGTTGCGCGAGGTCTTTGAAGTCGGTCTTCATGCGCGAGCCGCCGAGCGTCTGCGTGGCGACCCATCCGGCCTCGTCGCCGGCCGCGATCACGAAGGGCGACAGCTCGACCACTTGGCCGCTCGTCGCGGTGTCAGCCGCGGCCGCCGGCGAGGTGCGATTGGGCGAAGGCGCCGGAGCGGCTTGCGCCCGCAGCGCGCGGGGTGAAAAGCAAACGGCCGCGGCGAAGGCGGCGAGAGTGAAACGGCAGGCGTGCAGGTTCATGGTGGGTTCGGGTTCTGTGGGGGAAACACGCTCGCGGGTCGGCAGCGGCGTTTGGGATCGGCGGACAGCCAACGCCGAAAACCTGCAGGCGCAAGGCCGTGGCTCACACATTCGTCCGACGAATATCCAAACCGCGGCCTCGCGGCGGGCCCGGCGCGCGCCCCTCAGGCCCCGTGATGCTCGCGGTATTGCGACGGGGTCATTCCCACACAACGCACAAACGCTCGCGAAAACACCACGGCGCTGCGGTAGCCGACGCGCGGCGCGAGGGCTTCGAGTTTTTCGCCCGTGCGCTCGAGCAGTTCCTGCGCGCGCTGGATTCGCATGTAGGTCACGTGCTCGATCGGCGTGCGGCCCAGCTCGCGGCGGCAAAGTCGGCGCAGGTGTTCGGTGCTGAGCGAACACTCCGCGGCGAGCGTGCTGAGCTTCCAATCCTTCGTGAGATCGCGCGCGACGGTCTCCCACAGTTTGGCCACCCGCGCGCCCGTGCGCCAGGGTCGCGCGAACCGGTGCGTGAACCCCTGCACCAGGCTCACCCAATGCCGCACCATCGCGGCGTCGCGCTCGCCCAGCCACTCCGCGCGCAAACCCGCCAGCGCGCGCCCCAGCTCCTCCGTGCCCTGCCTGAGCCGCAGCGGGGAATTGGCGCCGACGAGGGGGCGCGCCCACGCCGCCTCCTCGTAGCGCACCCAGCCAAAGGTCCAGCTCTTCCCTGGCACCGCGTGAAAGGCGTTGAGCACGCGTGGCGGCGCGAGGCAAAGCGAACCAGCCGTCACGCGTTCCCAGCGGCCTTCCAGGAGCATTCGCCCCTCGCCCTCCTGGCACGCCAGAAAAAAACTGCCGGAAGGTGCGAGCCGCACCCGGCGGTAGGGTGCATGCACCGTGTCGATGCCGAGCCAGGAGATGTGATGCACCGCCAGCTCCGGGCATTGCTTCGTGTCAAGTGACCATCGCCGCGTGCGCGGTCCGTCGATGGTCGTTTCCTTAAAGGGGTGTTGAGACGCGCGGGTGGCCACGGCCGCCCATTGAAGACCCGGGTCCGGGCCCGACGCACGAGAAAAACGAGGTGGAAAATCGTCACCTCAATGTGTGAACTCCACCCTTCCCGCCGCCTCATCCGCCCCTTAGTCATTAGACATTAGTCATTCCCTAATCCCGCTCCAACGCTTGGTCCTTGGACCTTGAACCTTGGTCCTTCCCTCCCTCTCCGTCTCTCAACTCTCAGCCCTCAACGCTCAACACCCTCCCCATGCCCAACCCTTGGACCGGAAAAGGAAACCCCTACACGCGCGAAGAAGTGCGCGCCCGCCTCGACGCCACGCTCGCGAAAGGCGACGCCATCATCGCTGCTGGCGCCGGCACCGGCATCAGCGCGAAGTTCATCGAGAAGGGTGGGGCCGATCTCATCATTATCTACAACAGCGGCCGCTTTCGCATGATGGGCCATGGCTCCACCGCCGGCATGATGGCCTACGGCGACGCCAACGCCATCGCCATGGAGATCGGCGAATACGAGGTGCTCCCCGTCGTCGAGGAATGTCCCGTCATCTGCGGCGTCCACGCCACCGATCCGCGCCGCCGCATGTGGCACTGGCTCGGTCAGGTCAAAGAAATGGGTTTCTCGGGCGTGAACAATTTTCCCACGCACACCATCGTCGACGGCCATTTCCGCGGCGTCCTCGAGGAAACCGGCATGAGCGTGAAAAAAGAATACGAGATGGTCGCCCTCGCGCGTCGCATGGATTTGTTCTCGGTTGTTTATGTCGGCTGTCCCGAGGAAGCCATCGAGATGGCCAAAGCCGGCGCCGACGCCATCATCGCCCACGTTGGCACGACCGTCGGCGGCAGCATCGGCGTCAAGAATGCCGTCGTCAGTTGGGACCACACCATCAAGACTACGCAGGACATCATCGATGCCGCCTCCACCATCCGGAAAGACATCTTCTTCCTGTGTCACGGCGGTCCGATCAACACCCCGGAAGACGCCCACCGCGTCATCTCCGCCACCACCTGCGACGGCTTCGTCGGCGCCAGCAGCCTCGAACGCATGGGCGTCGAAGAATCCCTCACGAACCTCACCCGCAAATTCAAATCCCTGAAACGCAAACCCGCCGCAAAGTAGGGCCGGGTCTTTGACCCGCCCTTTCCGTTCCCCCGCTCCACCCGATGCGCCACCTCGCGCTGATTTCCGCCCTTGCGACACTCGCGCTCGCCCGCGTCCTCGCCGCCGCCTCCGCGCCGGTCGTCGATGTGGGTGCGCTCGCGCCTTTGAGCGAAATCCGCGTCACGACCGCCGGCTCCACCGTCACGATCGAGTGGCCCGTCGGCGCCTCCGCCTCCACCGCCATCGCGACCTTTGATCTCGCGCCCGAGCATCCGCTCATCGCGTCCCTGGCCACCCGCGCCCGCCGCGACGCCTCGCCCCGACTCGTCGGCCACGACCTCGAGCCCACCACCACGATCACCGTCGGCCAACGCGACCTCGCGCGCAACGGCTGGATGGTTTTCTTCGACAAGGTCAACACGCGCCCCTCGCAACGTTTCCCCGTGAAGCGCGCGCTCACCGCCGCGACCGCGACCTCCACCACAACGCGCGCGCAACTCACCCTCACCGGCGTGCGCGCAGGCGCCTTCTCCGGTCAACTCGTCTTCACGTTCTACTCCGGCAGCGCATTCTTCCAGGCCGAGACCGTCCTGCACACCGCGGAAAACAGCCGCGCCCTCCTCTACGACACCGGCCTCGTCTCCGCCCCCGGCCAAATCACGCGCTACACGTGGGTCGACCCCAAAACCGGGGCGCTCACGCACGCCGACCTCGCGCCCGCGCCCGCGCCCGCGCCCACACCCGCACCGGCCGGCTCCGCCTCTGCCTCCGCAACCTCCTTGCCCACGCCCCTCCCCGTCAAACACCGCGTGGTCATCGCCGAAACCGCCACCGGTGCCATCGCTGCGTTTCCCGCGCCGCACCGTTTTCTCTACCCCCTCGATTTCGCCGATAACTTCGGTTTCACGTGGGCCGGCCGAGATCAACTCGCCCCCGGTGACGGTTTCGGCGTTCGCCAGCCGCCCGACGGCGACAAACGCTTCGTTCCGTGGGTCAACGCCCCTCCCGGCACCGACCAGCGCCTCGGTGTTTTCTATCTCGTGAGCGACGCCGCCCCCGCCGCGCTCGCCGCCGTCAAACGCCTCACGCACGACGATCACTACGTCGCCCTCCCCGGCTACAAAACCTTCACCAGCCACTTCCACGTCGAACACACCCTCACACTCCTCAAAGCCCAGGCCGCCGCCGACAACACCACCGAAATTCCCGCCGACCTCCGCACACCCGGCTTCGTCCGCGCCCTCCGCGGCAGCGGCGTCGACATCGTCCACCTCGCCGAATTTCACAACGGCCAGACCCCGAAACTCGCCGCCGCACCGCGCCTCGCCCAGCTCCGCACGCTGCACGCCGAATGCGCCCGCCTCTCCGACGAAGACTTCCTCCTCCTCCCCGGCGAAGAGCCCAACGTCCACCTCGGCGGCCACTGGATCAGTTTCTTTCCGCGCCCCGTAAACTGGATTCTCCACCGCGGCCCCAACGAGCCCTTCGAGGAAAAAACGCCCGCCGGCGAAACCATCTACCGCGTCGGTAGCCCCGCCGATATCCTCACCCTCATGGAGCGCGAAAACGGCCTCATGTGGACCGCCCACGCCCGCATCAAATCGTCCATCGGTTTTCCCGACGCGTATCGGCACGAGCCCTTCTTCAACTCGCCCCACTTCCTCGGCGCCGCCTGGAAAGCCATGCCCGCCGACTACTCCCGCCCCACCCTCGGCTGGCGCGTGCTCGATCTGTTCGACGACATGAACAACTGGGGCGCGCCCAAACAAGTCCTCGGCGAAGTCGACGTCTTCAAGATCGAGCCCGACTACGAGCTCTATGGCGCGATGAACATCAACTACGTGAAGCTCGACCGCCTCCCGCGCTTCACCGACGGCTGGCAGCCCGTCCTCGACGTCCTCCGCCGCGGCGACTTCTTTGTCACCACCGGTGAAATCCTCTTCACGAATTTTTCCGTCAACGGTGCCGGCTCCGCCTTGCCCGCCCCGCGCAACCCAGCCGCCACCGTCCGCGTCCGCGCCCAACTCGATTGGACCTTCCCGTTGGCCTTCGCCGAAATCGTCGCCGGCGACGGCGTGCACATCCACCGTCAGCGCATCGATCTCAGCACCACGAAATCCTACGGCACGCAGCTGCTCGACGAAACCCTCCCCGCGAAAAACTGGCGCTGGGTCCGCCTTGAAGTTTGGGACATCGCCGCCAACGGCGCCTTCACCCAACCCGTCCACCTCAACTAGCTCCGCCTCCGAAATCTTCCCCTCTCGCCCCTTTCCATGAATCCCGCCGACCGCCGCTTCGTCCAAATCGCCGACGCCCTCCGCGAACCCAACGCGTGGACCAACAACGAATGGCTTTGCCGCCCCGACCTCGTCGCCGCCGAGAAACTCCTCCTCGTGCGCGCCAACATGGACCCACTGCACTGCCACCCGTTTCACTATCACCCGCACCGCGAAGAAATCATCTACGTGCTCTACGGCCGCGCCGAACAATGGGTGGGCAACGAGTATCGCATCCTCAGCGCCGGCGAAATGGCGCACATTCCGGCCGGCACCATCCACGCCACCTACAACCCCCACGCCGAGCCGCTCGTCTTCCTCGCGATGCTCTCCCCCGCGAAACTTCCCGACGCCCTCGCCGCCATCGCCGATCCCCAGGACGTCTCCACCCAAGAACCCTGGGCCAGCCTCCGCGACCATCTCACTCCCTGCCGCACTCGTCTTTGATCAAAAAACAGAAATCTTGAAATCGGTCATCGGTCATCGGTCATCTAACAATTTTCGATTCCCGGAGTCCGAAATCTTCAGATTTCAGATGCCCGATTTTCAGTTTTCAAGATTCCCCATCCTAAAATGAAACGCCTCCTCTCCCTCGTCACCCTCCTCGCCGTCGCGCTCACCACCGCGCTCTCCGCTGCCGACGCCCCGCTCCGCGTCTTCATCCGCTCCGGCCCAAAATCCCACGGCCCCGGCGCCCACGACCACCCACGCTTTCTCGCCGAGTGGGTCCCGCTTCTCAATTCCCGCGGCGCCGTCGCCTCCGGCGGCAACACGTTTCCCACCGCTGAACAACTCGCCGCCACCGACGTCCTCGTCCTCCACGCCCAAGAAGCCGGCAACATCGCCGAACCCGACCGCGCCAATCTCAATACCTACCTTGCCCGCGGCGGCGGCCTCGTCGTGATCCACGCCGCCGCCGTCGCGAAGGACACCGATTGGTATAAAACCATCATCGGCGGCTCGTGGCGCCAGGGCACGACCAAGTTCCTCGAGGCCCCGATGCACCTCTACTTCATCGACCGCGAGCATCCCATCACCCGCCACGCCTCCAACTGGCAGATGAACGACGAGATCTACTACGACATGGATCTCGCGCCCGAAGCCCACGTCCTCGCCACCGCCTACACCCCGAAAGCCATCGACACCGGTGGCCGCGGCAACCGCGAAGCGCAGGCCCGCGCCGCCGAAGCCGTCGCGAAAAACAAAGCCGTCAACATCTACGACCACCAGCCCCAGCT
>SIBG01000006.1 GCA_009695305.1 Opitutus sp. | reverse complement strand
ACACTTCCACGATGCTCTTGCCGCCATCGGCTTCCCGCAAAATGCGGATCTTTTGCTCCGTCGCGTGGTGTTTTCCTTTCATGGTCTGGGCTCCTTCTAGGGCCGCAGACTAACCTCGCAAGTGGCCCGGATTTCGGGGGATCACCGCACTGCATGGTGGCTTTTCCATCACGCGTGGAAAAGCCCTCGCCGCCCTCCACGCCACAATGAACCTGCGATTCTGGCGCGCGGATGACGGCCGGCTCTACGTCCACAACACGAGTCACGCCGTCGGCGGAGTTTTGCTGGTGGTGCCGACCCTCATCTCAACTGAGGTATGGTCCCGCTGGGAACCTGCCACTCCCGAGGCGTTGCAGCGGCAGGCCGCCGCCTTCGCCAAGCAGACGGCTGCTCGCGAGCACGCCGCCGAGTTGAACCGGCTCCGCGCCACCGTGGGCGCGCCCGCCCCGGCCTTCGCCGGCACCGATGTGCTCAGCGGACGGCCGGTGACCAACGCCGACTTCGCCGGCAAGGTGGTGGTAGTGCACGCCTGGTCCACCGACACCGGGCCGAGCGCGCTCAAGCCATTGCACGCTGCCTACGAAAAATATCACACCGGCGGAATGGAAATCATCGGCCTGTGCCGAAACTCAGCGGACCAACGGCAAAAGGTCGTCGATTTCATCAAGTCCCATAAACTCACCTGGCCCCAGTTCTACGACGGTCGGGGCACGCACGGTGAAATCTTCGAGGCCTACTACGGCGCGCGCGCCATCGCACCCATCTGCGTGATTGATCGCCACGGCAACGTCACGGCGCTCGTGACGAAGCCCGCTGAACTCGACGCCACCGTCGCCGCCGCCCTCGCCGTCCCGTAAATCGCGCCGAGTCTAGATTTGCCTCAGGTGGAACCCTGGAACTGAAGCTGCGTAACGGCGGAAGTGTGGCCGGCCAAACGCCGCGACGATCACGAGAGCAATTCCAAGAGTTGACCGCCCGAAGCCGGCACGTAGCGTGGGAGCCGATGAGCGTCGAACAAATCCAACGCGAAGTCAGCCAGCTGCCGGAAGGCGAGCGGCGCCAGCTCGCCGCGTGGATGTTCGCGCAATTCCCGCCGCGATCCATCGACGAACTGGTCGCGCGCGCCGAAGCACAGGCGAAGCGCGGCGAATGGACGCCGCAGCCGCCAACGTCGGACAACATCCCGACCGGCGCCGCACTCGACGCCGCCCTGCGTCGCGCCAAGGCGGCGGGAATCGCCTGCTAACCTGATGCCCGCGCCGAGATCGCTGGTCCATTCGGCTTGATTCGATCTTGCCTGCGCACGTCTGGGCGGCGCCTAGAATAAGTGCGCTACCTGCATCTTCGACATCCACCGGCGCCCCACCACCGACGCGTTCCCCATGCCCGAGCCCGCTCTCGACCTCGCCGCCTACTTCGCCCGCCTCGGCTACAATGGGCCGCGCACGGCCACGCCAGACGTGCTGCACGAAATCCACCTCCGCCACGCGCGCGCGATTCCTTACGAAAATCTCGACGTGCTCCTCGGCCGCGGCATCCGCATCGACCTCGCCAGCGTCGAGCAAAAACTCGTCCACCAAAAACGCGGCGGCTACTGCTTCGAGCAAAACACCCTCCTCGCCGCCGCGCTGCGCGCGCTCGGGTTTCGCGTCACGCTCCACATGGCACGCGTGCGCTGGCAGGTGCCCGCCGAGGTCGCCACACCGCTCACGCACCTCGTCCTGCTCGTCGCCGGCGACCATGGCCGCTGGATCGCGGACGTCGGCTTCGGGAGCATGTCGCTCTTCACGCCGCTCACCTTCGAGTTCGATCGCGAGCAGGTCGTGGCGGTCGAGCCGCGCCGGCTGGTGCAACACGGATCATTGATCGTCCACCAGGCGCGCCTCGGCGAGGCGTGGGGCGACGTCTATCAATTCACCCTCGACGAGGCGCCGGCCATCGATTGCGAACTCGGCAACTGGTTCACGAGCACGCATCCATCGTCGCGTTTCCACCAAAACCTCACGCTCGCCCGCGCCGGCGATGGCTGCCGCTACGCCGTGCTCAATCGCGAATTCACCATCCGCCACATCGACGGCCGCGCCGAGAAAAGAGAACTCGCCACGCCCGACGAACTCCTCGCCGTCCTCGCACAATATTTCGATCTGCCTTTCCCACCCGGCACGCGCTTCGGCCCGCCTGGCTCGCCGTGGCCGTCGTAAAGCTAGCGCAGAATCTTTTATCCCGACGTTGCGTCTCGCGCGACGACCGTTTTCCTCCCACCACTCCCATGCGCCCCACCTCCCTCCTTTACTTCACGGCGGCCCTCGCGCCGTTCTCGCTGGCCCTCGCCCAAAACGTGCGAACCACGGGCAAGATCAACGAATTCTTCGCCCAAAACTGCGCCAACTGCCACGGCCCGAAACTCGAGGGCGGCATGACGCCCGCCAACAACAAGGTGCCGTCGCTGCTCAAAGACGAATGGCTGCACGGCGGCGACGACGAGAGCATCGCGAAGAGCATCAAGACCGGCTACCCTGAAAAGGAAATGCCCCCGTGGAGCGGCGCGCTCACCGACAAGGATATCCGCTCGATGGTGATCTACATCCGCGAGCAGCAGTTTCTCTTCAAGCGCGGCCAGATCAAAATCGAGAAGCTGCCCGATTCGTTCACGGGAAAAGGCGAGCTCCACAATTTTCAGGTCAACACGTGGGTCGGCGATCTGATCGAGCCGTGGTCACTCGCGTTCCTCACCGCCGACAAGGCGATCGTGACCGAAAAGCTGGGCTACGCCTATCTGATCGATAGCGGGAAGCGCGCCGCGCGCCCGCTGATCGGTTTGCCGGCGGTCGACACGGCCGGCCAAGCCGGGCTGCTCGACGTCGTGCCGCATCCCGACTACGCGAAAAACGGCTGGCTTTATTTCGCCTTCAGCGATCCACAGACCCGCGACGGCAAGCAGGTAAGCCTCACGCGCGTCATCCGTGGAAAAATCCGCGGCAACGCGCTCGTGGATCAACAGACGATTTTCCAGGCGCCCGTGGACATGTATCCCACCGGGCCCAACCATTTCGGCGGCCGCATCGTCTTCGACGGCAAGGGCCATCTTTTCCTCACCATTGGCGAACGCGGCAACGGGGCGAACGCCCAGAACCTCGGCGTCGTGATGGGCAAGGTGCACCGGCTCATGGACGATGGCCGGGTGCCCGAGGACAACCCGTTCGCCAAGGACAACAAAGCCCTCCCTTCGATCTGGAGCTACGGCCACCGCAACCCGCAGGGCCTCGCGATGCATCCGGTCACCGGTGATCTTTACGATCTCGAGCATGGGCCGCGCGGTGGCGACGAAGCGAATCTCGTCCTGCCCGGCCGCAATTACGGCTGGCCGGTGATTACCTGGGGCATGGATTACCCGGGCACGCCGATGCCCGGCAGCGAAGGCACCGCGAAGGAAGGCATGGAGCAACCCATCACGTATTGGCTGCCGTCGATCGCGCCGTGCGGGGCCAGTTTCTATTCGGGCGATCTTTTCCCGAAGTGGAAAAACCATCTCTTCGTCGCCTCGCTCGCGGCAAAGGAGCTGCGCCGGCTCGAAATCAACGGCAACAAGCTCGTGAGTCAGGAAATAATCTTCAAGGGCGAGACCGACAGCAACCGCATCCGCCACGTCATCGGCGGGCCGGATGGCGCGTTGTATGTGCTCTTCCGCGAGCGCATCGCGCGCATCACGCCGGCGGAGTGAAACGTAGGGCGTCAGTCTCGCTGACGCTGTTGATGCTGCCGCGGCGTCTGCAAGACAGACGCCCTACGATATCGATGCCGCCGCCACCACGCACGTCACCTTCACCGGCGCGGGGGTGACCCGGCCGAAGATCGTCGTGAGCGCGGCGCTCGTCGCATCGCGGCCGCGCGAGATCACCGCGATATTTTCCGGCACGATGTGGTCCGTCGGATCGAAGAGCCGCCACTCCCCGCCGAGCCACGCCTCAAAACACGCGTGAAAATCCATCGGCTCCAGTCCCACCGCGTAACCGCCGACATAGCGCGCTGGAATCGAGAGCGCGCGGCAAAACGAGATCGCGAGGTGCGTGTAGTCGCGGCATACGCCCTGGCGTCCCAGCCACACGTCCCACGCCGAGGTGCGCGAGTCGGTCGCCCCGGCGCATAGGCGAGGTTGCCATCGATCCACGCGCAGACCGCGCGGACCTGCTCGCCGCGGTCCACGGTCTTGCCGAAGAGTTCCCACGCGATCTGGGAAAACCGGTCGCTCTCACAGTAACGGCTCGGCAGCGTGTAGGTCAGGATCGACAGTGGGAGCCGGCCCGGATTGTCGGCTTTGACCACGGCCGGCAGCGCCGGGCGGCTGACCTCGACATCGGCGCGGTAGCGAAACTCAAATGCCCCGGTGGGCACCTCACCGCGCAAGACGCGGCCGCCTTTCGCCCCCTCGACGATTTCCGTCGGGACCGGCGGGGTGCAGACAATTTCTTCGCGGACCACGCGCTGCTGCGCATCGGAGTTGGCGAGGACGTTGAAGGTGAAGGCGGCGGTGGGCGCGGCGAGAACCTGGTAGCCTAGCGTGCACCCGACGGAGAGAGTCATGGTATTGTGGCGGTCTGAGCCGCGGGCTCATAAATCGGCGGACCCGCACCGCCGCTACAAACAAAAAAGCGCGGAGCCTTTCGGCTCCGCGCTGGTCGCCCTGCTCGGACGCGCAGGGAAAGGGGCGAGTCCCGCTCAGAATTTGTAACTGAGCTTCACGTAGGAATAGCGGCCGTTGATGCCCATCGGCGCGCCACCGTTGGCGCTGTAGCGGAAGATGCCAATGTTGTCCGCCCCCTGGCCGTTGTTGGAGCCGGTGGCCACGGTGCCCGCGACGGGAACCTTGGAGCGGATTTGTTCCTGAGGATACTTGTCGAAAACGTTTTGCATGCCGAACGCGAGGCGGCAGCCTGAGACGATTTCGTAGCCGAGTTCGACGTCGCCGATCCAGGTGGCCGGGAAAGCCTGAATGATCGCAGAGTTGGGCCGGCCCAGCGCGTCCACCGCCGGGGAGAACGCGCCCGGGGTGGTGCCGGTGCCGCGGCCCACCGTGCCATAGGCCGGCGCGAGGGTCACGTTGTAACCGGGCGCAAGGTAGAGGATGCGGTTGTAGTCCCAACCCTGCGCGCCAACCTGACCGACCGAAACCTCGCCGAAGCGGGTGGCACCAATCCGGGCGTTAAATTTTTTCACCTCCCAAAGCGCACCAAGCTGGATGCTGTCGCGCGGCTGGCCCTTTTCCATCCGGACCCGCTCGATAATATCGAAGAGCGGATTGCCGGTGAACTGCCGCAGGGTCGAGTTGGCCAGCACCGTGCGATCGGATTGAAGACCAAAGCGACTGCCGGCGACTTTGGTCGTGTTGATGTTGTAGCTGCCGGTGAGGGTCACCTTGCCGAGTTCCTTCAGCCGCACCAAATAGCGCGCATTGAAATCGACGCCCTCGGTCTTGGTGTCGACAGCGTTGGTGAAGTAGCGGCCACCGCCCACGCCAGGCAGACCCTGGTTCTCGAAGAACTGGACGACCGCGGCGTCGGTCCATTGCGCCGAGAGCACGATGCGGTCGTCGATCTTGATCTGGTAGTAGTCGACCGAGGCGGAGAACGCATCGCCATTCGCGTAGGTGAGACCGAAGCCATAGTTGTTGGACTTTTCGGCCTTCAGCGGAGTTGCGCCCAGCGCACGGGCTGCGGACGTATTTACCGGCAAAGTGCGGATATCAACCGGGGTGAGCACGCCGCCCACGGTGATGAAGTTGGTGGCCGTCGAGGTGAAGTATTGCTGCCCGAGACTCGGGACGCGGAAGCCGGTGCTCACCGAGCCGCGCAGAGCGAAGCCGGCGGGAAGCTTCAGGCGGCCGCTCACCTTGAAGTTGGTGGTGGTGCCAAAGTCGCTGAAGTCCTCGTAACGGATCGCCGCGGAGACGGTGAGGGGCTCGGCAATTTGGTTTTCGGCGTCCACATACACGGCGAACGACCGGCGGCTCGTATCGGTGGCGTCGGACGGACGGAAGCCCGCGAACACCTGCGATCCGGCCGCCGCGCGGCCGCCGGCCGCTGGGCCGTCGAGGATGGCCACCCGGCCATCGACGTAGGAGCTCAATTCACCGGCTTCGATCTTGTAATTTTCGTTCCGGAATTCGAGACCCGCCGCGACCTTCACCGGCTGCGCGAGGTCCATCTTGAACGAGCGGTTGAAGTCGAGATTTCCCGTGAACTGGCCGAGCTTGAGCGTGCCCGCGTAGAACCGGGTGGGGCTCGCCGCCCCCAGGGATACGTTGACGGAGTTGACGACGTTGAACTCAAACGAGTTCAACCCATAGACGGCGCTGGCGTCGTAGCCCCAGTCGCCAGCGGTGCCTTTGACGCCGCCGCCCATCGAGCCGTCTTTCACCTTGTTGTTAAAGGTGGGGAGAAAACCGTGCGGAAAAATCGCGCGGATGTTGCCGTCCTGGCCCGCCCGCCGGTAGAAACCGTAGGATACAACCTTGCGGTCGTTATAGCCGCCGAAGCCATACAGCGTGGCGCCGCTGGAGCCCAACGGGGTTTCGCCGTTGATCATGAAACCGGTGTCCTTCGTGGCACTGTCGCCCTGCCGATGAGTGTTGCGGTTAATCGAGGCTTCGCGTGAATCGAGCGTGCCACCTGCCGCAGAAGCGCCGGTGCCAGAACCATAGTTACCGGAGATGGCGACGAGACCCTGGGGATTGGCGGCGGTCGGCGTGCCGCCCGTGCCGAAATATTGCTGGCGCGTGTCATTCAGTGAGCGGTCCGTGGCTTCACGATCGCGGTGGTAGGCGCTGATGTTGATCTTGCCCTTGTCGCCCAGACGGAATCCGTCGGCGAAGTTGAAATTGTAGACCGTGCCATCGCCTTCGGCCGTGCTCCCAAAGCTGAAATCCACGTCACCGGTGAGCGAGTCGCGCAACACGATGTTGATCACGCCGGCGAGGGCGTCGGAGCCGTATTGCGCCGACGCGCCGTCGCGCAGCACTTCGATGCGGCCGATCGCGGATGCGGGAATGGCGTTGAGATCCACCATGCCGGAACCGCGGCCTACCGTGCCGTTGACGTTGATGAGCGCGCTGGCGTGGCGGCGCTTGCCGTTGACGAGCACGAGGACCTGGTCGGAAGCGAGACCGCGCAAGGTGAGCGGCCGTGCGCTGTCCGTGCCGTCGGAAATCGAGGTGCGCGGGAAATTCACCGAGGGGACAAGCCGCTGGAGAATCTGCGCCGGCTCGGTGAGACCGGTGAGCTTGAGGTCGAGGTTGGAGACAATATCGATCGGGACCGGCGACTCGGTGACCGTGCGGTTGTTGAAGCGCGTGCCGGTGGAAACGAACGCCTCCATCTTGATGACTTCCTCCGGAGCCTTCTTGGCGGCGGCGGGGGCGGTCTGGGCGGAGAGCGGCGCGAGGGCCGACAGGGCGAGCAACGCGACGGCACCGGCGGTCAGGCCCGGGAAGCGTCGCGGATGGGTGGTTTGATGTGGGTTCATGAGGCCCCGAATGTAAAAATCCCCGGGGCAAGCCCCGGGGCATTTGACAAGACCGCCGCAAACTCATCCGACCATAATGCAATTCGCGCTTAAACCCGTCCGTCCAACCAAGCCGAAGCAAGCTTCGGGGTATCGGACCCACAGCGAATGAAAGCGATTCGCTGACAAACAAGCGCCAATGGCAGATATTGCGGCGCGGCGCGGGTTGCGTTTCCACCCGGGACGCTACCACGATCCCACCATGCGCTCTCCCCGGTTTCCCGCCCCGCTCTTCGTCTTCCTCGCCTCAGTCACGCTCGTCTTCTCCCCGGCGCTGCGCGCCCAACGCGTCGCCGTCGAGGCCGAGCACGGCATGGTCACCTCCGCGCACGAGCTCGCCTCGCGGGCGGGCCTGGAGATGCTCCAGCGCGGCGGTAACGCCGTCGATGCCGCCGTCGCCACCGGCCTCGCCCTCACCGTCGTCTACCCCGTGGCCGGCAACATCGGCGGTGGCGGCTTCATGATGATCCACCTCGCCGAGGGCGGTTCAGGCCAAGGTCGGGCCGGCCGCGATATCGCCGTCGACTACCGTGAGACGGCCCCCGCCGCCGCGACCCGCGACATGTATCTCGGGCCGGACGGCCAGGTCCTCGACGGCCCCGGCTCCTCCGTGCTCGGCTGGCGCGCGAGCGGCGTGCCTGGCTCGGTCGCGGGCTTTGCGCTGGCGCTCCAGAAATACGGCTCGGGCAAACTCTCCTGGGCCGACGTGTGCGAGCCCGCGCGCCGCCTCGCCGCCGAGGGGCACATCGTCTCGCAAGCCACCGCCGCCGGCCTGCGCGGCGCGAAGAACCTCGCCCAATTTGCCGAGTCGAAAAAAGTCTACCAGCGGGACGGCACCTTCTGGAAATCCGGCGACCGCTGGCCCCAGCCGGACCTCGCCGCCACCTTCGCGCGCCTCCAAAAAGAAGGCCCGCGCGAATTCTACGAAGGTGAGACCGCGAAGAAAATCGCCGCCGCGATGAAAACCCACGGCGGCCTGATCACCCTCGCCGACCTCCAGGCCTACCGCGCGGTCGAGCGCACTCCCCTCCTCGGCACCTACCGGAACCACCAGATCGTGACGATGCCGCCGCCGAGCTCGGGTGGCATCATTCTCTTGCAAATGCTGGCGATGATCGAGCCGTTCGACGTCGCGGCGCTCGGTCACAACTCCGCCGCCAAATACCACCTCTTCACTGAGGCCATGCGCCGCGCCTTTCGCGACCGCGCCGAATATCTCGCCGATCCCGATTTCGCCCCCGTGCCGGTGGACCGGCTGCTCGACCGCGGCTACCTCCAGCGCCGCATGACGGACTTCGATCCGCTCAAGGCCACGCCCTCCTCCGCCGTGCAGCCCGGGCTCGGCCCGTTGTCCCGGTCGCTCCACCCGACACCCGACCGGACGCTCTTCGCAGCCGAATCGCTGGAGACGACGCACTTCTCCGTGATCGATGCCGCCGGCAACGCCGTCGCCAACACCTACACGCTCAACGGCGGCTTCGGCTCCGGCGTCACGATTCCCGGCACCGGCATCCTCATGAACAACGAAATGGACGATTTCACCGCGAAGGTCGGCGTGAAGAATATGTTCGGCCTCCTGCAAAGCGCCGCCAACTCCATCGCACCCGGCAAGCGCCCCCTGTCCGCGATGACTCCCACGTTGGTGTTCAAGGACGACCGGCTCGTGCTCATCACCGGCAGCCCCGGCGGGCCCACCATCATCAACACGGTGCTCCAAATCATTTCCAACGTCATCGATCACCATCTGACAGCCGCGCAAGCGGTCGAGGCCCCGCGCATTCATCACCAGTGGATGCCCGACGTGATGACCTACGAGCGGCTAGGAATCAGCGCCGACACCGCGGCCTTGCTCACGGCGAAAGGTCACACGCTCAAGGAGCGCTCGAGTTACGAGGGCGCCTACCAAGGCGACGGCGAAACCATCTCCATCGATCCGAAAACCAACCTCCGCCACGGTGCCGCCGACCCGCGCAAGGCCGACGCGAAAGCCGTCGGCTACTGAAGCCGGCCAGTTCTTTTTTCCGGATTCTCATGCACTACGTCCCCTTCGGCCGCACCGGCCTGAAAGTCTCCCCGCTCACGCTCGGTTGCATGATGTTCGGCGGAAAAACTTCGCCCGAGGATTCCGCCCGCATCATCGACCGCGCGCTCGACGCCGGGATCAACGTCCTCGACACCGCCAATGTCTACAACGAGGGCCGCAGCGAGGAAGTCACCGGTGCCGCCCTCAAACGCAACGGCAAGCGCGACCGCGTCATCCTCGCGACCAAGGTCCACCGCCCGATGGACGCCACCGATCCAAACTCCGGCGGCCTCTCGCGCCGCCACCTCGTCGCCGAATGCGAAGCCAGCCTCCGCCGCCTTTCGACCGACTATATCGATCTCTACCAGCTGCACCGCCCGTGCCCCGACATCGCGATCGACGAAACCCTCCGCGCCCTCGACGACCTCGTCCGCGCCGGCAAGGTCCGCTACATCGGCACGAGCACGTTCGGCGCATGGCAGATCGTCGAGTCGCTCTGGTGCGCCCGCGAACTCGGCCTCAACCGTTTCGTCTGCGAGCAGCCGCCCTACAATCTCCTCGACCGCCGCATCGAGCGCGAACTGCTCCCGATGTGCCGCACCTACGGCATCGCGACGATCCCGTGGTCGCCGATCGCCGGCGGGCTCCTCTCTGGCAAATATCGCGCCGGCCAGCCGCGTCCCGCCGGCACGCGTTTCTTCGACACTTCGCAGAGCCCGATCAACGCCGCCCGCTGGACGGAGGCTTCGCTCGGCGTCGTCGAAAAACTCTCCGCCCTCGCCGCCGCGAAAGGCGTGCCGCTCTCGCAGTTCGCGCTCGCGTGGGTCCTGCATCAACCCGGCGTCACCAGCCCGATCGCTGGCCCGCGCACGCTCGAGCAATTCGAGGACAACCTCCGCGCGCTTGACCTGAAATTCTCCGCCACTGAACTCGCCGCCATCGACGCCATCGTCCCGCCCGGCACCCACACCTCGCCTTACTACGAGTCCGCCTTCGGCCCGCATCTGCATCGGTGGTGAGCGGCCGCCACCGCTCCGCTCGTCCGGCAACGTCTTCAACCCCACGAGCGCCGCCCCATGGCGGCGTGAAAGCGGGCAGGGTTGAGCGGGGCTACAGCTTCTCCGCGTCCGCCAGTTTCCTGGCTTCGTCCAGCGGCAGCGGCTTGGCCTTTTTCATCTGCTCAATCGTTTTCTGGCGTTTTTCGTCCGGCGCAAATTCGCGCGCGAGACGATCCGTCACCTCCAGGCGGTTCGCCTCGGCGACGCCCGTCAGCGCCGCCACGTCCCATTTCGAGATGAGCCGCACGACGCCGAGTTCCTTTTGAATCGCCGGCAGCTTATCTTTGAGCGCCACCATCGCCTCCTCGGCGGGCGCCGTGCTGAAGACCTGCAGGTGATCCCGCTTCTGCGCGGCCACGAGCTGCGCGTTGAGCGCGGCGAAGCGCGCGGTGTCGCCCGCGGTCTTGGCCGCCTTCGCAGACGCGATGAGCGCGTCGCGGTCCTGGCGCGCCGGTTCGCTCCAGAAATGGGCGAACGGCACGATGCGGGAAGCATAGACGCCCACGCGTTCGACGGCGGCTTGGGCTGGCTCGGCCGTTCGAACGGACGCGAGTGCGAGCCACAGGGCGCAGCCGGCGGTGAGGAGAGATCGAGTTTTAGTTTTCATGAGGTGTCCCGGAGTTAAGCCTAATCCTATCACCCGGCGTTTGCTCCGCGTTAATTGAAAATTCTGACGCGCCCCATCGCTGCGGACCGGCGCAGATCTTGCGCTCGGGCGCCGCTGGTCCTCGCGGGGCGCCGGTCGCCGCGCCGTCCGCCCCGCCCAGCCGTCCGGGCTCGCCAGCGGCGCCATTCCCGCAAACATGCCCGGCCATGAGTGCGTCCACCCCCGCCCGGAAGCCGGCGCTCGGCTTCATTTTTGTCACGGTCGTGCTGGCGGTGCTCGGTTTCGGGCTGTTGATTCCCGTGCTGCCCGAACTCGTGAAGCAGTTTCGCGGCCACGACGTCTCGGCCGGCTCGCACGCCTACGGCTGGCTCGTCAGCGTCTATGCGTTTATGCAGTTTTTCGGCTCGCCGATTCTCGGCTCGCTCTCGGATCGGTTTGGCCGGCGCAAGGTCATTTTGATCGCGCTCGCCGGCTCGAGTCTCGACTTCGTCGTGATGGCCCTGGCACCGAGTCTCACGATTCTGTTTGTCGCCCGCATGGTTGGCGGGCTGACCGCCGGTGTGCTCGCAACCGCCAACGCGTATGTGGCCGACGTCACGCCGGCGGAGAAGCGCGCGCAAGGCTTCGGCCTGCTGGGCGCGGCTTTCGGCATCGGCTTTATCATTGGGCCGCTGATCGGCGGCGTGCTGGGCAGCGTGGACTTGCGCCTGCCGTTCTGGGCCGCGGCCGGTTGTTCCGCGCTCAACTGGTGCTACGGCTTCTTCGTGCTGCCCGAGTCGCTCGCGCCGGAAAATCGCCGCGCGTTTTCGTGGAAGCGGGCCAATCCCGTCGGGGCGCTGCTCGCGCTGAAACGCTTCCCCGCCGTGCTCGGCCTCGCTGAGTCCTACTTCATCCTGACGCTCGCGCAGATGATGCTGTTCTCGATCTGGGCGCTTTACACAAATTACCGCTATCACTGGGACACGCAGCATGTCGGGTTTTCGCTGATGCTGGTCGGCGTGATGTCGGCCATCGTGCAGGCCGGGCTGGCCAAGCGCATCATCGGCCGCCTCGGCGACACCCGCGGCGTGATTCTCGGCCTCGTGCTCTCCGCCACGGCGCAGGTGCTCTACGGCCTCGCGCCCCAGGGTTGGATGGTCTACTATATCATCCTCGTCGGTTCGTTCGCCGGCATCGCGGGCCCGGCGATGCAGAGCTACATTACGAAACACGTCCCGCCCAACGAGCAGGGCAGCGTGCAGGGCATTTATTCCGGCCTCGCCAGCCTCGCGGGCATCCCCGGCCCCCTCCTCGCCACGTGGAGTTTCAGCTGGGCGGTGCGGCCCGGCCAACCCGCGTGGCTCGCCGGCATCACGTTTTTCATCGCCGCCACGCTGGCGCTGATCGCCCTCGCGCTCGCCGCCCGCTCGTTCGCCCAGGACCACGCGCCTTACGTGGCGCCCGTGCACTCGTAGCCTCGCGCCGAGTTTCCGGCGCGGTTCATCCGCCCCGTGTAAAACCGCTCGCGCCGGTCACGAATCTGCTTCGCTCACCCGCCATGCGCACCCTTCCTCTCGCCGCGGCGCTCTGCTTCGCCACCGGCACCCTGGCGTTACTCCAACCGAGCCGCCTCCCCGCCCAGCCCTACGCCACGAAATCGCTGCCGCAGGATAAATTCCGCCAGCTCGAAGAACTCCTCCCCACGCCCAACGACCAGCGCACCGCCTCCGGCGCCCCCGGCCGCGGTTACTGGCAGCAGCGCGCCGACTACGTGATCGACGCCGAGCTCGACGACACCACGCAGATCATCACGGGCAAGGAAACCATCACTTATCACAATCGTTCGCCCGACGCGCTCGCCTACCTCTGGCTCCAGCTCGACGCCAATATTTTTTCCAAGAACTCCGACCGCCGCGCCACCGCGACCCAATCGCGCACCGCACCCCGCGGGGCCTCCCCCGCAGCCGAGGCCACCTTCACCGCGTCGAGCGGCGGCGTGCTCGATCCGTTTCCCGCGCGCAGCCTTGAGGCGCTGCTCCTGCAGGAAACCTACGACAGCGACCTGCGCATCGCCTTCGTCACCGATGCCGCCGGTCAGCCGCTGCCGCACACGATCGTGCAGACCATGATGCGCATCGATCTACCGGCGCCGCTCGCCCCGGGCGCCAGCACGACGTTCACCCTCACCTGGTCCTACAAGGTTAACGACGGGAAACTGCTCTCGTTGCGCAGCGGTTGGGAATATTTCCCGAAGGATAAAAACTACATCTACGAAATCGCCCAGTGGTTCCCGCGGCTCGCCGCCTACAACGATACGATGGGCTGGCAGCACAAACAGTATCTCGGCACCGGCGAGTTCACCCTCGAGTTCGGCGACTATCTCGTGCGCCTCACCGTGCCCGACGATCATATCGTCGCCGGCACCGGCGTGCTGCAAAATCAGGAGCAGGTCCTCACCGCCGTGCAACGCGAGCGGCTCAAGTCGGCCGCCACCGCGGCCAAGCCCGTCTTCATCGTCACGCCCGACGAGGCGAAAAAAGCCGAGGCCGGTCAACCCACGGGAAAGAAGACGTGGATCTTCCGCGCCGAAAACGTCCGCGACTTCGCTTTCGCCACCTCGCGTAGGTTCATCTGGGACGCCATGGGCGCGCCCGATCACGTCACCGCCGCCGACCTCACGAAGCCCGGCCCGAAAGGCGAGCCGCGCAGCTACGGGCCGCGCGTGCTGGCGATGTCGTTTTACCCGAAGGAGGCCGAGGTGCTCTGGTCGAAATTTTCCACCCACGCCGTCATCCACACGCTCGATGTCTATTCCGCGCGCACGATTCCGTTTCCCTACCCGGCCGCCCAGTCCGTCAACGGCTGCGTGTCGGGCGGCATGGAATACCCCATGATCAGCTTCAACGGTGGTCGCCCCGAGGACGACGGCACCTACTCGCGCGCCACGAAGGCCGGCCTCATCGGCGTCATCATCCACGAGGTTGGCCACAACTACTTTCCGATGATCGTCAATTCCGACGAGCGTCAATGGACGTGGATGGACGAGGGCCTCAATACCTTCCTCCAGAACCAAGCCGAACAGCTCTGGGAAAAAGATTTCCCCTCCCGGCGCGCCGAACCGAGCAGCATCACCGCCTACATGACCAGCGCCGGCCAGGTGCCGATCATGACCAACAGCGAGTCCATCGCCAATCTCGGCTCTAACGCCTACGCCAAACCCACCGCCGCCCTCGGCCTCCTCCGCGAGACCGTCCTCGGCCGCGAACTTTTCGACCATGCGTTCAAGACCTACGCCAAACGCTGGGCCTTCAAGCGGCCCTATCCCGCCGATTTTTTCCGCACGATGGAGGACGCCAGCGGCGTCGACCTCGACTGGTTCTGGCGCGGGTGGTTCTACACCAATGACCATTGCGATCTCTCGATCGACGCCGTCCGCCAGTTCACCCTCGATTCCCGCGACCCCGCCATCGAGAAACCGAATCTGAAAAAAGAAAAAGACGAGCGCCCCGTCACGCTGATGCAACAGCGCAACGCCGACCTGCCCAAGCGCACCGACCGCTACCCCGAGCTCAAGGATTTTTACAACGACTACGATGAATTCGCGGTGACCGCCGCCGACCGCCGCCGCTACGACGAGCTCATCAAGGGCCTCCAGCGCAACAAGGGGAAACCCGAGTTGCTCAAGACGGCCCGCAATTTCTACGTCGTTGAAATCAGCAACGTCGGCGGCCTCGTCATGCCGGTCATTCTCAAACTCGACTACACCGATGGCTCGACCGAGGAGCTGCGCATCCCCGCCGAGATCTGGCGTTTCAACAGCGCCAAGGTGCAAAAACTCATCATGACCCCGAAGGAGATCAAATCCATGCAGCTCGACCCCCACGAGGAAACGGCCGATGCTGAGGTGGATAACAACTTCTGGCCGCGGCGCACGACCAAGAGCCGCTTCCAGCTTTTCCAGTCGGAGCGCGGCGGCGGCGGCCGGGGCGGGGCCGGCGCCGCGGACAACCCGATGCAGGAGGCCAAACGTGAAGCCGAGGCCGCCGCGAAAAAAAGCGCCCCCGCCGCCAAGATCTTTGAAAGCAGCGACAGCGATGCTGGCCCGGACGCCGGCGCCGCGAAACCGGGTCTCGCCGAAAAACCCGCACCGCTTTCGGCCACGGAATCCAAACCGAAGGAGCCGAACCCCATGCAGGAGCAAAAGGCCGGGGCGGGGAAAAAGGCCCGGACCGACGCCGCGAAAAAAGTCGAAACCGCCAAGCCCGAAACCCCGTGACGCTCTGGCGCGTCGCCTCCTCAGCCCGTCGCCTCTGGCCTCTCCTGTGCGCCGGGGTGGCCACCGCCGCCGCCCATCCGCTTCACACCAGCTACGCCGAGGCCGACTATCGGGCTGATTCCGGCAAGCTCGAGATCGCGCTCCGCCTCTTTTCCGACGACGCCGAGGTTGCGCTCACGGCGCGGGCTGGCAAAAAAATCTCGCTCGATAAAACGCCCGCCGCCGAGTTCGACGCCCTCCTCCTCGCCTGCATCCGCGACGGCGCCCGGCAAAACCTCCGCTGGGTCGGCCGGGAGTTGAAGGACGGCGATCTCCATCTCTGGCTCTATGTCGAATGCCCGCTGCCCGGCGGGTTGGCGGGCGCGAAATTTTCGAATCGCCTGTTACGCGACATATTTTCCGATCAGATAAATTCCATCCGGGTGCGCGATCGCGGTCCACCCCAACGGCAGGAGACCCTGCTGTTTATGACCGACACGAGTCAGGTGGTGACTTTTCGGTGAAGCCAATTCCGCCAACGTTCGCCGTGGTGGGACAGATTGCCTTTGGCTCCCCGTCGATTCTTCTCACCCCGTGACCACTCTCATCTTGCTCACCCCGCTCTTCCTCGGCTTCGAGCTTTGCCAGCTCGTGCTGAGCGAGCGCTACCTGGGCATCAAGCAGATCGCTCGCGGGGCCAATCCACGCCTGCTGGGTCTCAGTGAGGTCACGGCGTTTTTTTGGAGCTCAATAATCCTTGGCTATTGGCTTTGGATGTTGTTGCTACTCATCACTCCGCTGGGGCGAGTCCATGGGTTCAGCCTGCTGGCGGTGTCGGTCCTCGGGTTCTCCTTGCGGCGCGGCAGCGGACTAAAGTGGGTCCTCGTTATTCTTACGTTTGAGGGCGCGGTGCGCATCAGCCTGCTCGGTTCGCTGTGTTGGGCCACGTGGCGCCTGCTTTAGTCGTTACGTGGTGCTACGTAGCGACTGTGCGTAATCGAGAGCGTAGAGTTACCGATGCGGATTTCATCTAGGGTGTATACACTATGAGAAACCTAAAGACACCCTATGAAAAACAACTCCATCTCTGTCCTCCTTGCCTTCGCCGGTCTTCTCGCCGCCTCCCAGCCTGCGCTGGCCGCGGCGAAGAAGCCCGACGTTCGCGCCACCGCCGCCCTCGTCTCTGCGCTGCAAGCCGTCAGCCCCGACCCGCTCGGTGGCAGGCTCGGCCTCGCCGCCACCACCGCCTTCGCCCCGGTTCTGGAGAAAAGTCTGCCGGGCCGCGACTACGCCGCGCAAACCCAACGCGCCGAGCTCGATCAACGTTCCTATCTGATCTGGAAAAGCTCCCAAAAATCCTGATCCTGCCCGAGTGACTCGCCCCCGCTCCTCTCTGCTCGTCCTCTTCGCGCTCGCGCTGCTGGCGCCGGTCGCCTGGGCCCTGCCGACCGCGGCGCAAATCAAGCTCGCCTTCGACGCGCTCGACACCACCCGCAACGGCGCGATCAACGAAGAAGAATGGGATCGGGCGTCCTTCGCCCTTTTTCGCGCTGCCGATAAGAATAACAACAACTTCATCGACGCCGCCGAACTCGCGGACAGCACGATTGCGCAAGACACCTTTCTTCGCGCCGATACGGACCACGACGGCCGCCTGAGCGTGGGCGAGTTCATGGAGCTGCGCCGGGCCATCTTTCGCATCGCCGACATCGACCACGACGACAGCCTTAATTTCGTCGAATTCGAACTGCTCATCGTGATGGAGCAGGTCGGCTGGACCGACCGCAATCAAAACGGCCGGATCGAGCAGTCCGAACTGCGTGAGTCACTCACCAAGGCGTTTGAGCAGCTCGACGAAAACCACGACCGCCAGCTCTCCCCCACCGAACTCGGCTATTTGCCGCCGGGGCGCTTCGCCAGCTACGACACGAATCGCGACGGCACGCTGAGCGCCGAGGAATTTGTCGCCGGCTACCGCACCGCGCTCGGCGCGTGAGACGCGGCGGCCCGCCGGTTTGTCCTTGAGCCGCGCGCCCGCGCCGCGCACAAACTTTCCGCGGCCTGCTCGCCGCGCCGATGCTCTCGCGCTGACGGACGCGCCGCTCCATGACCCTACCCGACCAGCCCCCTAAACTCTCGAAGTGGTTTTTCCTCTTCAGCGACGCGCTCCTCATCGGCGTCGCCGCGTTCATCGCCCGCCACAGCACGAGTCCGCTCAGCCCCACCGCCATTTTGGCCATTGTGGGCTGCGTGGTCATCGGCGCCGTGATCACGGCCTGGGCCTTCATCGCCGACTACACCCGCAAGCAGGACGAAGCGCTCGACGATCGCCAGCGCGCCCTCGAGGCGCTCGCGCGCACCGTCGCCACCTCCGCGGAGCAAATCAGCATCGCCGCCAGCGGACTTCACGGCATCGTCGAGCTCACGCAAAAAAATCTGCGCCACGCCGAGCAACTCCCGCACAAGCTCCAGGACAAGATCGCCGAATTTCAAGCCCAGCTCGCCAACGCGAACGACGTCGAAAAAGAGGAACTCGAAAAGGAACTCGTCGCGCTCCGCACCACCGAGAGCGAGCGGCTCGAGTCGGTCTCCGACAAGATTTCCAAGTCGACCGCCGAGTGGGCCAAGCTCGAAACCTCCGCGCAAAAACATCTCGCCGCCGCCTCTGCCGCCATCGCCCAAGCCGCCACCACCGCCGCCCAATCGATCACGGACGCCCAGGCTCGCGCCACCGCCGCCCTCGACGCAAAATTCTCCCACCTCGCCACCACCGCCAAGGCCGATGCGCCCGCCGCCGTCGCTCCGCCGCCGGCCGCCGTCTCCGCCCCGGCCGACACGCCCGCCTCCCCGGCGGCCGAGAGCACCGCGCACCCGCCGAAGCGTCCGCGCAAACCGCGCCGCGAGACACCCGCCATCGAAGAAGCCGCTGCCGAACCAGCGCCCGCGCCCGACGCCCCCGCGCCCACGGCGCCCCCGCCCGAAGAACCACCGCCAATTGTCGCCGAAGCTATTCCCGAAATTGCCCCCGTCGCGCCCCACACCGCCGAGCCATTCGTGGAGCCTGCCGCCGAATCGTCACCACCCCCATCGCCCACCCCCACCGAACCGTCCACGGCTACCGACGCACCGAAACCCGCTCGCAAGCGCGCCCCGAAAAAGCCCGCGCCCGAAACCGAGCCCACTCCCACGCTCGACCTCAAGGAAACGCCGGCCGCCCAGTCCGCCGAGGTCGTCGAACGTGTCCGAACCTCCGACGGTGCCACCCGTCTGCTCGTCACCGCCTACATCGGCATCGGCAACCGCCTCTTTGTCCGGGGCGAGGGTCCCGGCCTAAATTGGGACAAAGGCGTGCCACTCCAGTTCGTCTCCATCGGCAAGTGGCGCTGGGAGACCAACGCCGCCAGCGCACCCGTGAAATTCAAACTCTACAAGAACGACGACGTCGAGTGCGCCGCGCTCGGCACCCAAACCCTCGACCCCGGCCAGCAGCAGGAAGTCACCGCCACGTTCTAATCCGCCGCTCAATAGTGCGGCGGCCGTTCGTCGACCCGCTCGGCCTCGCCCTCACTCCCGCCGCCGGCGGTCAGCCGGTCGCGCAGCGCCCGCAATTCGCGCCGCACACCCGCGAGCCCGTCCGCCAGTTCGAGCATCGCCTTGTCCTGCTGAGTCACGTGGTGCTCGAGGTGGGCGATTTTTTCTTCGAGGCGCTTAATGCTTTCGTTCAACGGTCGGGACCGCCGCGGCGGCTTTGATTTTTTCGAGCTCCGGCATCACCACCCGCGTGTAGCAGTCCGGGCAGACTGAGTGACTGAAGTCGCTGCCCGTGCGCTCGCTGATGTAGCCCTCCATCTGCTGCCAGTAATTTTGGTCGTCGCGGATTTTTTTGCAGTAGGAACAGATCGGCAGCAGCTCCTCGAGCTGGCGGACCTGCGTCGTGTATTTCAAAATGCGCTCGGCCACGCGGAGTCGCATCCAGAGCTCAGGCAGATCGAGCGGCTTCGTCAGAAAATCGTCCACGCCCGCGTCCGCGGCCGCGCGCTGGTTTTCCTCCGTCGCGTCGCGGCCCGTGAGCAATATAAAATAAACGTAGTCCCCGCCCGCCCGCCCGCGGATGCGGCGGCAGAGATCCAGGCCGTCGGCACGCGGCATGGTCCAGTCGCTTACCACGATGCGCACCGGTTCCTGCTGGAGGCGGTCCCAGCCCGCCTCGCCATCGCCGGCCTCGACCGCCTCATGCCCGAGTCGACGCAACGCCTGACGCAACACGGCCCGGGCCACGGGATCATCTTCGACGGCGAGAATTTTCACGGGTGAATTGATCCAAGGTCATGTCGAACGCGCCTCCCGCGCAACTGCGAAAGACACTTAGCTCCCGGCCAGTATCCGCCGCAACTCCGCCACGTCTGTCACCGGCGCCCGGCACGCATACTCCTCGCACACGTAAGCGGTCGCGTGGCCGTCGCGGGCCCGCATCTCGGCCATCCATGGGGCCCGCACCGCCCACCAGACGCGGTCGGCCTCATCGGTCACGGCCAGCAGCGCCCGCCGCGGCCCCAGCCGCTCGTGCACCACCCCCGCGAGCGCGCGAAAATCCGCCGTCGCCGGATCGCCCGCGAGCACGAGCTGCCGCGGCGCCTCGAGCGCCAGCTCCAGCGCGACCAGCATCTGCGGCAGGGCGTGCGGCGCCCGCGACCACTGCGCGCGAAACGCCTCGAAGCAACGCCCGGCGCGCTCGCGCCATGCCTCGCCCTGCCCCAGCGCCGCCAGCCGTAACAGATTCAACGTCGCCACCGAGCTGGGCGCGGGCTCCGCCCCATCGTAGTCCTCCTTCAGCCGCAGCACGATGGACGTATCGTCCGCCGCCGAGTTGAAATACCCGCCGCCCGCCTCGTCCCAAAACCGCTCGTCCATCGTCCGCTGCAACGCCCCGGCCCACTCCAACCAGCGCCGCTCGAACGACGCCTCATAGAGATCCAGCAGCCCTTGGATGAAGAACGCATAGTCCTCCGCGAACCCCTCGTTCGCCCCGCGCCCCTCCCGCCAGCAGCGGAACAACACGCTCCGCTCCGCCTCGTGGAGTTCGCGCCGCACAAACTCCGCCGCGCGGATCGCCGCCCCCAGCAATCTTTCTCTTTCTTCTTTCTCGTTCTCTTTCTCACCTCCGAGCACCTGCGCCCCACGCGCGAATGCCGAAATCATCAACCCATTGTTCGCCGTCACGATTTTGTCGTCGAGCAGCGGTCGCGACCGCAGCCCGCGGACCGCGCGCAATTTTCCCAACGCCGCCATCAGCCGTTCGTTCGCCTGCTCGGGTTCGAGTGAAAACTGCTTCGCGGTTTCAAGGAGCGAACGCCGCTGCACGAGGATGTTTTTCCCGCGAAATTCGCCATGCGGATCCAGCTGCCCCGCGACGTTGCCGTTTTCCTCCGCGCCAAAATGCGCCGCAAAAAACCCGAAGTCCTCCCCGAGCACCATCCGCAACTCCGCCGCCGTCCAAACATAAAACGCCCCCTCGACGTTGTGCCCCTTCTGGTCACTTGTCACCTGGCCCTCGTCACTTCGTGCCGCCTCGGGCGGCGCGCTGTCCGCATCCTCCGCCGTATAAAATCCACCCGCCGGGCTCGTCAGGTCACGGAGCACGTAGTCGAAGATATCGCGCGCCATCCACCCGAACCGCTCATCGCCGGTCGCCTGCCGCGCCTCGAGGCAATTGATCGCGATCTGTGCCTGATCGTAGAGCATTTTTTCAAAGTGCGGCACAAACCACGCCTCATCCACCGCGTAACGGTGAAACCCACCGCCCACATGATCGTGGATACCACCGCGGGCCATCGCCCGCAACGTCGCCGAGGCATACCGGATCGCCTCCCTCCCGACCTCGGTGGTCGCTCCCTGAATCGCCGCCACCCGAAAAAGAAAATTCAAATTCGCCGCACGCGGAAACTTCGGCGCCCCGCCAAACCCGCCATGTAGCGCATCGAACGCGTCGGCGAAATATTGAAACCCCCGCTCAAACGCCGCCCCGCCCGCGACCGCCAGCGGCGGTTCTCCCCTCTCCGGTCTCCCGCCTCCTGGCTCCTGGCTTCCGCGCTGCTCCCGCAGCGCGGCGATCGCCCGCTCGCCTTCCGCGACCAGTTTGTCGCGCTCGTCGCGCCAGCCGCGGGCGATCGCGCGCAGCAACGTCGGAAACCCCGCCCGCCCCGGCCGGTCCTCCGGCGGAAAATACGTGCCGCCGAAAAACGGTTTCAACTCCGGCGTCAACCACGCGCTCAGCGGCCAGCCGCCGTGGCCGGTCATCGCCTGCACATAAGCCATGTAGACGCGGTCCACATCGGGCCGCTCCTCGCGGTCGACTTTGATCGCCACGAACTGCTCGTTGAGGATCGCCGCCGTGTCCGCGTTCTCGAACGACTCGTGCGCCATCACATGGCACCAGTGGCACGTCGAGTAGCCGATGCTCAGAAAAATCGGTTTATCCTCGGCCCGCGCCCGGGCAAACGCCGTCTCACCCCAGGGCATCCATGCCACCGGGTTGGCGGCGTGTTGGAGCAGGTAGGGCGATTTCTCGGCGGCGAGCTGGTTCGACATGGTGGGAAACCTCGCGCGGCCCGGATCGGGATGCCAGTTAGGGCCGGTGATTCCTCCCGCGCTCGCTCACTGCCCCAGCACCCACGCAAAGATCAACGGCGCCACGATCGTCGCATCGCTCTCGACGATAAACTTTGGCGTCGAGCCCGCGAGCTTGCCCCACGTAATTTTCTCGTTCGGCACCGCGCCCGAGTAACTGCCGTAGCTCGTCGTGGAGTCACTGATCTGCGCGAAGTAACCCCAGAGCGGCACACCCGTCCGCCCCAGATCTTGGCGCAACATCGGCACGACGCAGATCGGGAAATCACCGGCGATGCCGCCACCGATCTGGAAAAATCCAATCGAGCCTTCGCCGTTCTTGAACTTCTTCGCCGTCTTCGTATACCACTCCGCGAGCCACGTCATGTATTCGATGCCGGTGCGCACGGTGTGCACATGCTTGATCTCACCCGTGACGCAGCGCACTGCATACATGTTGCCGAGCGTCCCGTCTTCCCAGCCCGGCACGATGATCGGCAGGTTCTTTTTGCACGCCGCCAGCAGCCAGGAATTCTTGGGGTCGATCTGGTAGCTCTGCTTCAGCTTACCGCCGCGCAGAATCTTATACATGAACTCATGCGGGAAGTAACGTTCCCCCGCCCGGTCCGCCTTGACCCACTCCGCCAGCACGACCGCCTCGATGCGACGCATCGCCTCCAGCTCCGGGATGCAGGTGTCCGTCACGCGGTTCATGTGCCGGTCGAGCAGCGCCTGCTCGTCCTGGCTGGTGAGCTCGCGGTAGTGGGGCACGCGCTCGTAGTAATCGTGGGCGACGAGGTTGTAGACGTCCTCCTCGAGATTGGCCCCCGTGCAGACGATCGCATGGACCTTATCGCGGCGGATCATCTCCGCCAGCGAGATGCCGAGCTCCGCCGTGGACATGGCACCCGCCAGCGTGACGAGCATCTTGCCACCGCCGGCGAGATGCGCCTCATAACCCTTGGCGGCGTCGAGCAGCGAGGCGGCATTAAAATGGCGATAGTTGCGGGCAATGAAACGCGAGACCGGCCCTTTCGTCGCCGCCAACGCGGCATCGATGTCTTCGGAGCGCTTCGCCTGGCGTTTCGTTTTCATGGGTGTTCGGTGAGGAATACCACTCCGCTGAAACCCTACGCCACCAAAAAACCTTCGCCTCGGGCCAAGAACTGGTGAAAATACGCCGCCTGTAACACTTCCCACTGACTATCTGACTTTTACGACCGGATGTTCGCTTCGTTCCTCGCCGCCTTTTTCTTCGCCCTCAACGCTACCTGCGCCAGCCACAGCGTGCGCGCCAGCGGCGCGGTGTGGGCCAACCTCGGCCGGCTGTTGGTCGCCACGGCGATGCTTGGGCTCTTCGCCCATACTTTCGGCCACGGTTTCGCGAGCGCGAGCACCGGCTGGTTTCTGCTCAGCGGCATCATCGGCATGGGGCTGGGCGACCTCGGCGTCTACGCGGCGTTGCCGCTCCTCGGCTCCCGGCTGACCGTGCTGATGACGCAGTGCCTCGCCGCGCCCATCGCCGCGCTTGGCGAGTGGCTCTGGCTCGGCACCCGACTCACCGCGCTGCAAGTGCTCTGGGGTCTCGTGATTCTCGCCGGCGTCGCGGTGGCGATCATGCCCAGCAAGTCCAGCCCACCGCGCGTGCGCGTGCGGCCGGTCGGTTTTCTCTTCGGCCTCGTGGCGGCCGCCGGCCAGGGGTTCGGCGCGCTCGTCAGCCGCAAGGGCGTAATCGTCGCCGACGCCGCCGGCGAAGCCGCGCACAACGCCACCTTCGGCCTCAACGCCGCCTACCACCGCATTTTCGCCGGCCTCGTTTTTACCGCGGCGTGGTTCCTCGTCCTGCGCACCCTCAACCAACTCCCCGCCCCGCGCACCACTCCGCCACCGCCCCAGAAAAAGAGTCACATGACCGGTGACATTTTTTCCGGGCGTCACGGCCCCAAGCTCTGGATCCTCGCCAACGGACTCGCCGGCCCCGTCGCCGGTGTCGGCTGTTATCAGTGGGCGCTCGCGACCACCCCGAGTGGCATCGTGCTGCCCATCGCCGCCACCGCGCCGCTCCTCTCGATCCCAATCGCCTTCTGGCTCGAGGGCGACCGACCAACGCGGCGCGCCATTATCGGTGGCGTCATCGCCGTCGCTGGCTGCGCCGCCCTGGCGGTCGTCAAGTAGCACTCCCGCCGGGTGCGCCGGGGGTTGCGGGTTGGACTCGCGGCCAAAGCCAAAGATCGCGCGCGTCCCGCGACGGCGGCACCGCGTCCGAGCATCCCAGAGTCTAGGTGAAATCCACTCGCCACCCCCGAGCGCCCCCGCCGCCCCCGCCGTCTCACGCCTTGTCATCCATTAATTGACAAACTTCTGTCCGCGGCCAGCGCCACCCATCCATCGTTCGTCAACCAATCGATGATAAACGATTCCCCTCTCGCGCGGCCTGGCCCAAATCCCGCCATTGACGCCGTGCCCCGCGCCCGGTGTGTTGGGCGGTTCCGATGCTCACCATCGCCGACATTTCCAAGACCTATGGCACCCGCGAACTCTTCTCGGAGGTGTCGCTCTTCATTGCCCGCACCGACCGGCTCGGCCTGATTGGCCCCAACGGCGCGGGCAAAACCACGCTCTTCGGCCTCATCCTCGGCGAGGAGAAACCCGACACCGGGACCATCGAGTGGGAGCGCGGCGCTGACTTTGGCTATCTGCCGCAGGAGAGCGCCCCCGCCGGCGAAGAGACCATTCTCCACATCGCCACGAGCGGCAAGAAACTCGAGCCGGACGAGGACGATTACGATATCGACTACACGCTGGAGCCCCGCGCGAAAAAAATTCTCGCCGGCCTCGGCTTCAAGGAAGGCGATGCGCTCAAGATCGCGAAGACGTTCTCCGGCGGCTGGGTCATGCGCGCCCACCTGGCCCGCCTGCTCGTCGCCGAGCCCGCGCTCCTCCTCCTCGACGAGCCCACCAACCATCTCGATCTCGAAGCGCTCCTCTGGTTTCAGGACTACCTGATCCGCTACCCCGGCGGCCTCGTCGTCATCTCCCATGATCGCGCGTTCCTGAACGCCCTTTGCACCGGCATGCTCGAGCTGCGCGCCGGCTCGCTCCATTACTATCACGGCAACTACGACAATTTCCTCAAAGAAAAGGAGGCGCGCAAATCCCAACAGGCCGCCGCCTTCAAGACCCAGCAGCGCGAGATCGCCCATCTCCAGGTTTTCGTCGACCGCTTCGGCGCCAAGGCTTCCATGGCCTCGCGCGCGAAATCGAAGGAGAAACAAATCGAGCGCCTGAAGGAAGCCGCCGTCGAGGAGCCCACCGAGGAGCTGCGGAAAATGAATTTCAAGTTTCCCCAGCCCCCGCGCTCCGGCCTGAAGGTCATCACCCTCGAGCACGTGCAGCAGGCCTACGGCGACCACGTCGTTTACCGCGACCTGAATTTCATCGCCGAGCGCGGCCAGCGCATCGTCCTGGTCGGCCCCAACGGGGCCGGCAAATCGACCCTCCTAAAAATCCTCGCCGATGTGATCCCGATCAATGGCGGCACGCGCGAACTCGGCAGCAACGTCGTCCCCGGCTACTTCGCCCAGAACCGTCTCGACAATCTCGACACCAGCATGACGGTGTTCGAAAACGTGATGTCGCTGCGCACGAATGAGAATCAACTCACCGAGCAGCAGGCTCGCGCCATTCTGGGTGCCTTCCTCTTCCGCAAGGACGATGTCCACAAGCCCATCAGCGTCCTCTCCGGCGGGGAAAAATCCCGCCTCGCTCTCGCCCGCATTTTGGTGAAACCGCCGAATCTCCTCCTGATGGACGAGCCGACGACCCACCTCGACATTCAGTCCATCGACGCCCTCGTCGGCGCGCTCAAGAATTACGAAGGCACGTTCATTTTCATCAGCCACGACGTGCACTTCATCCGCGCACTCGCGCAAACCGTGCTGCACGTCCACAGCGGTCGCCTCACGCCCTACGCCGGCGACTACGACTACTACCTGGACAAATCGAAAGCCATCGACGCCCGCGCTGCCCTCACCGCCGGTTTTTCCGACCCTCGCGCCGCGCTCAAGGCCGGCTTCACCGATGGCCGGCCCGTGCAGGCCAAGGCCGCGACGCCGGAGGCTCCGCGGGCGTCGGCTAAGCCCAAACCGAGCGCAAACGAAATTCGGAAGTTCCGCGAACACGTCGGCCAGCTCGAAAAAGTGGTGGTCGATCTCGAGACGAAGCAGGCCGAGATCACCTCCGACCTGGAAGCGCCGGAGAGCTACGCCGACAAGGGGAAATTCCATCACCTCAACCGCGAGCTGAGCACCATTGTCGATCAAATCGCCACCGCCACCACCGCGTGGGAAGAAGCCGCGACGAAGCTGGCGGAGATGGAGCAGCCGTAGGCGAGAGCTCAGCCGGCGTCTCTCCAGTGCGTTCAAGGCGCCTGCAAGCGGGCAGCCTACAACAATTGCATCCTAGCCGATGATTTCGTCGATCAGCGTCGACACCGCAACCGGCGCAGCACCGACCAGGATCGCCTTCCCTAGAATCGCCTGCGCCTCCGCCAGCGCCTTCTCGTCATTCGCGTGAATCACACCCAGCGGCGCACCAACCTCGATGCGCTCACCAATCTTCACCAGCGCACTCACGCCGACCGCGTGGTCGATCTTGTCCGAGGTCTTCGCCCGACCTGCGCCGAGCTCCAGTGAGGCGAGCGCCACGCCCAGCGCATCCACGTCCTGCACAAAACCGGCACGTGGCGCGGCGAGCCCCACTTTGAACTTAGCCTGCGGCAGGAGCGCTGGCTCATCGACCACGCGGACGTCCCCGCCCTGCGCGGCAACCAGCTCGCGGAATTTTTGCAGCGCGGCTCCGCTCGTAACGCTCGCTTCGAGTTTCTTCCGTGCGTCTTCCTTCGTCACGGCGACTTTGGCGAGCAACAGCATCTGTTCGCCGAGCACGAAGGTGACTTCCATCGTGTCGGCGGGGCCGCGGCCCTTCAGGCAATCGATCGACTCGGCGACTTCGAGCGCGTTGCCGACCGTGCGCCCGAGCGGTTCGTCCATCGCGGTCAGCACGGCCCGCATCGGCGTGCCCATCGCGTGGGCGACCGACACGAGCGTCTGCGCCAGCTCGCGGGCCTTTGCTTTGTCCTTCATGAACGCGCCCCGGCCAAACTTCACGTCACCCACGAGCACCTGCGTGCCTTCGGCGAGTTTTTTGGAAAGGATGCTCGCGCAGATGAGCGGCACGCACTCGACCGTGCCGGTCACGTCGCGCAGCGCGTAGAGCTTCTTGTCCGCCGGTGCCAGCTCCGCGGTCTGGCCGATGAGCGCGACGCCAATTTTTTCCACCTGCGCCCGATACTCGGCAAACGAAAGATTCACGCGGAAACCAGGGATCGATTCGAGCTTGTCGAGCGTGCCGCCGGTGTGGCCGAGCCCGCGGCCGGAAATCATCGGCACGGCGACGCCGCACGCTGCGACCATCGGCGCGAGGTGCAGCGAAACCTTGTCGCCCACGCCGCCAGTCGAATGCTTGTCGGCCTTCGGCAGACTGACGTTCGAGAGGTCGGCGACGAAACCCGAGCGCATCATCGCCTCAGTGAAGTGCGCGGTTTCCTGCGGTGTCATGCCGCGAAAGAAAATCGCCATGAGCATCGCGCTGAGCTGGTAATCCGCCCAGGAGCCATCGGTGGCACCGCGCACAAACGCCGCGATCTCCTCGCGCGTCAGCGCGTGCCCGTCGCGCTTCCGGGCGATGACATGTTGGGGAAAAAGAGACGCGCTCATCAGTGCAATTCAACCGCCCCCGCCGCCCCATCGCAATGCCGCAGAATCCCGCACCAAGCGTCCATCAGTTAGTCAATCATTAGTTGACAACCAAGCTTTAAGGCTGATGGGCGAAGTCCTATCTTTGTCAATTAATGGATGACAATAACTTCGAGGCCTCATTATCCGGATTTGCCGTAGGCGCGCTCGACCTTCGCGATGCGCACCTCGTAGCTGGCATACCACGCCTCCTGGCCACCGCGCTGGGCCTTCTGGTGCTCGGGGTCGCGTTTCCACGCCAAGATCGACGCCTCGTCGCGCCAGTAGCTCACGGTGATGCCGACGCCATCCTCGCCGCGCACGCTCTCGATGCCGAGGAAACCGTCGTAACTTGATCCGAGCTCGACCATTCGCGCAGCCATCGCGTCGTAGCCGTGATCGCCATCGGAGCGTCGCGACGTGAAGATAACGGCGTAGTAAGGCGGCGGGGGCGTAGGCGCGATGCCAGTCGGAGCGCTCATAGGGCGGCCCTCTTCAACACCAGCATCGAACCGCTGCCGACAAAAAACTCGTAGTCGACGCGCACCAGCTCGCTCGCAATGGCCTCGCGCGCCAGCTCGCGCCGCAGCCGCGCCAGCCCGGCGTAGGGCTTGCCGTCGACGCCACATACCGGATGCAGCCGCACTTCGCCCGCGCTCACGCGCACGAGCTCGCGACACGCCGCGAGGTGCCACTCGAAATCGAAGCGCGCCGCATACGTGAAAAGCAGGTGCGCGCAGAGCACGAGGTCGAAGGTTCCGTCGAAAAACGGCAACCGCGGTAGCTCGCCACCGACGTAGCGGCCATAACGCCGCTGCGTCTCGAAATCCGTGAGAAACCGCTGCGCCGCGAGCCGCCGGTCAGCTTCGGCGGCGTTGATCGACGAAAACGACTTCAATCGAAACAGCCGAGGCCGCGCGCGCATTTGGGCCAACATGTGCGCGTAGTCGGCCTCGACGAGCGCCGCAAGTTCGTCGGGCGACTGCGTGTAGCACGGGTCCACCGCCACGGCGTCGATGCCGCGCGTATTCGCTTCGGCGGCGAACGACGACGGTCCCGCCGCCACGTCGAGCACGTCGCGGTGGCGCAGCGCGGCGAGGTCGAGCGCGAAAAACTGCGCGTATTCGGCCAGCGTGCGGCCGAAGAAAGCGACGGCCGGCAGTTCCAATTGGGGCGATGGCGGTGGGAACCGCCGCGGTGGCGCGGCGGGCGGAGGAGGGGCGGTGAGGGCGGGCATGGAGATCGTGGCGGGAATCGTTGGGTGCGCGGGAAAGTAAAAATCCCCGGGGCAAGCCCCGGGACATTTGACAAGACCGCCGCAAACTCATCCGACCATAATGCAATTCGCGCTTAAACCCGTCCGTCCAACCAAGCCGAAGCAAGCTTCGGGGTATCGGACCCACAGCGAATGAAAAACCCGACTCGGAGTGGAGTCGGGCTCGGCGATCGGGATCGTGTGCGGTGGCTTCACCGCAGGCGCTGGGCGCCTCTCACCATCGTCGCCGGGCCACTCCGTGCCAGCGGGCGCGTTTTACCGTCGTCATTTTGACGGCGGGCGCAGTGGCGAGGGATTTGACCGAACGAATCATGGCGTGACGTGATGCCCCCGCGCGGGCTGACGTGCAAGAAAATTTCTCGCCGCTTCCAGGCGGCCGGGAGCGCTATCTCTTCCCGCGGAAGACGGAGCGGGCCATTTCAAACGGGGCGCGCGTGAGACGCGTCATCGCCGACATCGTGTGTTCGGAAGCGATGGGCTCACGCTTCAGCTCGCTGGCCGCCAGAGCGGCCTCCTGTGCCGCCACCCGAGCCTCACGCGCGGTCACCGCGGCTTCGCGGCGTCGCATCTCCGCGGTCGTGCCGGAGGTCGAGATGCGATCGTCCCGCAGATGAGATTGTTCAGCCTCCATGAGCTCACGGGCCCGGTAAAATTTTTCCCACGCCACCTGCAACGCGGCATCGTCCGAAAACGGCGCTGCGCTCGTCGGGCGGAGGAACGGTTTCGCCGCGATCCGGGCGGCGGTCGGCGGGGCGGCGCGCCCGGTTTCGAGCTCCGCCTGCAACGCCCGCAGCCGCGTCTCGTAATCGCGGAGGTTGGCTTCGCGCTCGCGCAGGGCTTCTTGATCTTCCTGCAGGCGGCGGCGCTCCTCGGCGAGGGTGGCGGCCCATTTTTCGGTCGGCGGGCGGGTGAGCTTCAACGCCGGCGCCAGCGGGGGGAATGTGATCGTGGAGTTCATGTGCGGATGGCTTTTGATTTTTATTTCTGACGCCATCCTAGACCACTTTCATGGCGTTAGGCCATAGACGCACGGGGGTTTTACCCCGGCTTTACCCGATCTCACCGGGTTTTCGGAAAACTTTTACCCGATTTCCGTTAAGTGCGGAAGATCACGTCCTCGCGACTGAACATCTTGACGGCCAGCGCGAGCGCCACGGCGGCGTAAACACACGACGAACCGAAGATGATCGCGATGTAGTTCCAGTGCCAGACGCCCGAGAGCATCTCCTTGCACACGAGCGAGAGGTTGAGCAACGGCACGAGCGCCAGCCGCCAGTTCAGGTCGATGCCGGGCAGCATGCCGATCACCGCGGGCAGGATGACGACGATCATCATCGGCGCGAGGTAGCTCTGCGCCTCCTTGTAGCTCTTCGCGAACAGCGCGATCGTGAACGCTCCCGCCGCAAACATCACCGCCACGGGAAACACCATCGCGAGCACGCCCAACAGCCCCACCGGGTCGATCATCGGGATGACGTCCATCGCGGCTCTGCTCGACGCCGCGCCCGCCCCGGCCTTCACCGCGCCCCCGCCGCCCATCAGTGAGCCGCCCACCGCCGCCGTCAGCCCCATCGAAAGCAGCATGAAGCCCATCGCCGAGAGCGAGCCGGTGAGCACCATCAGAAATTTTCCGAGCACGAGGTCGACGCGCGCGACCGGGCTGCACAACAGCGTCTCCATCGTGCCGCGCTCCTTTTCGCCCGCGGTGAGATCCATCGCGGGATACATCGCGCCCGTGAAGCACAGGATGATGATGAGATACGGCACGAGCCCGCCAAACATATTGCCCCCGACCTTCTCGGGCGGGGCGACGTTTTCGCGTTTAAATTCGAAGGGCCGCGCGAGCGTCTTCGCCAGCCCGTGCTCGGCGAGCCGGTCGGCGATGGTCTGCTCACGGAGTTCAATCAGATACCGCTCCAGCACCCGGGCGCCGTTCTCCGATTTCAATTCGCCGGCATAGTTGTAGACCATGACCGCGGGCGCCGCCCCTGCGAGCAACCCGGCCTCGAATTTCGCCGGCAGTTGCAGGACGACGCGGAGCTTCTTGTCGCTGATGGCCTGCTTCCAGTCCGCGGGCGTGGCCACCACCCGGAGCTTCGGAGATTTTTTCAGGGCCGCCACGACGGCCGGCGAATCCTCGCCACCAAGAATCGCGACCGAGGGAATTTCCTCCTGCGCCTTCTTGATGACCTTGGACATGACCGTGCCGACGCCGAACGTGAGCAGCGGCATCACGAGTGTCGGGATGAGAATCGTGGAGAGCAGCGTGCGCCGGTCCCGCAGCGAATCCTTCAGCTCCTTCAAGTAAACGGTGACGATGTTGTGCCAGTTCATTTCGTGTCCTCCAGACCGACGATCCTCACAAAAATCTCCTCCAAGTCCTGCTCCGCGTGCTTCGCGCGCAGTTCGGCCAGCGTGCCCTCGGCGCAGAGCTTACCGTCGTGGATGATGCCAATGGTGTCGCAGAGTTTTTCCACCTCGCTCATCACGTGGGTGGAGTAGATCACGGTCTTGCCGCGATCGCGGCACTCCCGGACGAATTTCACGATGGCGCGCGCCGTCATCACGTCGAGGCCGAGGGTGGGCTCGTCGAAGATCATCACCGCGGGATCGTGCACAAGCGTGCGGGCAATGGACGTTTTTTGCTTCATGCCGGTGGAAAACTTGTCGCAGCGCCGGTCGAGAAATTCCGCCATGTCGAGCTCGGCGGACAGCTGCTTGATCCGCGCCTTGATCGCGGTGGCGCTCATGCCGTTGAGCTCGCCGAAGTAGGTGATCATCTCCCGCGCGGTGAGCCGGGCGTAGAGCGCGGTGCTGGCCGCCAGAAATCCGACGTGGGTGCGCACCTGCTGGGCGGCGGAGACCACATCGTGCCCGGCCACGGTGGCGGTGCCGCTGCTGGGCTGCAGCAGCGTGGCCAGCAAGCGAAGCGTGGTGGTCTTGCCCGCGCCGTTCGCGCCGAGCAGGCCATAGATCTGCCCGGGGCGGCAGGTGAAGGAAACATGATCGACGGCGGTGATGACGCCGCGCTTCTTGTCCTTGAAGGTCTTGGTTAGGTTTCTGGCCTCGATCATGAGTGGGCGGAGTTGAGTTGCAACGGAGCGAAGAAATCAGGTTTGCCGGAGGGGAAATACGGCGGCCAGCGCGGCGCCGACCGCGACGCCGACGGCCGGCCCGTTGGACACACTGAGGGCCAGCCCGACTCCGAGCGGGACGGCGAGACGCCGGAGATTGCAGCAGAATTTCATGGCCGCAGTGAGTTTCACAGGCTCATTTTCTCGCGGAATTCCTGCGCCTGGCGGCGGCTGAGCTCGATCTTGGCGCCGCCTTTCAAGTGGACGAGCAGGCCGCCGCTGAACCAGGGCTCGATCCGGTCGATCCACGCCAGGTTGACAATCTGGCGGCGGTTCGCGCGGAAAAAATATTTTGGGTCGAGCCGCTCCTCCATCGCGTTGAGCGAGCGAAAGAGCTGCGGTTTCGCGGTGTCGAAGTGGACGCGCGTGTAGTTGCCCTCGCTTTCCAAGAGGCGGATGAATTTCACCTCGACGAACCAGCAGTGATCGCCTTCGCGCACGAAGACTTTGTCCTCCGTGGCGAGCCGGTCACGTGCGACGGTCCGCACGGAGGCCGGCTCGGTCACCGCGCCAGCCACTTTCGCGTGAAGTTTTTCGACGGTGACCGCGAGGCGGGCGGGGTCGACCGGCTTAAGCAGGTAGTCGAGGGCATTGAGCTCAAACGCCTTCACCGCAAACTCGTCGTAGGCGGTCGTGAAAATGACGTGCGGCACCGGCGGTTCGAGCGATTCGAGCAACTCCATGCCGGTCTCGCCCGGCATCTGCACGTCGAGGAACAGCAGATCGGGGGCGAGCGCGGCGAGTTGTTCGCGCGCCTGTTTCGCGTTGGCCGCCTCTCCGGCGATCACGATTTCCGGAAACGCCGCCAGCAGGCGTCGCAGTTCATTGCGGGCCAGCCGCTCGTCGTCGATCAGCAGGGCTTTCATCGTCAGGCCCGGGCGAGCGGGAGCACCGCCTCGGCGATGACGAGCGAGGGCGTCTCCGCCCGTAGATGGAGCGTCGCCCGCTCGCCAAACAGGAGTCGCAGCCGCTCCGCGGCGTTGCGCAGGCCGACGCCGGTCGAAACGGCGCGCGAGGGCGAGGGCGAGGTCAGGCTGCCAGGATTCGTGACTTGGATCGACAGCGCCCCGCCCACGCAACGCGCGATGATGGCGATCTCGCCGCCCTCGGGCCGCGTCGCGATGCCGTATTTCACGGCATTTTCGACGAGGGTTTGGAGCAGCATCGGCGGCACCGGCAGCGCGAGAGTCTCCGGGGCGATGTCGAAACGAAGCTGCAGCCGCTCCTCGTGGCGCACCTGCTCGAGGGCCAGGTAGTCGTTGACGACCCGCAACTCGTCCTCAAACGGCACCGTCTCGAACTGGCCGCTTTGGAGCGAGTAGCGCAGCAGGTTCGAGAGCTGCGTCACCGCCTGTCGCGCGCGCGCCGGATCTTCGTCGATGAGCGCCCGGAGTGAGTTCAGCGAGTTGAAGATAAAATGCGGATTGACCTGCGACTTCAGCGCCCGGAGTTCGGCCTCCTTGACCGTGGCGGCAAGCTGCGCCCGCTCAACCTCGGACCGCCGATAACGGTCGTAAATGTGATAACCAAAATAAAAGGCGGACCAGGCGAACAACAGGAAAGTGCAGTTAAACGCGCTGTAAATCAGCAGCGCGGCGAACGAGAGCTTCGCCGGCATCACGCCCGTGTAGCAGTAGAGATAGAGCGGCCACGCCGCCAGCGTCCACAGCACGCCCAGGAGGACCGACGCCACGATGATGCGCCACAACAGGGCGAACCACGCCAGCTGCTTCCAGCCGCGGGCGTTAATCAACACGCGATAAAGGTGCGTGATCAGCCAGCCAATTAGATTGAGTGCGATGCTGATCCAAATCTCGTTGCTCGTGAGCGTGCGCTGCAACTGGCCGAGCCCGACATAGGCCAGCGTCCAAGCGGTCCAGCCCACGCATTGACAGAACACGTAGAGTTTCACGTGGCGCGAACGCTCGGCGGGTGGATTCACGATCAGGACGTTGGACACAGTCGAGCAGACGGCGGGACGCGCTGGTCCGTCAAGACTTCGCCCACCGCACCACGGAATGGCCGAGGGCTTTTGCGGCCAGCGCCACCACGCGGCTGACCACGCCGGCCCGGGCGGCCGGCGATCCGACGCGGTGCCTGAGGCGGTTCAGCCCGACTGCGGATGCGCTCGAGACCAGCACCGCGATGACGATCAGCGCCGCGACCACGGCCGGTTTGGATTTCATGCCGCGCATCATGGACCAGATGCGCGAGGCCGCCGGCGTTTTGGGATGAACGGACGTGCCATGGGATGAGCGGTGCGCGGCTTGTCAGCGACGGCGGCAACCGCGTAAGCTGCGCCGCATGAAACCCGCGGTCGTCGTCGTCGGCAGCTTCGTGCAGGACCTTACGTGGCGATGCGCGGAGTTTCCGGCCACGGGAGAAACGGTCGTCGGCACCTTCGTCACCGGCCCCGGCGGCAAAGGCTCCAATCAGGCCGTGGCCGCCGCGCGCGCGGGCGCCGCCACGGGCTTTGTCGGCGCGGTCGGCCGCGACGAATTTGCCCTGGCGGCGAAGAAGTTTCACCGCGCCGAAAATATTGCGGCGCGCTTGGTGGAGAAGCCCGCGCTCGCCACCGGCACCGCCGCCATCCTCGTCAACCGCCGCGGGCAAAACCAAATCATCGTCGCCCTGGGCGCCAATGCCGCGCTCACCCCACGCGACGTGCCCGCCGCCCTCCTCCGCGGCGCCCGCGTCGTCGTCTGCCAGCACGAGACCAATCTCGCGGTCAACGCCCACGTCTTCCGGCTCGCACGCGCTGCCGGCGCGACGACCGTGCTCAATCCCGCCCCGATGCGCGCCGACTTCGATCCCGCCGTGCTCGCGCACACCGACGTGCTCATTCCGAACGAAAACGAATTCGTCGCGCTGGTTGCTTCGCTGCGCGCCACCGGTCGGATGAAAATCATCGCCCACTCGCTGGCCGCGCTTGCGCCCGCCGCGCTCCACTCGCTCTGCCGCGCGCTCAACGTCCCCACCGTCATTGTCACGCTGGGCGAACGCGGCTGCTTCGTCTCCGAGCGCGAGCGCTTCACGTCGCTCCCGGCGCATCGCGTCAAGGTCGTCGACACCACTGGCGCGGGTGACGCCTTCATCGGCGGCTTCGCCGCCGGGCTCGTGAAATTCGCCGGCGACGTCGTGGCCGCCGCGTGTTTCGGCAACAGTGTCGCCGCGCTTTCCGTCACGAAGTTCGGCACCGCCCCGTCGATGCCGGCGAAAAAAGAAATTGCGGCGTTTCTCCGCCGCCCCGCCTGATGCCCGCGTTCACCGCGACCATCGTCAAACTCAGCGTGCTGCGCTCCGTGCTCGTGCCGCCGAAAATCGTCGCGGCACTCGGCGGCGGCACGCATATCCCGGTCGTCGCGCGCTACGCGGACGCCGCGACTGTAAGCACGCTCAACCCCGCGGGCGGCCACCGCCGCCGCCTCGTTCTACAAATGGACGTGCTCCGCCCCGCCAAACTCGACACCGGCGACAGAATCAAAATCGAACTCACGCTCGATCGCAGCTCGCGCCATCAGGCGCTCCCCGTCGATTTGCAACGAGCACTTCAGTTTCGCCCCGCCGCCGCCGCGGCCCTTGAACGAGCCTCGCCCTCGACCCGCCGCATCGTCGTGGAGCTGCTCGAAGAATCACGGACGCCCGAAACGCGTGCGCGCCGGCTCGAGAAGCTCATCGAGCGCCTCGCCGAAAACTCGCCGCGCCGCGCCACGAAAATCTGAACCGTCCGTCACTTTCTCCGTCCACCCGCCGCGCCGCCGTCACTCACGGCAGCTCGGCGACGCTGAGGATCAGCGCCGCCGCTAGCTCAAAATCTTTCACGGCCTGCGTTTTTTCGATATCCACCCACTCATCGAGCGAGTGGCTGCGGTCACCCTTGTTGGCGGAATTGCGCGCGATTGCAAAGGCGGGGATACCGAGACTGATCGGGATGTTGGCGTCGGTGCTTTTCGTTTCCCACACCGGCACCTTGTCGAAAACCCCCATCGTGGCGGCGATTTGCCGCAAGACCGGCGAATCGGGCGCGGTCGTGCCCGAGGGCCGTTCGCCGATCAATTTGATCTCCGCCGTGATTTTTCCGTTCTCCGTCGAGCGCGTCGCATTTTCCAACTTCACCGCCTCGCCCACGATCGTTTTGAATTTCACGTCGATGGCCTTGAGCGCCGCGGGATCGACCGCGCGCAGGTCGATCTCCATCGCCGTCTCGAAAGGAATCGAGTTCACCGACGTGCCACCAGAGACGAGGCCGACATTGTAGGAAACCTTCGGCTTTTTCGGCACGCTCAGCTGACCGAGCCGCGCGATCGCCTCACCCATCGCAAAGGCCGGACTCACATTCCCAAAGGCACTCCAACTGTGCCCGCCCGGCCCGCGGAAAGTAACCTTGTAGCGCAGACTCCCGAGGCCGGAGTTCGTCACGAGATCGAGATTGCTGCCATCGACCGAGATGAACCGTTTGATTTTATCCTTCCACGGACCCTTGGTGAAAAGATACCGCACGCCGCGCAAGTCACCCGGCCCTTCCTCCCCGACATTGCCGATGAACAAGATGTCGCCCGCGGTCTCAACCTTGGCCGACCGCATGGCGCGGATCAGCGCCAACAGAAACGCCAGTCCGCGGGTATCGTCGCCGATCCCCGGCGCGATCAGCCGCGTGCCCCGGCGCTTCACCGTCACATCGGTCCCTTCCGGGAAAACCGTATCGAGATGCGCCGCCACCGCGAGAAGCGGCACCGCCCCGCCAGTCTTGCCCCGCCAAAGCCCCAGCACATTGCCTTCGGCATCCATCTCGACGTTTTCCAGCCCGGCCTCCTGCAACATTCCCATGTAGGCCAGCGCCCGCGGACCTTCGCCAAACGGTGGCGCCGGAATCTCCGTGAGCTTGATCAACTCCGCCACGAAACGATCGAAGTCGCGATCAAACGCCGCCACCGCACCGCGGAATCGCGGATCGGCGACAAGGCGCGTGGCGAGCGCGTTGCTCGCGGGCCCCGGCGGCGCAGTTTGCGCCGGTGCATTCGCGATCAGCGCGAACCAACCAAGGGAAAAAATTGCCGAGTGGATCAGGCGCCGATGGGATGCCATGTGGTCTTGAATTCGAGCGTGTCGCGAATCGCGTAGAGGCTTTGCGCGGTGGCGGCGAACCAGTCGATCGCGTCCTCGGCTTTCTGCAGGTGCGTGCGCTTGATGCTCTCGGCCGCGCCGAGCTTGAGCTGCCGGCGCTCCTCCGCGTTCGCCACCCCGACGATGGCGCGCAGGTGCGTGTGCGTCGCAAACGTCGGCACGAGTTCCTGGCGGAAGCCGGTCAGCAGATTAACCACGCCGCCGGGCAGGTCGCTCGTCGCGAGCATTTCACCGAGCAGAATCGCGGGATACGGAAATTTTTCCGAGGCGAGCGCCACGACGGTGTTGCCGCTCACGATCGCCGGCGCAATCAGCGAGACCAGACCGAGCAGCGGCGGCGTATTGGGTGCGAGCACGCCGATGACGCCCATCGGCTCGGTGACGGTGAAATTGAAATGCGGCGAAGCGACGGGGTTCACGTTGCCGAGCACCTGCTCGTATTTGTCGGCCCAGCCGGCGTAGTAGATGAGCCGGTCGGTCGAAACATCGACGTCCTTCGCCGCCGCGGATTTTTTCGCGCCGAAGTGAACCAGCGTGCCGATCAGCTCCTCCCGGCGCGCCTCGAGCATTTCGCCGAGGCGGTAAAGAATCTGGCCGCGGTTATAAGCCGTGCGCCGGGCCCAGCCGGGGCCGGCCTTGGCGGCGGCCTCGACGGCGTTGCGCAGATCCTTGCGCGTGCACTGCGGGACGTTGGCAAAGAAGTGGCCCGCGGCGTCCGCGAGCGGGAACACGCGGGCGCTTTCCGAGCGGATGAACGCGCCGCCAACGTAAACTTTCGGGGTCTTGGTAATGGGCAGTCTGCTCATGGGAAGGATTCCGATTTAGGCGGGCGCAGCCGCCGGGGCCTCGCCCTGGAGGTAGGTTTTTTCCTTGTAGCGCAAGGCGAAGAAAATGAAGAGCACCGAGGCGCCGATGGAGATCGCGGCGTAAAAACTGTAGTAGGCGGCGCCTTGGAGTTTCACGGTGCCGTCCGGGTTGGCGATGATCCAGTGCACGGCCGCCGCGAAGAGGTTGCCGCCCGAAATCGAAAGCAGGTAAAGCGCCTGCACGATGGATTTCATGTGGCGGGGCGATTGCGTGTAGGCGAACTCCAGCGCCGTGATCGAGGCCATCACCTCGCCGGCTGTGAGCAGCACATAGGCGGGCATCTGCCAGCCGATGCTCAATTTCACGCCGGCCCGGATTTGCGTTTCGATCCACGCGCTGATCATAAAGGACAGCCCGATGGTGAAAATCCCGAGTCCGATTTTCCGCAAGGGCGTGAGCCGCCAGACTTTTTCGATCGCGGGGTAGATGACGTATTGGAACAAGGGGATGAAGGTCACGGTGAGCAGGGCGTTGACGACTTGAATCTGCGACGAAAGGAACGTCATGCCCAGGACTCGCAGATCCATCTTTTCCGCCTGCGCCACCCACTCGCTGCCGCTTTGATCCCACAACGCCCAAAACGCGATCATGAACATGAAGATGAGCGTCAGCCGGCCGAGCGCCACGAAGCCCTCGCGGTTGAAGGTGTCGCGCAAAAACGTTTTCCCACCCGGCGGGATGTGGGCGAACTTGTATCGCCCGCTCCAAAAGACGTAGGTGGCCAGCAGCATCAACACCGCCGGCAGCCCGAAGGCCGGCCCGGCGCCGTATTTCGCAAGCAGGAGGGGGATGACGTAAATCGAAACGGTCGCGCCGGCGTTCACGGAAAAATAAAACCAGCCAAACGCGCGCGAGAGCAGATGCTTGTTGTCCGAGCTGAACTGGTCGCCCACGTGCGACGAGACGCAGGGCTTGATGCCGCCCGCCCCGATGGCGATCAGCGTGAGTCCGACGGTCAGGCCCAGCCGCGTGTGATCCAGCGCGAGCACCACGCTGCCGAGGCAGTAGACGAGCGAGATCCACAGGATCGTGCGGTATTTGCCCCAAAACGCATCCGAGACAATCGCGCCGATGGTCGGGAAAAAATAGTTGGCCGAGAGAAACAGGTGATACCACTTGTTCGCCTCGTTTTCAGTCATGGGCGCGAGCTGTCCGGCATCATCGACCAGATATTTGGTCATGAACACGAACAGGACGGCACGCATCCCGTAGAAATTGAAACGCTCCGCGGCTTCGTTGCCGATGATGTAGGGGATGCCCGGCGGCATCCGGTCGGTCTTGAGCGGAGCGGTGAGGAAGGGTGGCGCGGACATGCGTTAGGCGAGTTGGCAGTAGTCGAGCAGCCCCTGCCGGCCGCCCTCGCGACCGAAGCCGCTCTCCTTGTAGCCGCCGAAGGGCGACGTGGGATCGAACTTGTTATAGGTGTTGGCCCACACCACGCCGGCCTTCAGTTCGGTGGACATCTTCAGGATGCGTGAGCCCTTGTCCGTCCACACCCCGGCGCTCAGGCCGTAGGCGGTATTGTTCGCCTTCTCGACCGCTTCGTCGACCGTGCGAAAGGTGAGGATGCTGAGCACGGGTCCAAAGATTTCCTCCCGCGCGATGCGATGGCTCATGCTCACCCCGGAGAAAATCGTCGGGCGGAAATAATAACCCCGCGCCGGCAGCCGGCACGCCGGCTGGAACAGCTCCGCGCCTTCCTTCACGCCGATCGCGACCAGCGCGGTGATCTTCGCCAGCTGCTCCTGCGAATTAATCGCGCCGATGTCGGTGTTCTTGTCGAGCGGATCGCCGACCCGGAGGACCTTGATGCGCTGCTTGAGTTTCGCGATCACCTGATCGGCCACCGGCTCGTGGACGAGCAGGCGCGAACCGGCGCAGCACACGTGGCCTTGATTGAAGAAAATGCCGTTGACGATTCCCTCGACGGCCTGGTCGATCGGCGCGTCGTCAAACACGATGTTCGCCGCCTTGCCGCCGAGCTCCAACGTCATCTTTTTCTCGGTGCCCGCGAGCGAGCGCAGGATGATCTTGCCGACTTCTGTCGAACCCGTGAACGCGATCTTGGCCGGGATCGGGTGATTCATCACGGCCGCGCCCGTCGCCCCGGCCCCGGTGACAAAATTCACCACCCCGGGGGGCAGGCCCGCATCCTGAAAAATTTCCGCCAGCTTGAGCGCGGTGATGGAGGTCGTTTCGGCCGGCTTGAGCACGACGCAGTTACCCATCGCGAGCGCGGGCGCGAGTTTCCACGCGCACATCAGCAACGGAAAATTCCACGGAATGACCTGCCCGACGACCCCGAGCGGCGCGACGCGGCGGCCCGGGGCGACATAGTCGAGTTTGTCGGCCCAGCCGGCATGGTAGAAAAAATGCGCGGCCGTCATCGGCACGTCGAAGTCGCGCGCCTCCTTGATCGGCTTGCCGCCATCCATCGTCTCGGCCACGGCGAACTCCCGCGCACGGTCCTGGAGCAGCCGCGCGATCCGGTAGAGATACTTCGCCCGTTCGCGGCCGGGCATCCGGCCCCACGTGGTGTTGAACGCACGCTGCGCGGCCTGGTAGGCCGCATCGACATCGGCCGCGCCACCGAGGGCGATCTCGGCGAGCTTCGACTCGTTGGCGGGATTGATGGTGTCGAAATATTTCCCGCTCTTCGGCGCGACGAACTCGCCATTGATGAAGAGATCGTAGCGCGACTTGAGCTTCGGATTGGCCGTTTCGGGCGCGGGATCGAATTCCCAAAGGTCGCCGAAGATGAGCTCGGGCGCCGGGCGGCCGGAGCGCGTGGATTTTTTCTCGGGTGCTAGCGTGGGCATGAAAATTTTCTCCTCGGTTAATAGCTCTCGGCCGCTTCGCTGAAATAATAGGGCGCCTGGTAGGCGCCGGTTCGCTCCTTCTCGATCTGGCGCAGCAGATCGTTCAGCAGCGAGCTGGCGCCGAAACGGTAGCGCTCGTTCGTCAGCCACGCGTCGCCGAGCGTCTCTTTCACGGCGATGAGGAATTGCAACGCCTGCTTCGCCGTGCGGATGCCGCCCGCGGGTTTCATCGCGACCGCCGTGCCCGTATCGAGGTAGAAGTCGCGGATCGCCTCCAACATCACCTGATTGTTGCCCAGCGTCGCGTTGAGCGTGGTCTTGCCGGTGCTCGTCTTGATGAAGTCGCCCTCGCGAATCACGCGCATCGCGAGAAAGGAGGCCGCGCGGATGTTATCGTAGGTCTCGAGTTCGCTGACCTCGAGGATGACCTTGAGCGTGGCGTCGCCGCACGCCCTGACGACGGCCGCGATCTCGTCCTGCATTTTGGCAAATTCCCCCGCGAGAAACGCCCCACGATTGATCACCATGTCGATTTCGTCCGCCCCATCCGCCACCGCCGCGCGCACCTCGCCCAAGCGCGTCTTGAGCGGCGCCTGGCCCGACGGAAACGCCGTCGCGACCGACGCGACTTTCACGCGTGAGTCCGCGACATGCTTTTTCGCGTGCCGCACCATCGAAGGATAAACGCACACCGCGGCGACCTGCGGCACCACCGGGTCGTCGTGCGGACGCAGCGCCTTCTGGCAGAGCGAGGCGATCTTGCCCGGGGTGTCCTTGCCCTCGAGCGTGGTGAGATCGACCATCGAGACGGCCATTTTCAGTCCCCAAAGTTTCGACGCCTTCTTGATCGACCGCGTGGTGTATTTCGCCACGCGTTCCTCGATGCCAACGCAGTCGACCGGGCCGACCTCGTCGAACAGCCGCGCCAACGCCGCGTGGGGAAAATTAACCGACATGCCCCGACTATCGCGTCGGCCGCTCTCGAAAACAAACGAAAACTCGCCGCCTAACCCAGGGTCTGCACCGCTCGTCACAACCCCCTCGCCCCCACTGAACCCGCCCGCCACGTCGTGACCCATGAAAACCCGAGCCCTCGCCCGGCATCTCTGGCGCGAATGGATCCGTCCCCTCGCCCTGCCGTTTCTCCTCATCACCGCCGCCAAGTCCGCCCTCGCCGACATTAATCCCGTCCCCACCGCCTCGATGCAGCCAACCATTCTGTGCGGCGATGTGGTTTTCGTAAACAAACTCGCCTATGATCTCCGCGTGCCGTTCACGACCGCTCGCCTCGCGCGCTGGGCGGATCCGGCGCACGGCGACATCGTCGTCTGCTTCGCGCCGGACAGCGGCATGCGACTCGTCAAGCGGGTCGTCGGCCAGCCCGGCGACACGATCGAGCTGCGCAACGACATTCTTTTTCTTAACGGCACCCCGCAAACCTACTCGCCCCTCGCCGCCGATGCGCCGCAAGGCGGCCGACCGCATCGCGCGGCAGGTTGAGCGGATGACGAACATGCTCCATGAGCTCATCGAGTTCACCAAACCCACCGGCCAGCGTCCGTTCCTCATGCCGGTGAATTTCGCCCACTACATGAATCCACTGGCGGAGGAGATCCGGCATGAAATCGCCGAGCGCGGCGTCCAGCTCGAATTGCTCAACCCGCCGCCTGATCTCGAAGTGCGCGTCCAATCCCAGCGGCTGTCGCGGCTGTTCTACAACCTGCTCAACAACGCCGTGGACGAGATGTCCGATGGCGGAAAAATTTTCCTGCGCTTCACGGTCGAGGGCGGCGAACTGCGGATCGAGGTCGAGGATACGGGCAAAGGCATCGCGCCGGAGATCGCCGAAAAACTCTTTCAGCCCTTCGCCACCCATGGCAAGGCGCACGGCACCGGTCTCGGCCTGACGATCTGCAAGAAGATCGTGGAGGATCAGGGCGGCCGCATCTGGGCGCACAGCGAACCGGGCAAGGGCGCGACCTTCTGCTTCACGCTGCCCTGGAAAAATAGCGCGCTGCGCCGGCGCGCGTTCCGCCACTACCGCAGCCGCCCGCGCGCGGGCTGCAGCCCCACGCTCCTCAGGGCTTCGCCACCGGCATTTTCCAGTGCTCGTTGTCCACATGTGCCGCGCGCATGATTTCCGCCGCGCGCGCGACCAGCCCGGGATTTTGCGCAGCCACATCCGGCTTTTCCGCCAGATCGCTCGCCAGATCAAACAGGTTTATCGGCGCGTCCGGTTTCAACAGGCGGAGGGCCTTCCAATGCCCGTCCAACAACACCGCCTGGCTGACGCCCTGCTCGTAAAATTCCCAGTAGAGATACTCGTGCTTCGCCTGGCGTCCGCGGCCGAAGAGGGTTGGCCCGAGACTGATGCTGTCGAGCTTCGCAGGCGGTTGACCGCCGCCGAGTTCGGCCCAGGTGGCCATCAGATCACCAAAATACCCGACGTGATCCGACACGGCGCCGGCTTTGATTTTTCCCGGCCAGCGCGCCAGGAACGGCACGCGGATGCCGCCATCGGTCAGGCTGCGTTTGATCCCGCGGAGCGGCCCGCTCGCCGTGAAAAACTCCGGGGAGTAGTCGGGCCCGCCTTCGCGGTGCGGACCGTTGTCGCTGGAAAAGCAGACCATCGTGCGCTCATCGAGTTTGAGTTCCTGGAGCTGCGCCAGCAACCGGCCCACATCGCGATCGAGCCGTGAAATCATGGCGGCGTGCCCTTTCACCGCGTCCTTCCACGGCTGGCCCGCGTAGTCCCCATAGTCCGGAACCTCGTTGCCATCGCCGAGCACGCGCGAGCGCTCGTTGTTCGCGTGGGGTGTCACGAGCGAGACGAAGAGGAAAAACGGCCGGTCCTGGTGGCGCGCGATGAACGCCCGCGAGTCGTCGGCACAGAGGTCGTCCGCATACACGACGCGCTTCGTGGCATAGCCGGCGCCTTCGGTCTCTCCGACCGGCGTGACGACATTGGGCAGCAGAACCCTCTCGCCGTTGCGCCAGAGAAAGCCCGGGAAATGGTTGTGGGCATGGGTTTGATTGAGAAAACCAAAGAAATAGTCGAAGCCCTGTTTCCGCGGTTCCCCTTCGCTGCCGATTTCGCCGAGGCCCCATTTCCCGACGAGCCCGGTGGCGTAGCCGGCCTGCTGCAACACCCGCGCCACCGTCACATCGCCGGTGCGCAGCGATTGCGCCTCGAGGTTGCGGCCACCCGCGTTGCCCCGCACGCGCGTGTGCCCCATGTGCTGGCCGGTCATCAGCACGCTGCGCGACGGCGCACACACCGTGTTGCCGGCGTAGAACTGCGTGAACCGCATCCCCTCCGCCGCCAGGCGATCGAGGTGCGGCGTCTGGATGAGCGTCTGCCCGTAGCAGCCGAGTTCGCCATAGCCGAGATCGTCGGCGAGGATGAAAATAATATTGGGCTTCAACGCTGGCTGGGCGCAGGCCACCGCCGCGCAAACCGAGAGCCAAAAAAACCAGCGCAGCAACCGGGGAGGGAGTGTCATGCGGACGATGGAGCACATTTCCGCCCGCGACTCAAACCCGCGCGAGTAAGGACTCGCGCGGGGTGCGGCTCAGACGTCAGCCGTTGATGGGCCAGCCATCGCGATACGGACGTTTCAGGAACGCGTTCGCTTCCGGCGCATTTGTCACCGTGCCCGTCTTCCCGTCGTATTCGATTTTCTTGCCCGCCCGATACGCGGCGAGGCCGAGCGCCATCTGCTCGGTCATGAGCCCGTTGTAGTCAAAGTTGCACGAGGTCTTGAGGTTTCCCTTGCACGCGTTGAACCACTCTTCCTGGAAGTTGCCCATCGGCGGCGTTACGTCGGCGGGCTTGCGCGCTTTGTAGTAGGTCAGATCAGAGGAGTCTGCCGTCGGAATCAGCATGCGGGTGTTAAAATCCGCGACGAGCACACCCTTGGCCCCCTTGAACATCGCACCGTGGCCGATCTTGTTGAGGTCGATCCACGCCTTCGGCGGCGTCGGCAACGCCCCGCCTTGATACCAGCTCACGCGGATCGCCGGCCGCCAGTCGTTCGCTGGGTGGTTGAAATGCGCGGTGAGTTCCACCGGTGTGACGTCAGGATTGAACGGATCACCCTTCGCCTCGATCGAAGTCGGCAGGCCCGCGTCGATGGCGTTCCACGCGAGGTCCATGGTATGGGCGCCCATGTCGCCCACCTGGCCGGTGCCAAAGTCCCAAAACATATTCCATTGGAGACAATTTGCTCCCGCCTTCGCCGAGAAATACTCGGGGTTATAGGGATGATACGGCGAGGGCCCGATCCACTGGTCGTAGTGCAACGTGCTCGGCGGCGTGCCAACGGCCGGCCGGTAGCCCGGCTGGCGCAGCTGGCGGTTGCCCCACACAAACACGCCCTGCAAATCGCCGACGGCCCCGTCTTTGATCAGCTCGCGCACGCGCGCGAAGTTCGGATTCGAGTGCCGCTGCGTGCCCGCCTGCGTGGCGATCTTGTGTCTATTCTTCAGGTAGGCCGCCCGCACCATTCGGGTCTCTTCCACGCTCATGGCGATCGGCTTCTCCATGTAAACGTGGAGGCCGCGGTTCATCGCCCACATCGCGATGTGCGCATGGTGGTGGTCCGGCGTGCAACAGACGATCGCGTCGAGCCCCTTTTGATCGAGGCACTTTCGCCAATCGACGTAGGTCTTCGCGCCGGGAAATTTTGCCAACGCCTCCGGGAAGCGCAGCTCGTTCACGTCGCACAACGCGACGACGTTTTCTTTGGCGAGCCCCTCGTAGTGGGCCAGCCCTCGGCCCCAGACGCCGATCAGCGCGATGTTGAGTTTCTTACTCGGAGGGTTTTGTCCGAACAGCGTGCCGCTCCGGAGGATCGTGAGTCCTGTGCCGGTGACGGCCGCGGCCTTGAGGAAGGAGCGACGGTTCATAGGTGACATGATGGGGATGGCCGCCGGACAACGCTCGCCGCCGATTGGCAGAGACTGCGCGTCCTTTGGCCAAGCCTCAAAGTTACGAACCGCCCACCCCGCGTCGAGCCCAAGATACGCCACTCCCACGCCCAGCCTTGTGCCCGCCACGCCGGTTGCCCAACTTCCCCTCATGCGCGCCCCGCCCCTCTTCACGCTCGTTGCGCTGATGCTGCTTGCGCCCGTCGGTCTGCCCGCCCAAGAGGTCCAGTCGCACGGTCTCATTTTCGAAGCCTGGGTGCGTGACACGTTTTTCGACGGCTACCAGCCGCCCAACTACACGCAAAAATGGGACATCCCCGCCACGGTGAACCAGACCCACGGTGGCGTGCCGGTAAACCCGAAGGCCACGAAATACGGCACCCCGGTCGATCTCGGCGACGCGTTGCGCCAGTTCCGCATCGCCGAACCGTTCCTCCTCGTCATCGGATTCTGGCGGCAGGAGGGCGACGAAAAACACTTCGTTCACATCGTCGCTCCCCGCATCGAGCCCGCCACGTGGAAAAAACTCTGGGGGGCCGTCACCCTCGGGGATCTCGAAAAACTCGACGCCGTGATCAAGGATAAATCGCTCACCCCCGAGCAGGCGCGCGCCGCCGCGCTGAAAATCAAGCATGCCCCACCCTTCACGCATTCGGTCATCATCGTGAATCCGAAGATCGACTCCAAGACGCAGCGCCGTCTCCAGTGCAGCCTGCGCTTCGAGGACGTGTTTAAGCACCTCGCGCCCGGCGCCGACGCGAAGCCGCCAGCGCACCCGTCCCTCTGGGAAGTGGCGTTTCCGCCGACGGTGGCCTCGAAACCGCGCACCTTTTCAAAATAGCGACTCCTTCCGGGCGCCGCGAAGAATCCATCTGGAGCCACGCCGCCCGCCGCCTGCCTGAACGTCTCGCTGAATTCTTCGCCGCGCCCAGCATGACAAAAACAACATGAACGAATCTTCCCGCCTCCGCGCCGTCCAATCGCCGATCATCCCCGTGATTGCCGATCTCGTGCGCTCGCACCCCGGCACGATCTCGCTCGGCCAGGGCGTGGTCGGCTACGGGCCGCCTCCCGCGGCGCTCGCGCAGTTGGAACGCTTCGCCGCCGATCCCGCGAATCACCGATACCAATCCGTCGCCGGCCTGCCCGCCCTCCTTGCCGCCATCGAACAAAAACTCGCCGCCGAAAATTCCTTCGACGTCGGCCCGGCGCACGGCAACCGCGCGCTCGTCACCGCCGGCGGCAATCTCGCGTTCATGAACGCGGTCCTCGCCCTCGGTGACCCCGGCGACGAGTTCATTTTGCCCACGCCGTATTATTTCAACCACGAGATGGCGATCACCATGGCCAACTGCCGCCCCGTGCTCGTGCCGACCGACGCGTCTTATCAACTCGATCTCAACGCCCTGCGCGCCGCCCTCACGCCGCGCACTCGCGCGATCATCACCGTCTCGCCCAACAACCCGACTGGCGCCGTCTATCCCGCGGCCACCCTGCGCGCCGTGAACCAACTTTGCGCCGAGCGCGGGATTTTTCACATCAGCGATGAAGCCTACGAATCGTTTGTCTACGACGGCGCGGAGCATTTTTCCGCCGGGTCGCTCGCCGGCGCCGCCGCGCACACCATCTCGCTCTTCTCGCTCTCGAAGGCCTACGGCTTCGCGAGCTGGCGCATCGGGTGGATGGTGTTTCCCGAACCGCTCGAGGCCGCCATGCGCAAGATCCAGGACACGCTGCTCATCTGCCCGCCCGTGATTTCCCAATTTGCCGCCGTCGGCGCGCTCCAAGCCGGCGCCGCCTTCGTGCGCGAAAAACTCCGCGACCTCGCCGCCGTCCGCGCCCTCGTCCAGCGCGAACTCGCCCCGCTCGCCGCCGACGGCCTCGGCGAAATCCCGCCCGCGCAGGGCGCATTTTATTTCCTGCTCCGCGTCCGCTCCGACCGGCCACCGCTGGAACTCGCGGAGCGCCTGATCCGCGAGCATGGCGTGGCGGTGATTCCCGGCAACGCCTTCGGCCTTGATCGCGGCTGCCACCTGCGCGTGGCCTACGGCGCGCTCCAACCCGCCACCGCCACCGCCGGCATCGGCCGGCTCGTGCGCGGGCTCCGCGCGCTCGTCCGCTGAACCGCCATCCGGGCGGCGCCATCGCCGCCGCAAAAAGTCGGTCGCGTCTGCGCGCCGTTCTTTTCAAGCCGCCGGATTTCAGCCGCGGGTGCGCAGGACGTGGTTGTGCCTTCAGTCGGCCGCGGGGCCACCGCTACGCGCTCGGATATTCCCAGCCTTTGCGATACTCGCGGCGGAGGAGCTTGTTCGCCGCCGGATCACCGACGATGACCTCCTTCGCGGCGTCCCACTGGAGGCTTCGGCCGACCTTCATGCTGATCACCGCCAGCAGCGAGCAATTCGTGGAACGATGCCCCTCTTCGATGTCCGCCACCGGTCGCCGGCCCGTCTGGATCGCGCCGAGAAAATCCGCCCAGAGCTCGCGGATATTCTGGCCGTCGGGCTGGTTGAGCTTCGCGTCCTCGTGCAGCACGGGCTCGTTGGCGTTGGCCGGGAAAAAGGTCCAGCCCCCGCGCCAACCCACCTGAAACATGCCCTTGGTGCCGTAAAAATTCGCGCCGGCGTTGTCGCCTTTTTCGCCGTTGTGGCCGGCGAACTGCCGGGATTCCCAGGTCAGGTTGAAGGTTTCGAATTCGAAATTTGCCAGCTGGTGATCCGGCGCGTCGGTCGTCTGCTCGTGGGGCGTGAGCACCGGCGGGCCCTTGATGGGGCGGCCGCCGAGCGCGAAGACTTTCCTCGGCGCCTTTTCCCCAGTGATCCAAAGAACTTGATCGAACCAGTGGATGGCCCAGTCGCCGAGCGTGCCGTTGGCGTAGTCGAGATATTGCCGGAAGCCGCGCGGGTGGATGCCGCGATGATCGGCCGTGCCATTAAACGGCCGCAGCGGCGCGGGGCCGCACCAGAGGTCCCAGTCGAGTTCCGCGGGCACGGGTTGCGTCGGCAGCGGTTTTTCCGGGCCGTCGCCGCTGGTGTTCACGAAACACCGCACCATCCCGATCTGGCCGGCCTTGCCGGAGCGGAGGAGGTCCCGGGCCTGAATCGTGTGCGGCGACGTGCGCCGGTGCGTGCCCACTTGCACGACCCGGTTCGCCGCGCGCGCGGCGTTCACCATCGCGCGGCCTTCGCCGATCGTGTGCGCGATCGGCTTCTCCACATACACATGCGCGCCCGCCTTGACCGCCGCGATGGTCGGCAGCGCGTGCCAATGATCCGGCGTCGCGACGATCACGATCTCGGGCTTTTCTTTCGCGAGGAGTTCGCGGTAGTCGCGATATTTTCTCGGCTGGTCACTCGTGAGCTTCGCAATTTTTTCGGTGGTCGCGGCGATCTGCCGGCTGTCGACGTCGCAGAGTCCAACGATCTCGCACTGGCCGCTCGCGATTGCCTCGCCGAGGATGTTGCCGCCCCACCAGCCGCAGCCCACGAGGGCCGTGCGGTATTTCCGCCCGACCTTGTCGGCGCCACGGAGCTGGAGGTTGATCGTCGACAGCGCGCCGGCGGCGAGCGTGGTGTGGAGAAACGAGCGTCGGTTCATGGGGAGGAGTTGACGGAGTCTGCGCCCGACCGGTCGCCAGGTGCAACCCCGGCGTTGCTCCGGTGAAGTTCCGGCCGCCGCGCCACCCACCACACCCACGCGATGAACCCGGCTTGAAACGGCAGCCGCACCCACAACAGCAGCGGCGAAAAATCCTCGCCCGGCATTTTTCCCTCCAGCGCCACGTGTAGGTTGGCCGGGAAGACGGCCACGAGCAGCGCGATCAGTCCCCACCCCGCCCACCGCCGCGCCCACGGCACGAGCAGTCCCACGCCGCCCAGCATTTCTGCGGCGCCGCTGATCGCGTTCAACGCGGCCGGCCACGGCAGCCCCGCCGGCATCATGGCGAAATAAAACTCCGGCGCGCGAAAATGATTCGCGCCCGCCGCGATGAAAAACACCGCCAGCACCCAGCGCGCCACCGAGCGCAGCGCGCTCACGCGAGCTGCGTCGTCGCCGCCGCGCCGCCGAAGAGTTCCCGGAGCGCACTCCAGGCCTTGCGCAGGCCGGCGTCCCGCACGCCGCCGCCCATCAGGTAGGCGCGCGCCAGCACGTCCTCGTGGCCGCGATAGCGCGGCGGCAGCAGGAAAATCGTGCCGGCGCCTTCCGCGATCACGCTGGAAATGAATAACCCTCTCCCCACCGCCAGCGCCGCCTTGTCCGCCGGCACCTTGGCGGTCTTCACCGGCAGCCAGAGCCACGGGTGGTAGACAAATTCCAGCCCCCCGGCGGTGCGTTGCACGAGCCGGCCATAGGTCCGCACGGGCACGCCGGGGAAATTTCCACCGGCAAACACCCGGTTGTCATTCTCCGCCGGTGCAAACCGCCGGCTGCGCCCGGTGAAAAAATCCCAGCAAAACACCGAGCCAAAAAACGTCAGCCGGAACGCCCAGCCCGCCACCAGATAGGCGACCACAATCACCACCAGCGATAGCGCCGCACCGATCCACGGGTTGATCGTCGCGCTGAGCGTGAGGAGTCCGAGCAGCGCCGTGCGCGCGCCCTTGAGCGCCGCGTCGATCGCGCCCCAGGGGCTGAGCAGAATCAGAACGTTGATCGCATGCGACGCCATCCACACCACGGCAAACACCGCGACGCCGAACGGAATCGTCAGCACATCGAGCAGCCACGACCAATCGATGCCCGCCACGGGGATCATCGCCAGTCCACCGGGGGCGAGGGTGGCGCCGACCGCGGCGGTTTTCCCGCCCACCATCATTTTCGAAAGTGTTGCCATCGTGAACGGCACGACCGCGCCCGCCGCCAAAAGGCCGGTCGCCTTGTTTTCGACCAGCTCGAGCACGTCGAGCGGTTTCTTCAGGCCCGGCGGCACGACGGCACCAAGCGTATCCTTCGCGGCGCACACCCCGACGATCAGCAGCGCCGGCAGCCAGAAGGTCACCTGCGCATACCACGGCAGGGCGGACCGCGCCGCGTCATCCTTCGCCGCCATATATTGATAGGCGCCATAGGCCCCGGTGCCAAGCAGCGGCGAAATGGCGATACCTGTGACCGTGGCCACGGCAGTGGCGAGCGGTGCCGCGGGTGAGCGATCGACGCCGGCCGTCGCGGTCGGCGCGGGAGCGGCGGCGAAGGCAAACGGCGCGCCGATCGCTGCCAGCGTGAGGGCGACCAGAATCAGCGGAGTGATTCGTTTCATCGCGCGGCAAACTAGCAAAGCTCGCGCGAGATGGAAGCCAAAGCGCAGCGAGTTTCCGCCGCCCTCCACCATCACGACGTCGGTCGGGTAACAGCCCTGTTACGCTCGTCCGCTTTCTCCGGCCGGCCCGCACTACCAGCTTGGTTCCGTCTGGCGATTTTTTCAGCCGCTTACCCGACTGTGCTTGACCTCCCCCCCCCGACCGCAAACCTTTCCTTCCCCACATGACCGGCGCTTTACTCCAACCCAGTCGGAACTCCCTCCGTCGTGCCACGGTGCTTGGGCTCTGCCTGCTCGCCTCCGTTCCGGTCGCCTACATCGTCACGCGGTTCATCCAGACCAATCGCAACATCGCTTTCTGGGACGAATACAGCCTGCTTTCGCTGCTGCTGCGGCTTGATACCGGCATGAGCTGGCAGGAATTTATCGCCCAGATCTTTCAGATCGATAGCGAGCATCGCATGGTCACGAGCCGGCTGATCGGTGCCGCAAGCTACTGGGTCAGCGGCGCGGTGAATTTCAGTGTCATCGCCGTGGTCGGCAATCTGTTCCTGGTTGGACTTTGCGCGATCCTGGTGACGTCGGCGCGCTCGGTGGAACGCCGCGTTCGCCTCGTCGTGTTGCTGGCGTTCGGGCTGTTTCAACTCGAGCACTACGAAATGTTTTTTTGGGGCGGCGCCTCGATCGATCATTTCCAGGTCGTGCTGCTGGCCGGCGGCACGATGGCCGCCCTCGCACGCGGCACGCGGTCGGCCGCAATCGGCGCCGGGGTCCTGGCGTTGCTCGCCACCTTTACCCTGGCGCATGGCTGCGTGGTGTGGGTGCTCGGGGCGGCGGTGCTTGGGCACGGGCGGCACTGGCGCCAGCTGGCGGCGTGGAGCGCCCTCGCGATCATTGCACTGGCGATCTTCTTCCATGGTTTCGAAATTCACGCGGCCCATCGCGTCACAGATTTTTCCGCCGCCGGGCTGGGTCGGCTCGCTTGGTTCTGGCTCGCACTGCTCGGCGGCCCCCTAACGTTTGGTGCCCAGCAAGGCGCGCCACTGTTCGGACTCCTGCTGCTGATCGTGCTGGGCTGGCTTGGGGTGCGCGGGGCTTGGACGCGCGAGCCTGTCATGATGCCACTGGCGCTTTTTGCCGTGGTCTCGCTCGGGCTGGTGGCCTTCGGCCGGCTCGGAGTATCCGGCAGCCAGATCAATTCCCGCTATCTCGTGCTCGGTTCGCTGGCGTGGGCGCTGACCGCCTTCATGACCCTTGAACGTCTCACGGATTCGGCGCGACCCTACCGGCTCCTGGCGTGGTGCCTGCCCGGCCTCATCGCGTTTAACCTCGCCGCCAATCTCGCGGCCGCGCACGCCGCCGAGACCTTCGTCTTCTCCCGCGACTACCCCGCGGTGCGCTTCAAGCAATACGGCGAAGAAGGGCACGCGGGGCCCTTCCGCCTCCATCCCGACCAGGGCGCGGCCAAGGCCATCCTCGCGCAAACAGAAGCCCGCGGTATCTATCAACTCCCGCGCCTCTGCCACGAAGTGACGGTGCCGGCTCCGCAGTCGAATCCCAACATGGTCACCTACGTCACCGACCTGACCGTGAGCGACGACGCGGTCGGCTTCGAGGGCTGGGCCATGATGCCAAAGCAAAAATCCAAGCGTGGCCAGATCCACGTGATGCTGCGCTCGGCCAAATCGTCGATCATTCTGTCCACGTTCAGTGTCGCGCGGCCGGATGTGGCCAAGGCGTTCAAAGAACCACTCTGGCGGTATTGCGGCTATAATTTCGTGCTCCGCCGCGCGCGCCTGCCCCAGGAGGATTTTCAAGTCGGCCTGCTCATCAGTGATCGCGGTCGCTCTGAAATCAAGATGACGGAGCATTGGATCAAGCTGGCCAGGCACCCGTTGGAGTCGCCGCGGCTTGCCACCACCGAATAACTCCGCCGAGCTTCCGGCCATGCTCTCCAAGGCCGAAGTCCAGCGCCTGCGCTCGCTGCGCGAAAAAAAATCCCGGGAAGCACTCGGACTCTTCGTCATCGAGGGCGAAAAGGTCGTCGCCGAGCTCCTCGCGGCGAATTTTATTTTCGTCGAGCTCTACGCCACCGACGAGTGGCACGACTCGCCGGTGGGGGCCGCGGCGGGGGCGCCGCGGCCCCAACCGGTCCGGCTCACCGCCGCCGACCTGGCGCGCATCTCACATTTCCCCACGCCCTCGCACGTGCTCGCCGTCGGAAAAATTTCGCGGCCCCCGCTCGCGCCGGGCGCGCTCGACCGCGGGCTCAGCCTCGCGCTCGACGGGGTGCAGGACGCCGGCAACGTCGGCACGCTCCTGCGCATTGCCGACTGGTTCGGCTTCGACCGCGTCGTGCTCTCGCCCGACTGCGCGGACTTGTTTCATCAGAAAGTGATCAATGCCAGCATGGGCTCCTTCGCCCGCGTGCGCGCCCACACCGCCGATCTGGCCGCCGCCCTGGCCGGGACGAAGGCCCCGATCCTCGGCTGCGATCTCGCCGGCACTGACGTCCACGCCCTCCCTCCCCTCCATGACGCCGTCGTCCTCATCGGCAGCGAAGGCCGCGGCCTCTCCACGGCCCTCCGGCCACTTGTAACGCATTTCGTTACAATCAAGAAATTCGGAGCCGCCGAATCGCTCAATGCGGCCGTCGCCGCCGCCATCGTGTGCGACAATCTGCGGCGCGCCCAGCGTTGAGCGCCACTCTTGCCTGCGGCCCGGCCGTGCCTTGTAATGCCACCATGCGATTCGTGTTTCGACTGCTTGCTCTCGGCCTCGCGCTCGCGGTCCCGCGACTCGCGGCGCATCCCGAGACCGCCGAGGCGCGCGCGGAGCTCGACCGCTTGATCGCGGAATTTCCCCGCGAGTCCGAACTCTACCTGCGCCGCGCCGCGCTGCGCCTCGCACACGCCGAGTGGTCCGAAGCCGAGGCCGACCTGCGCCGCGCCGAAACGCTCACCCCGGATTCGCCGCGCGTCGCCACCCAACTCGGCCAGCTTGACCTCGGCCGCGGCCAGCTCACGGCCGCCAGCCGGCACTTCGACGCCGCGCTGGCCCGCGCACCCGGTGACGCCGAGGCGCTCATCCTCCGCGCGCGCACCCGCGCGCTCCTCGGCGACATCCCCGGCGCGCACGCCGACTATTCCGCCGCGCTGCGCCAGCTCGAGGCGCCGAGCCCCGATCTTTTTCTGGCGCGCGCCGCGCTGCCGATCGCGCCCGCGCTCGCACTCCGCGGCCTCGATGAAGGGATCGCGCAGCTGGGCCCCGCCGGGCCACTGCTCGAGCGCGCGCTCGCGCTCGAACTCCGCCTCGGCCGCACCGACGCCGCGCTGGCGCGGCTCGACGTCCTCACCGCCAGCTCCGGGCGCCAGGAACTCTGGCTCAAGCGCCGCGGCGATATTCTCGCGGCCGCCGGCCGCTCCACCGCGGCGCGTGAAGCCTACGTGGCCGCGCTGGTCGCGGTCGCGGCGTTGCCCCCGTGGCTGCGCGATTCGCCCGAAACCGCGCACCTTGCGACCGAGCTCGCACGTCTTGCCGCCACCTCATCCTGATTTTCCCCATGCGCCTCCGCTTCCTCGTCCTCCTCGTCCTCCTCGCCAGCCTCGCCCTGGCCCCCGCACCGCTTTTCGCCGCCACGTCGGTCGTGCGCGGCCCGTATCTGCAAATCGCCACGCCCACGAGCCTGGTCGTGCGCTGGCGCACGGACATCGCCGAGGCGTCGCTCGTCCGCTACGGTCTGGCGAAGAATCAGCTCACCCTCACCACCAAGGCCGAGGGCATCGTGACCGAACACATCGTGCAACTCAGCGGCCTCGAACCCGCCACGCGTTATTTCTACCGGGTCGGCTCCGGCCTGGAAAAGGCCCCCGCCGCGAACGCCGAAGACGCCCCCGGCCTCGGGCCGGTCTCCTCCTTCATCACGCCCCCGCCCGTCGGCCCGGCCAAGGCCACGCGCGTCTGGCTGCTCGGCGACCCGGGCACGAAGAACGCCACGCAAGCGGCCGTGCGCGACGTTTACTACAAGTTCACCGGCGCGCGGCCCACCGACCTCTGGATGCTGCTCGGCGACAACGCCTACCCCGAGGGCACCGACGCCGATTATCAGAAAGCGGTTTTTGAAGTGTATCCCGACACGCTGCGCTCCTCGCCCCTCTGGCCCGCCCTCGGCAACCACGATGGCAGAAGCGCCAATTCCATCACGCAATCCGGGGTTTACTACGATATCTTCACGCTGCCCACGCGCGCGCAGGCCGGCGGCATCGCGTCCGGCACCGAAGCCTACTATTCGTTCGACTACGCCAACATCCACTTCATCTGCCTCGACTCGCACGACACCGAGCGCACCGCCGACGGCGCGATGATGCAATGGCTCAAGGCCGATCTCGCCGCGACGCCACGCGACTGGATCATCGCCTATTTCCATCACCCCACCTACACCAAGGGCACGCACGACTCCGACAAGGACTCCGACAGCGGCGGTCGCATGAACGACATGCGCGCCATTTTTCTGCCCGTGCTGGAGGCCGGTGGGGTCGACGTCATCCTCACCGGCCACTCCCACGTCTATGAACGCTCGCCGCTCCTCGATGGTCATTACGGCAAGAGCGTCACCTTCGACGCCACCGCGCATGTGAAGCAAAAGGGCAACGGCCGCGCCGAGGGCGACGGCGTCTACCTGAAGCCTCGCACCCGCGCCGCCCATACCGGCGAAGTGTCCGTGGTCACCGGCAGCGCCGGCCACGCGGGTTCAATGACCAAGCCGCCGGCGCTCAATCACCCGGCGATGATCGTCGCCTTCAACGAACCCGGCTCGACCGTGCTCGACATCGACGGCCTCCGTCTCGACCTCACCTTCCTCAACGACCAGGGCGAGAAACGCGACTGGTTCACCATCGTGAAAAAATAAGCGCCCGCGCTTATTTTTCCTTCGGACCGCTGCTCTTCTTCGCGCCGCCGCTGTGGAGCATCGTCCCGGCCAGCACGCCGATCGCGAAGATGCCAAAATAAATCAGCGCCGCCGAGGCGTGAATGGGCTTTTTCTCCGTCATCCCCGCGACCGGGAACCGGAAATCGATCTCGTGCCCGTTATTCATGCCCACGTAGAGCATGACGAAAAGAATGATGAGCAGGGCGAAAGTTTTGATGACGGCTTTGATCATGGCGGGTGGCCCCGAGTGCAACGCCGTCGCCCCGGTTCCGCAAACGCAAAGTGGACCCGCCCCAGGTGGGGCGCTCAGCCCTTTTTCCGCCCGATCCAGGCGCGGACGTTTTCCTCCAGGAGGTCGAGCGGCACGGCGCCGTCCTTCAGCACGACATCGTGGAATTCCCGCACGTCGAATTTCGGGCCGAGTGCCCGCGTGGCGAGTTCCCGGAGCTCGAGGATCTTCATCATGCCGATCTTATAGGCGGTCGCCTGGCTCGGCATCACGATGTAGCGGTTCGTCTCGGTGACGATGTCGCGCTCGCTGTTCGGCGTGTTGGTGCGCAGCCAGTCCAGCGTCTGCGCGCGGGTCCATTTTTTCGCATGGAGCCCCGTGTCCACCACGAGCCGTGCCGCGCGCCACAGCTCCATCGCGAGCCGGCCGAAGTCGGCATAGGGATCGGCGTAGAAGCCCATTTCCTTCGGGATCCGCTCGCAGTAGAGCCCCCAACCCTCGACGTAAGCCGTGTAGCCACCGCCAAACTTCCGAAACTTCGGCACGCCCGTCAGCTCCTGCGCGATCGCGAACTGCATGTGGTGGCCCGGAATGCCTTCGTGATAGGCCAGCGCCTCCATCTCGTATTTTGGCACCGCGCCCATCTCGTAGAGGTTCACGTAGTAGGTGCCCGGCCGCGAGCCGTCGATCGCCGGCGGCTGGTAAAACGCCCCGCCGCTCTCCCGCTCGCGGAACGGCTCCACGGCCTTCACGATCATCATCGCCTTCGGCTTCGTCAAAAACAGCTCGTCGAGCCGCGCCCGCATGGTGTCGATGATCTTGATCGCGCCTTCGAGATAGGCCGCCTGGCCCGCCGGCGTGTTGGGGAAATAAAATTGCGGGTCCGTGCGCAGAAATTTGAAAAAGGCCGGGAGGTCACCCGTGAACCCGACCTTCACCTTGATCTTTTCCATCTCCCCGTGAATGCGCGCCACCTCGCGCCGGCCGGTCTCGTGGATCTGGTCGGCGGTCAGCGTGGTGGTCGTCGTGGTGCGTAGCGCGTAGTTGTAGAAATCCGCACCCTCGGAAAATTTCCACGCGCCATCTTCGTCGGTCGCAACTTTTTCCAGCGACTCCAGTTCGGCGATCAGCGCGTCGTAGGCCGGTTTCACCGTCGAGGTCAGGGCGAGTTTCGCGCTCAAGAGGAGCTGGTCCCGCATCGCCGGATCGAGCTCGGGAATCTTCGCGACCTTGTTCGCGAAATCCTCGAGCAGCGCACTCGGCTTCCCCGCGGCGTCGAACGGTTCGCCCGTGATGATCCCGCGCGACGACTCCAGCACGAGCGGGAAGACGAATTTGGGCGGCACGATGCCCTTCGTCCGCCGCACCTCGAGGCCGGCGATGAGCTGGTCGAATTTCACCTTCAATCCATTCAGCCGCGCGATGTAGGCCTGCGCATCCTTCACGTCATTGATGCGGTGGATATTGACCAGAAACGCCACGAGCCCCGTGTGCTGCCCGAACATTTGGTTCACCGGATAATTGTAGTAACGCCATTTGTAGCCCTCGATCGCGCGCTCCGCCTGGCCCACGAACAGCCGGTAGCTGAGCTGGGTCGACGGATCGAGCGCCTCAAAATTGAGGTCGCGTTTCAGTTCCGCCAGGTGCTGCGCCGACCGGGCGAAATCCTCGGTGCGCCGCGCCTCGGAGTCGTCGTCCCATTTGTCGTAGTCCTTTTTTAGGCCGAGCTGCGACTGGAGCTGCGGGCTGCGATCAACCCGCTCGTTGAAGACGCGTTCGAAAAACGCGTTGGCCTTCGCCGATTCCACGGCGACTTGCTCCGGGGTAGAGGTGGCCGCGTGCACCGCGCCGCCGAAAATCAAAAGGCCGACCGCGGCCAGCGCCGGCCATGGAAATCTTTGTTTCATGCCAAAAGTCACTCCGACCCGCTGCGCACACGCAAGTCCTCCGCGACCAATTTCTCCTTTGCGCCTTCGCGCCTTTGCCGGAGCCTTCTGGCCATGCTCGCCGACCCCGTGGCCCTTGATCGCGCCGATCCGCTCGCGCGTTTCCGCGCGGAATTTTTCCTTCCCCCCGGCCAGATCTATCTCGATGGCAACTCTCTCGGCCTCCTCTCCCGTCGCGCCGATGTCACGCTCACTCGCGCCGTCGAGCAGTGGCGCACGTTGGGCATCGCCGGCTGGACCGAAGCCCGTCCGCCGTGGCTCACCCTGGCCGAGACCGCCGCGGCCCAACTCGCCCCGCTCCTCGGTGCCGCCCCCGCTGAGATTTGCCTGACCGGCCAGACCACCGCCAATCTCCACCAACTCCTCGCCACGCTCTTCGAGCCCGCGCACCCCACGCGCCGCGTGCTGCTCGGCGACGCGCTCAATTTTCCCTCCGACACCTACGCGCTGCAAAGCCACCTGCGCCTCCGCGGGCTCGATCCTGCGACGCATCTCCGCCTCGTGCCGTCGCGCGACGGCCGCACGCTCGCGTTCGACGATCTGGCCACCGCGCTGGCCGCGCCCGACGTGCAACTCGCCGTGCTCCCCGCCGTCGTGTTCACCAGCGGCCAGCTACTCGACGTCGCCGCGCTCACCCGGGAGGCCCGCGCGCGCGGTGTGCTGATCGGTTGGGACTGCTCGCACAGCATCGGCGCGGTGCCGCACGCGCTGGAACGCGACGGCGCGGATTTCGCGTTTTGGTGCAATTACAAATGGCTCAACGCCGGCCCGGGCGCCGTGGGCGGCCTCTGGCTCAACCGCCGCCATTTTGGCCGCGCCCCCGGCCTGGCTGGCTGGTGGGGCGTGCGCGCCGACCGCCGCTTCGCGCTGGCACCGGAACACGATCCCGCCGCCGGCGCCGCCGTGCTGCAGGTTGGCACGCCGCACATCCTCTCGCTCGCGCCGCTGCTCGGTTCCCTCGAACTCATCGCCGAGGCCGGCGGCATCGCCGCGCTCCGGGCAAAATCGCTCGCCCTCACGGAATTTCTCCTCGCGCACGCCGACCTCGAACTCGCGCCGCTCGGCTTCACCGTCGTCACGCCGCGCGCTGCCGCGATGCGGGGCGGCCACCTCGCCCTCGCGCACCCAGACGCGTGGCGCCTCTGCCAGGCACTGAAGGCCGCCGGCGTCGTGCCCGATTTCCGCGCGCCAGATCTTATTCGTCTCGCGCCCTCGCCGCTCTACACCAGCTTCACCGACTGCGCCGAAGCCCTCGCCCGTCTGAAGCACCTCGTCCGCACCCGCGCTCACGAAAAATTTCCCGCCACTCCCACCTTGGTAACCTAATTCAGTTTGTAACCTCTGAGGTTACAAACTGCCGGGCGCACTTCCCCTCCGCCATGCAACTCATCGACATCACCCACCCGCTCTCGAACGCCACTGCTCCGTGGCCCGGTGACACCCAGTTTCACTTCGAATTCGCCCAACGCCTGCGCGACGGCGCCTCGTGCAACGTCGGTAAATTCACCAGCGGCATTCACAGCGGCACGCACATGGACGCCCCGCTCCACTATAACGACGCCGGCGTCTCCATCGATCAACTCGACCTCGACATCCTGCTCGGCCCCGCTCGCGTCTTCCTCGCGCAGGGCACGATGGTCCTCACCCGCGGGCACTTTGCCGGCCTCGACGGCCGCGCGACCCCACGCGTGCTCGTGCGCACGAATCACTGCGACGACAAAACCAAATTCCCCGCGCGCATCCCCACCCTCGCCCCCGATGTCCCCGCGTGGCTCGGCGAACAAGGCGTGCGCCTCATCGGTCTCGACCTCCCCTCCGTCGATCAAACCGACGACCCGACGATGCAAATCCACCACCGCCTCGAACAGGCCAACATCATCATCCTCGAAAATCTCGATCTCCGCGCCGCGGCGCCGGGCGTCTATGAACTCATCGCCCTCCCGCTAAAAATCGCCGGCGCGGAAGGTTCGCCGATTCGCGCGGTGCTGCGCGCCTGAACGTTTTCTTGGTGACGCCGGCCAGCCACTCCGATTATTTTCTCCCATCCCCGTTTCGCCCGCCCCGTCACCCCCGCCCCTATGAAATCGCCGCTCCTCTGCCTCGCCGTGCTCTCGTGCCTCGCCCTCGCCCACGCCGACGAAGCCGGCGTGCGCCTCCGTTTCGGCCTCACCGACCAGGGCAATACCAAGTGGGACGGCACCGTCACCGTCGCGCCCGGTCGTGTCGACAGCATCAGCGGCTGGCGATTCCAACAGAGCGACGCGATCGACGGCACCACCGGCTGGAAGGCCGACACGCGCCCGCTCACCGTCCGCCGCACCAACGCCCAGAAACAAAAGCAACCGGCCGCCGCCGGGAAAAAGAAGGGCAAGGCCGCCGCCGCAACCGACGGCCCGATGGCCGACAACGGCGTCATCCTGCACCTCGTTGATGTCACCGAAGAATCCGTCATCAATGTCACCACCCCGCAGGGCAGCTTCAGCTTCAAGCTCGCCGATATTCCCTACGGCAAGGTCGCGGAAAAACTCAGCGGCGCCGTCGATCTCGAGCGCACTGCCGCCACCCGTCCCCTCACGAAGGCGCGCACCGACGACGACTTTCCGGCTGTCGCCACTGCCGCCGATGGCACCACTTATGTCGCCCACGTCAGCTTCACCTCCGGCATCGATCGCGACGAACGCGTGCGGGCCTGGACGAAGGCGCCGACGGATTTCGCGTTTCTCGCCCAGCCTCCCGGCGGCGATCAGGTCTGGCTGCGCGCCGTGAAGAACGGCCAGCCTGGCGAACCCATCGCCGTGACCGCCGGCAAGGGTGACATCTACAAGGTCGCGCTCGCCGTCGACGGCCGTGGCGCGGTGTGGATCATCTGGAGCGAAAACTCCGCGTGGCAAAACCTCACCGCTCCTGCGAACTTCGAGATTTGGGCGCGCTCGCTCACCGGCGACACACTCTCCGCTCCGGTTAACCTTTCCAACCATGCCGGCTCCGACGTCAACGCCGTCGCCGCCACCGACTCCCAGGGGCGCGTCTGGGTCGCGTGGCAGGGCGCGCGCGACGGGGTGTTTCGCATTCTCGCGCGCCATCAGACCGCCGCTGGCTGGTCGAGCGTCGAGCGCGTTTCCACTCAAACCGGCACGTGCTGGACGCCCGCGATCGCCGCCGCGGCCGACGGGCGCATCGCCATCGCGTGGGACACCTACGACAAAGGCGACTACGACATCTGGCTCCGCGAGTTCGACGCCGCCGGCAAGGCCCTCGCGGCCCAGCCCGCCGCCAACTCGGCGCAATACGAAGCGCGCCCCGCCATCACCTACGATCGGCAAAACCGCCTCTGGGTATGTTGGGAGCAAAGTGGCCCGACTTGGGGCAAGGACTGGGGTGGCCTCGTGCGCGACGAAGGCATTGGCCTTTATCGCGATCGCCACATCGGCATGAGGATTCTCGAAGCCGGCCAATGGCTCGCGCCCGACACCCTCGTGGCCCAGGGCCTGCCGGGTGCCAGCCTGCGCCGCGGACCCGCCGCGCTCCCCGTGCGCCGGCCTGAAGCCGAGGCGGTCACGCGTCAAGCCGGTGAAGAGGCCGGGACCGAAAGCACCGGCACCTACAACAATCTCGGCCGCATCGTCTGCGATCGTGACGGTCGCGTCTGGCTGCTCGCGCGCGCCCGCGAGGGCAATTTCTTCACCTCGCAGGGTTCGGTGTGGATGAATTACGCCACCTATTACGACGGCCAGAAATGGATCGGCCCCATCCTTGTTCCGCATTCTGACAACCTGCTCTACAACCTCCCCGCCGTCGCCCCGCACCCCGCCGGCGGCCTCGTCATCGCCCATTCCAGCGATTATCGCCAGAGCCGGCACATCCAGCAATTCCGCGCCGGCAACGCGACCGACGGCAACGTCGATCCGTTTGACAACGATGTTTTCCTCAGCCGCCTCGAACCTCCCGCGGCGACGAAAGTCACCGCCGCGCTCAAGCCCGCGCGCGTCACGCCGGCCGCGGACGCCCGAGCCACCGCCGCCACGGAAAAGGAGCGCCGCGACATCGCCGCCGCGCGCGCTTACCGGTTCGCCCACGAGGGAAAACAACTCCGCGTCATCCGCGGTGAGTTTCACCGCCACACCGAAATTTCCGGTGACGGCGGCAGCGACGGCCCGCTCGAAGACATGTGGCGCTACGCGATCGACGTCGCCGGCATGGACTGGCTCGGCTGCGGCGACCACGACAACGGCAACGGCCGCGAATACACCTGGTGGCTCACGCAAAAAACCACCGACGCCTTCCGGATCGCCGGGGCCTTCGAGCCACCCTTCACCTACGAGCGCAGCGTCCGCTACCCCGAGGGCCATCGCAATGTCGTCTTCGAACAGCGCGGCGTGCGCACGCTCCCGCGCCTCCCCATCACGGAGCGCAGCCCCGAAGTCCACGCGCCCGATACGACGATGCTGTTTGCCTACCTGAAATTCTTCCACGGCGTCTGCGCGTCCCACACCTCCGCCACCAGCATGGGCACCGACTGGCGCGACTGGGATCCGCAGGGCGAGCCGATGGTCGAGATCTACCAGGGCGCGCGGCAAAACTACGAGCGCCCCGGCGCCCCGCGCAGCCCCAACGCCGACGATTCGATCGGCGGCTGGGAACCGCTCGGTTTCATCAATCTCGCGCTCAAGCGCGGCTACCGCTTCTCGTTCGAGTCGAGCAGCGATCACGGCTCCACGCACATCAGCTACGCGCTCGTCGTCGCCGAGGACAACTCCCGCTCCGCGCTCCTCCAGGCGATGCGCCAGCGCCACACCTACGCCGCCACCGACAACATCATCGCCGAATACACCTGCACGACCGGTGGCCGCAGCTATATGATGGGCGATGAATTCACCACCGCCACCGCGCCCACCGTGCGCGTCAAGTTCATCGGCACCGCGCCGTTCAAAAAAATCACCCTGGTGAAGGACGACGTGGAAATCGTCCTCGGCGAACCGAACAAAGCGGAGGTCGAGTTCACCTGGACCGACCCGAAGCCCGAGCCCGGAAAAACGAGCTACTACTATGTGCGCGGGGAGCAGTCCCCCGGCCCAAGTGAGACCGTCGGCGAACTCGTCTGGGCCTCGCCGATGTGGATCAAATACGAGCCGAGCTCCCGTTGAGCCGCGCGCGCTCCTGCCGGTTTGCTAGAAACGCGACGCTCCCGTCGCGTTGCTCCCGGCTGCTTCCGCTCCTCGCCGCCCTCCTCCTCGCCCCACTCGTCGCCCGCGCGCACAATCCCGATACCAGCTATGCGCGCGTCACCATCGGCGAGCACGAAGTCCGCTTCCGCTTCACCTACGATCTCTTCACCCTGCAAAAGGTCGTGGCGCTCGATGCCGACCGCGACGGCCGCACGACGCGCGCCGAGTTGCAGCGCGGCCTGCCGGAGATTCACGCGTTTCTCCGCCGCCATATCGCCATTGAGATCGACGCGACGACCGCCGACTTCGGCGCGCCCGGCGGCTTCGTCTGGCCGCCCGACTCCGGCGACGCGATCGCCGAGGCCGATTACCACACCGCCAGCGGCCTGATCCACTTCGACTTTCGCCGGCCCGTGGCCGACCCGCCGGAAAATGTGGCGCTCGCGTTCCGCTTCATCGCACCACTCAGCGATCGCCACACGGTGCTCGGCTCGTTCGACCACCGCGGCGCCACGCACGAGGTCACCTTCACGCGCTTCGAGCCCGACTACGACTACGTGACCGGCTACGAGCCGCCGCTCTGGCAACGCCTCTGGCAATTCCTCCGGCTCGGCCTCGCGCACATTTTTTTCGGCTACGATCACCTCTGCTTCCTCCTCGCGCTGGTCGTGGCCAGCCGTTTTCGCGAGCTGGTGAAAATCGTCACCTCGTTCACGGTCGCCCACAGCCTCACGCTGATTCTCGCCGCGCTCGATGTCATGCGCCTGCCCGTGCGCCTCGTCGAATCGGGCATCGCGGCCACCATCATTTACGTCGCGATTCAGAATTTGCGCGGCGCGCCGACCGAGCGCCGGTGGATGCTCACGTTTGGCTTCGGCCTGATCCACGGCTTCGGTTTCGCCAACGTGCTGGGCGAAATGAATCTGCCCACCACCAGCCTCGTGCGCTGCCTGCTCTCATTCAACGTCGGCGTGGAGATCGGCCAGCTCGCCTTCATCGCCGCCGCGCTGCCGCTCGTCGCATGGTTGCGCCGGGGCCAACACGAACGCCGCACGATCATCGCGATCTCCGGCCTCCTCGCACTCTTCGGCGCCGCCTGGTTCACGGACCGCGCCCTCAACCTCGGCGCGATGCCCTTCTGAGCCCACCGCGCGCGGCCCTGCCGGCGCTCGAACGATGGCGCGGATCAAGGCCGAGATGGCTGGGAACCATCCGTGTCATCGGCGCAATCCGCGGCCAAAGAACTGGTCTCCGAAAAATCGTCGCCGCGTGCGACGATCCGCAGCGATCGTAATCCCCGGCCCATACCAACGTCCCCTATGATTTAGACTGTCATGGCGAGGAGCGCAGCGAGGAAGCAGTCCAGCTGGATTGCCACGGCGCGCTTCGCGCACCTCGCCATGACAAAGGTTTAAAATTACGGGACGTTGGTATCGGGTGAAATCTCCGCCCGGGCGGGGCAGGGCAGACGGAAATTTCTCTGAGAATCATGTTCACGGCTGTGAAATTTTCGGCCTAGCGTGGCGCTCGATTTTCCACCGATGAGCCGATGCCGCCACTTCCTTTCGCTTGCCGCCGGACTCGTGCTCGGTGCCTTCGCGGCCGGGGCCGCGGAGGGCCGGGTGGTCGCGCTGCCGCCTTTCCTCGTCGAGGAGAAGGCTCAAGCGTTGCCGTGGCGCTACGCGGACGTGGCCGGTTTGGAGGTATTGTCGTCCTGCCCGGAGCGGCTCACGCGCGAACTCATCGCGAACCATCACCGTCTGCACGCTCTGCTGGGCGAACTGCTACCCCCCGCGCTGCAGATGAAAATGACCGAGAAACAAACCCTGCTTTTCGTCGACAGCGCGCAACCGCCCCCTACGTCGCAGGAAGTCGTGGCGCAACTGGCCCTGACCTCGGCCGAGCAGGACCGCCTCGCCGACCCCGCGGAGCCGCTCAACGACGGTCGCCTGCGCCGCCGCCCGCCGCCGCCGCGCTATACGTTCCTGCCGAACCTTCGGCTGTGGGATCGCGACACGGGGACGCTGTTTGCCATCGTGCGCGAAAAGGAGTTCCACGCCAACCGCGTCGCGCTCGCGCCGGACTACGTCGCTTTTGTCCTGCGGAACCGTCTGCCCGCGTTGCCCCCGTGGTTCGGCAGCGGCGTCCTCACGTTATTTGCGCGGGCCGAATTCACCGAAGACGCGCTCACGCTCAACCGGCTGGACTGGCCAGCGGCCTCGGCCAGTGCGGCGCTGAAAGCCGGTCCGGAAGCGAACCAACCGTTGCGGCCGCTGCCGGAGTTTTTCGCGGGCAACGCTTCTCCGGACGACCCGGCGCTGGGCGAAGGGCTGTCGCGGTGGCAGGCGCAGGCCGCCTTGTTTGTGCATTGGGGGCTCGGTGGCCGTGGCGCGCCCCGGCGGGCGGCGCTCTGGAACTTTACGGCGCGCGCCGCGGTCGAGCCGGTGACGGAGGCGCTTTTTCAGGAGTGCTTCGGCCTCGATTTCGCGACGGCGCAGCAGCAGCTCACGGCTTATCTCCCGGAAGCCATTCGGGAAAAACTCGCGCTCCGCCCGCCGCAACGGCCGCGCCTGCCGGACTACCCGTTGCGCCCGGCCAACGAAGTGGAAGTCGCGCGAATCAGGGGCGACTGGGAACGGCTCGAGATTGGTTACGTGCAAGCGCACTTCCCGGCGCTCGCGCCAAAATATCTCGCGCAGGCCCGCCGCACGCTGCTGCGCGCCTACGACCGCGGCAGCCGCGACGCCCGGTTGCTCGCGGTGCTCGGCCTGTGCGAAGTCGACGCCGGCCACGACGCCGCCGCGCGCGAATTCCTTGAAGCCGCCGCCGCGGGCCGCACGACCCTTCGGCCGCGCGCGTGGTTCGAGCTCGCGCGGCTGCGCTTCGCCGCGTTGGGCGCCCCACGCGCCGGCGCCGAGCCCCGTCTCACCCCCGAGCAGGCCGGTGAGGTGTTCACGCCGCTGTCGGCGGCGCGCGAACAAGATCCGCCGCTGGCCGAAGTCTACACTTTGATCGCCGAGGTTTGGGCGGTCTGCGCCCAAGCGCCCACCCGCGCCCAACTCGCCGTGCTCGAGGAGGGTGTCCGCATTTTTCCGCACCGCACCGAACTCGTCCACCGCACCGCCGAACTCAACGTCCGCCATGGCTTCACCGACACCGCCCGCTGGCTGATTACCCTGGGCCTGACCCTGGCCCCCGACGCAGCCGCGCGCACACGCTTCGAAGCCTTGCAGGCGAGGGTCAACGCGGCTCGGTGAGATCGCGTCGAGCGCACGATGGCGTGCCGGGTCGTTTCCTTTGGTCCCCAAGCTTGTGTCCGTCAGTTCACGGCAACCTCAGGTTGATAATCTTTCAGTTCGCGCGAGTGACTCATCTACCACCTACGATGACGCGAGAGTCGTCACGGCGTGACTCTTCACCGGTCGGCGCTGTGCGTCACGGGGGCACTCGGGTCAGGATTCAAGCCCGACGTGCTTTTGCCATCCTTGCCAGTTCGCCGGCGGAGGGCTCAACTCCGGTCTGCATCCGCATGAACGCCTCACCCGATTCCGCCCCGGCTCGCAACGCCGCGATTCTGCGTGCTCAGACTCTGATGACACCCGCGCTCGTGCCATCGATTTCGACCGAGCTTTTGACCACCGCCGACGGCGAGTTAAACCGCGAGCTGCATCATTTCCTCTTTGATCCGCCGACCAACCCGGCGCTGTTGAAGGGGAAAATGATCGCCATTTGCTGCACCAACGGCGTCGAGGAAGTGGAGATCACGGGTTCGATCCGCTGGCTCGCCGAACACGGGGCCACGGTGCACGTCGTGTCGCCGCGGATCGGCGAATTTCATCCGACGCTCGGGCTGCGCTTTCCAGCGCAGTGCGCCACGCACGTCCTGGCGATCCGGCTCATGGAGAATGCCGGGTGGCTCAAGATCGACCGCTATCTCGATCAAGCGAAAGTCGCCGACTATGACGCCTGCATCTTCCCGGGCGGCTGCTGGAACCCCGATGCCCTGCGGGCCGATCCGTTGGCGCAGGCGTTTGTCCGCGACATGTGGGCCGCCGGTAAACCGACCTGCGCCATCTGTCATGGCCAGTGGGTGATGGTGAGCGCAGGCATCCTCAAAGGGCGGAAGGCCACCGCCGTCTGGAATATCCATCCCGACCTCGCCAACGCGGGTGCCACGGTGCTGGACGAACCCTGTGTGGTCGACGGCAACCTGATCACCGCACGCTTTCCCTACGACCTGCCGCGCATGATCCACGCGATGGCGAAACAGCTGCTGGGCTGAGGCCCCGGTCGCGGCGACCGCCTGCCAGCCGACAATGCTCCACTCGCTGGCAGTGCCGGCCCCCACCGTCCACCCGAGCGCTCAGCTCTTCTTGTCGGTCAGCTCATCAAACGCCGTCGCGAGGTTTCCGCTCAGCCGGTTCGGCAGCGGCGTGTGGAAATCCGCGAAGCCGGGGAGATTTTCGAGCGCCACGATTTTTTCCTTCGCCTCCCCCGCCGCGATTTTCTTGGCCGTGTAGTCGAGCAGGCCGCTCAGATAGTCGCGCAACACCAGCAACTCCCCGCGCTGGCCAGTCACACCGAACTTCGGGTTGCCGTGGCCGAAGACATAAATCGCATCGGCCGGGTAGGTCTTCTCGATCTCCTCCAGCACGGTGATCCAATGGCGGATGCTCCCACCGGCACCGCGGTCGATGACGGGGTAGAGCCGGTTGAACATCAGGTCACCCAGGTGCACGACATTCGCTTTCTCGAAATGGATCGTCACATCGCCGCTCGTGTGCGCGACACCATGATAGCGCGCGGTGATGAGTTCGGTGCCGAGTTCGCGACGCCACACATCGGTAAACGTCGTGTCGGCGTAAACCTGCTTGTCGAGGTTGCCGGCTTTTTCGGCGGCAGCGAACTGGAGCTTCGGCACGTTGGCGTGGGCGACGATGGTTTTTGTCGCGGGTTTGAAAACGGCATTGCCGCCGGTGTGGTCGCCGTGGTGATGCGAGTTGATCACCACGTCGAGCCCGCGGGCACCGCGGCCCGGCAGCCCCGCCAGGCAGGTGGCCGCGGTATCGGGAAACTGCGTGTCAACGACGACCAGTGCCTCCCGGTTCGCGAGCCAGCCAATCGTGCCACCGCGACCGGTGAAAATTCCCACGTCGCGCCGGAGCGGACGAAACTCGGTAATGGCCGGAGCCGGTGACATGGCCGGCCGGGCGCCGCCCGTGGGGGCTTGCGCGGACAACTTAGCACGGGCCAGCAGGCCCGCGGAGGCGAACAACGAGGAGCGAACGAGGAAATCGCGGCGGTTCATGGGTCAAACCGATAACCGCTAATCTTCGCGGATAAACGCTAATCTTCGGCCAGCCAGAGGCGAAAGAGGGTGACCGCGGGGGCAGGAAAAACCTGTAACCATTCCCGCTCCGCCCGGTTCTCTCCGGCATCACCAACAATGTCCTCCCGCCGTGATTGCCACCATCGACGAAATCAATGTTCACTCGCGCCCGGCCGTGCTTAATCGCTCCGGCTCCCTCGCCCCCGTGGATACCGCCCCCGCCCAACGCTCCGACCACGCCCTGATGCTGGCTGTCCGCGATGGCGAGCTCGACGCCCTGGGCGAACTCTTCGAGCGCCATCACGGCCCGCTGTTCGGTTTTCTCGTGAAACTCACCGGCCACCGGCCGGCGGCCGAAGATATCGCCCAGACCGTCTTCCAGCGGATGCTGAAATACCGCCACACCTATCGCGACGACGGCAGCCTGACGGCTTGGATGTATCACCTCGCGCGCCGCTGTGCCGCCGATTATTTCCGCAAGGCCAACGCCGCGCCCTACGCCACCGATCCCTCCGACCTCCACTATCACGCCGACGAAGCGCCCCACGCCGCCGAGCGCGCCGCCACCCGCGACGACCACGCTCTCCTCCACGTTGCGCTCGCGCGGCTCGACCACGGCGACCGCGAGGTGCTCCTGCTCTCGCGGTTTCAGGAGCTCTCGTTCGCCGAGGTCGCCGGCATCCTCGAATGCTCCGTGGGCGCCGCCAAGGTCCGCGCCCACCGTGCGCTCCGCGAGCTGCGCAACTCATATTTTCAACTGCAAAAACAATCCCTCTCATGAACTGCTCCGATGCCCGCGATATCTTCCCCGTGCTCCTCGACCGCCGCACCGCCGCCAACGCCCAACTCGAGGCCCGCACCCATCTCGCCGGCTGTCCCGACTGCCAACGCGAGTTCTCCGCCCTCAGCCAAACCCTGGCCGCCCTCGACACCATGCCCACGTCTTCGCCCTCCCCGCGTCTGCGGCAAAATTTCTACGCGATGCTGGAGGAGGAGAAGCACGCCGCCGTCAGCCGCGGCGGTGCCACTGCCGCGCGGGAACCCCGCCCCGCTCGCGTAGCGCTCTGGCGGTGGTTCCTTTCGCCCGTGGCCGGCGCCACGTTACTCCTCTTTGGTTTTCTGGCGGGCGCCCGGTATGCCCCCGCGCCCGCCGTCGCCGCACCCGCCACCGATCCCGCGACGCAGCGGGAGCTCGCCGCGTTGCGCACGAAGGTCGACACGATGAGCCAGCTCGTCGGCTACTCGTTCCTCCAACAACAGACGCAGCGCCCGGCCAACGATCGCCTCCGGGGCGTGCTCACCTCCGCCCGGCTCGAGAACCCAAACCAGCAAATCCTGAACTATCTCATCGGTGCCCTCGCGCTCGACCCCAGCACGAACGTCCGGCTTTGCGCCGTCGAGGCCCTCTATCCTCACGCCGACCAGGAGATCGTCCGCGCCGGCGTGCTGGCTTCGCTCCCCCGCGAGCAGAGCCCACTCGTGCAGCTCGCGATGATCGATTTCCTCGCCGCCGCCCGCGACCACGAAGCCGCACCCGCGCTCGAAAAAATTTCCCAGACCGAGACCGCCGACGGCAGCGTCCGCGCTGCCGCCCGCCGCGCGCTCGTCCAGCTCTGAAGATTTTCCACAACCACACCACTGATCGCCGCGCCCGAGAATCCACCCGTCCCTCCGCCCTCAACCCTTATCCTCATGAAGACCCGTCTCTATCCCTCCTTCCTCATCGCCACCGCCCTTGCGCTGGTCCTCCTCGTCGCCGCCCGCGCCGAGGAAAGTGTCAGCACCATCAAGTTCTCAGACCCCACCAAGACCGGCACGCTCAAGATCGTTCTCGCCCGCGGCGATCTCCGCCTCCGCGGCGACGACTCCGCTGAAATCACGGTTCAGTCCGAGGCCAAAGCCGTGACCCGCGCGCCGCGCAAGGACGGCCTTCGCGTCGTCACCTCCTCGTCGTCGAGCTTTGGCCTGACCGAGAAGGGCAACGTCGTCACCCTTGACGCCATGGCCGGAAGCTGGGCCAGCGCCCCCTCCGATTTCCGCGTCACCGCGCCACGCGGCACGACCATCGTGATCTCCAACTCCCTCGGCGGTGACATCATTTGCGATGGCATCGTCGGCGATCTGGAAATCAAGAGCCTGAACGGCGAAATCAAACTGGATGGCATCGCCGGCGGCGCCCTCATCGAGACGATGAACGGCGAGATTCACGCGAACATCCGCGAGCTGCACGACGGCAAGCCGCTTTCGTTCACCTCGATGAACGGCGAAGTCGTGCTCCGGGTCCCCGGCGACGCGAAGGCCAACATCCGGCTCCGCACCCAGAACGGCTCGATCCTCACCGACTTCGACGAAAAGGCCCTCGTAACCAAGACCGAGACTCTCGCGCGCTCCTCCCGCCGCAGCCCGCGCGCGCCGAAGACCCCCACGACTCCCGCTACGCCGGCCACACCCGCGACACCGGCCGCGCCCGCGCCAGACGCCGGGGCTGAGGCCCGCCGCGTGTCCAGAAACGTCCTCGACCCCGACACGCGAATCGAGATCCGCGAGACTGTGCGGGAAGCCATTCGCATCGGCGCCGAAGCCACGCGCGAAGGACTGGCCGCCGCCCGCGAGGCCATTCATGCCGCCCACGAGGGCATGGTCGACGCCGGAATCGGACACTTCCCCCCCATTCCCCCACTGCCCCCGATGACCGGCGGCAAACTCGTCTCCGGCACGCTCAACGGCGGCGGCCCCGAGATCAGCGTCACCACGATGAACGGCGACGTGACGCTCCGGCACCTCGAAGCGAAGAAATAATTTCGCCCGACGCCGACCTGCCTCGCGCCGACCCGCGCGGGGCCGGCGGGCATGGTTGGTTGCTTGGTTTGAAAACTGTCGGAGCGGCTTTACGCCTCGAATAACCGTCGATCCCGCGGGCCTCGCGGCATTAATACCAACGTCTGTTCATATTTGGACTGTCATGGCGAGGAGCGAAGCGACGAAGCCATCCAGCTGGATCGCCACGGCGCGCTTCGCGCACCTCGCGATGACAATGGTCTAATACACAACAGCCGGCGGTAAAAGCCCCTCCTACAGTCAAACCATCGATCGCCTGACGCCCTGCCGCACTTTCGTTTGGGGCCCCCGCCGGCTCGCGCCCTTTCACCTATAAGCGCCACCGTGGCGCACAATTCTGCAACTTTAATACATCGATCGGCGTATTACCATTTGACGGAAACAATCCATGATAGAGCGTTTCCCAGTTTCCGCGCCGACCACTACACCGGACGCGATTCACCACACCAAGCCATGCTGCCAGCCGTCATCGTCCTCCTCCTCATAACCGCCCTCGTGGCGACCGAACCCTCCACGCCCGGAGGCGGGGATCGCTGACGGACGGATTGCCCATGAGTCTCGCGCCGCGGGTTGAGGAAATCGCCTGGAGGTAGCGCGAGGCTTCAGCCCGCGTCCGGCGACGTCACGGAACGCGGGCGAGGCCTCGCGCTACCTCGGATCTCATCCGCCGCCTGGTCGCCCGCTGCGTCCCGTCCCAAAAGAAGCAGGGCGCCCCCGCGAACGAGGACGCCGCTGGTGGTTTTCTTATTTTGACTTATTTGCCGGCGTAGCGGGTGCCCGCCAGCGCGTCTTCAACGATCTTGACTGGCAGCACGACCGATGTCGCGACCGGAACACCGCCGCGCGGTCACGTTGCATCCCGTGGCGTCACCTACCCGTAACCTCATTGCCCACCACGCCGCGTTATTGGGTGAATATTTCCTGAAACCTTGCTTGCCGGCGGCACCACGATCCTCTTCCCTCCGCCCTCTTTTGCCACTCATGTCCGCCGCCGTTCCGCCTCACCCTCACTCCCTTTTCCGCCGCCTCGCCACCGCGTTGGTCCAATGGATCGACTCCGACTATTGCCCGGAGGGCGCGGACAAGGTGCGCGCCGAGCCCAACCGGGTTGATCTGGTTCGGGTCATGCCGTTCATCGTGCTTCATCTCGGCTGCCTGGCCGTGATCTGGGTCGGCTGGAGCCCGTTCGCCGTCTGGACGGCCGTGGCGTTTTATTTCATCCGGATGTTTGCGGTGACCGGCATCCATCACCGTTATTTTTCCCACAAGACCTACAGCACTTCCCGTTTCGGCCAGTTTCTCCTCGCGCTGTTCGCCGCCACCGCCACCCAACGCGGCTCGCTGTGGTGGGCCTACCATCACCGCCACCACCACCTGCACAGCGACGACCCCGAGGATGCCCACTCGCCGCACGTCCACGGTTTCTGGTGGTCGCACATCGGCTGGATCACGAGCCGGCGCAATTTTCCCACCGACTACTCCAAGATCAAGGACCTCGCGAGATACCCGGAGCTCGTCTGGTTGAATCGCTTCGACCTCATCGTGCCGCTGCTTTTCGCCACCGCCATGTGGGGCACCGGCGCGCTGCTCGCTGCCTACGCCCCGCACCTCGGCGTCACCGGTGCCCAGCTCCTCGTGTGGGGCTTCTTCATCAGCACCACGTTCCTCTTTCACGGGACCAACTGCATCAACTCCCTCGCCCACCTCATGGGCCGGCGCCGTTTTCCAACCGCGGACGATTCGCGCAACAGCCTCATCCTCGCCTTCGTCACCCTCGGTGAAGGCTGGCACAACAACCACCACCGCTACATGAGCTGCACGCGCCAGGGTTTTTACTGGTGGGAAATCGACCTCACTTACTACGGCCTCAAGGCCCTCTCCTACACGGGCCTCATTTGGAATCTGAAACCGGTCCCTCAATCGGTCCTCGACGAAGCCGCCAGCCTCGACCACGCCGCCACCATCGCCGCCGCCCGGCTCGCCTCGCAGTCCCACCCGGATTTCTCCTTCGGCACGCTGAAAAAAGTGGTCCCCGCGGCCGCCGCCATCGCGGTCGCCACCGCCACCGCCTCGCAGTCCGTCCTGCCGAAGAAAACTGAGCACCCCGCCGTCCATCGCGACGTCACCGAAGAAACGCACCCGCTGGCGCGCCAGGAACCTCCGCCACCCGCGGCGCAAAGCTGACGCGTCCGCCCCCGCGGTTCACCCGTAGTCACGGGACGACAATCTCCCATGGCTTCGCTCGCGATCATCGGCACCGGCATCGCCGGCCTCGGCTGCGCTCATTTTCTCCACCGGCACTTCGCTCTCACCCTGTTCGAGGCGAACGATTACGCCGGTGGCCACACCAACACCGTCACCACCCCGGAACCCTTCACCGGCCGGCCGGTTCCCATCGACACCGGGTTCATGGTGTTCAACCAGATCACCTACCCGCATCTCACGCGGCTCTTCGCGCAGCTCCGCGTGCCCATCAAGCCCACCGCGATGTCGTTCAGTGTGCGCCACGCCGACACTGGCCTCGAGTTCGGCGGTTCCTCGCTCAACCACCTCTTCGCGCAGCGCCGAAATCTTTTCCGTCCTCGGTTCTACCGGATGCTCGCGGCGATCAACCGCTTCAATGCCGAAGCCGTCGGCGCCCTGGCGGATCCCGCCACCCAGACCGAAACACTCGGCGACTACGTGACCCGCCGCGGCTACGGCGCCGACTTCTTCAACCTCTACCTCGTGCCCATGAGCTCCGCCGTGTGGAGCACGCCGCCCGAGCAGATGCTGGCATTTCCCGCGACCACGCTGCTCCGCTTTTTCCACAACCACGGCTTTCTCGGCCTCAGCACGCAGCACCCGTGGTGGACCGTCGACGGCGGCGCGAAATCCTACGTCGAAAAAATCACCGCACCCTTCCGGGACCGCCTCCGGCTCGGCCACGCCGCCACGCGCGTCATCCGCACCCCGCACGGCGTGACCGTGATGACCTCGACCGGCATCGCGCAGAAATTCGATCACGTCATCCTCGCCTGCCACGGCGACCAGTCGCTCCGGCTCCTCGTCAACGCCACGCCCGCCGAGACGCGGCTCCTCCGCGAATTTCACTATCAGCCGAACGTCGCCACGCTGCACACCGACGCCTCCGTGATGCCCCGCACCCGCCTCGCCTGGTCGAGCTGGAACTACGAAATCAACCGCGACCCCGCCGGCGGCATTTCCACTGCCACGCACTACTGGATGAATTCGCTGCAAGGCGTCTCCGATCGCGAAAACTATTTCGTCACGATCAACCGTCCCGAGTCCATCGCGCCGGACCAAGTCCTCCGCCGCATCAACTATGAGCACCCGCTCTTCAGTCTCGGTGCCGTCCGCGCCCAGGCCGAAATCCCCGCCCTCAACGCCACCGCCCGCGGCACGACCGAGACCTATTTCGCCGGTGCCTGGCAGCGTTTCGGCTTCCACGAAGACGGCCTCCTCAGCGCCGTCCTCCTCAGCGAACAACTCCTCGGCCGCGATCCTTGGGTCGCGTAACGGCGAAGGCCAGTTGCCTCCGCTTCTTCCGCCCGGTTTTTCGCGTCCAAACCACCGCTCGGCCCGTAGCATGGTCGTGTCCACTCTCCACCCGCCCTGCGCCGCCGCATGAACTCCTGCCTCTACGAGTGTGACATCTTGCACGCGCGCTTTTCGCCGCGGCCCCACCGATTTCTCTACCGGATTTTCCTTTTCGCGATCGATCTCGACGAACTCGACGCCCTCCACCGCCGCCTGCCCTTTTTCTCCGTCAACCGCCCCAACGTCTACAGCTTCCACGATCGCGATTTTCTCCCCACCGGCGAACCGCTCCACCACAGCCCGCCTGAAAAATGTCACGTAATCCGTGACCCTTCGGTTGCGCTCAAGCAACGCGTCCTCACCTACCTCGCCAGCCGCGACGTCGACCTCACCGGTGGTCGCGTCGTGCTGGTCGCGCTGCCGCGCGTCTTCGGCTACCTCTTCAATCCGGTTTCGTTTTATTTCTGTTACGACCGCTCCGGCGCACCTGTGGCCGCGCTCACGGAGGTGACCAACACGTTCAAGGAAATGAAACCATACTTTCTGGGCCCGAATTCCCCGGCCGCAGATCGCGGCGAGTTTCAACTCCGCACCCCAAAACATTTCTACGTCTCGCCCTACTCCGATGTCGACGTCGCCTTCGACTTCACTCTGCGACCGCTCGGCGACCGCCTTTCAGTCCAGATCGACGACTACATCGGTCCCGAGCGCACGCTCACGACCTCCCTCACTGGCCACCGCCGCGAGCTGACCGGCGCGCGCTTAGCGTGGTTTACGCTGAAATACCCGCTCATCACCCTTCGCGTCATCTCGCTGATCCATTGGCACGCCGTTCTTCTCTGGCTGAAACGTGTCCCTTGGTTTGCCAAAGCCGCCCGCCCCGCCGACCAGCGCGCCCTCTATCGCCCTCACTCTTCGATCATCCAGCCTCAGCCGACCGACGCCACATGAGTTCCGAACCCGCCGCCACTTCGACCGCCTCCGCCGATTTTCCCACAAGCGCCAGTCCATCGTTCTGTCGCGGCGCCGTCCTGCGCTCCTTCGCCGGCATGACCCGCGGACATCTCCGCCTGGAACTCCCCGACGGCAGCGTCCACGAAATCGGCACGCACGCCGGCGCGCTCGCGCACTCGCTCCCTCTCGGCCTGCCCGCCGCCGCTCATATCCGCGTGCGGCGTGAAATTTTCTTTCGAAAATGCGTCCTCGCCGGCGACATCGGGTTTGCCGAGTCGTTCATCGACGGCGACTGGGAGACGCCCAACCTCACCGCCGTCATCGCCTGGTTCATCCTGAACGTCGACGCCGCCCCCACGCTCTCCGGCTCCGTGAAAGCCAGTGCGCAATCCTGGGCGCTCAATCTCCTTCGCGTCGCCAACCGCGTGGGCCACGTCCTCCGCCCCAACACCCGCGCCACCGCCCGCCGCAACATCCGCGAGCACTACGACCTCTCCAACGATTTTTTCGCGCTCTTCCTCGATCCTTCGATGATGTATTCTGCCGCGCGCTGGCCCGCCGGCGCTCCCGACCTCCCGCTCGAAGCGGCCCAGCGCGAAAAAAACGATGCCCTCTGCCGCAAACTCCGCCTCGCTCCCACCGACCACGTCCTGGAAATCGGCACCGGCTGGGGTGGCTGGTCGCTCCACGCCGCGCGCACCTACGGCTGCCGCGTGACGACCGTCACCATCTCGCAGCAGCAGTTTGACCTCGCGCGCCAGCGCATCGCCGCCGCCGGCCTCGCGGATCGCGTCGAGGTCCAGCTCTGCGACTACCGCGACCTCCGCGGGTCGTTCGACAAAATCGTCTCGATCGAAATGATGGAGGCCCTCGGCCATAATTACCTCCCAGAATTCTGCGCCGTGCTCGACCGCCTGCTGCAACGCGACGGCCTCCTCGCGCTCCAGTTCATCACCTGCCCCGACGCCCGCTACAACGAATTCCGCCGCGGAGTGGATTTCATTCAGAAGCACATCTTTCCCGGCTCGCTCCTCCTCTCGCTCAACCGCGTCAACGATCTCCTCGCCCGCGCCGGTGGCTTCGTGCTCCACAGCACCGAGGATTTCGGCCACGACTACGCCCGCACCCTCCGCCTCTGGCACGACAACTTCCGCCAGCGCCTCGACCAAGTGCGAGCCCTCGGCTTCGACGACCGCTTCATCCGCAAGTGGACCTACTACCTCGGCTACTGCGAAGCGGCGTTCGCGATGCGCAACATCTCCGTGGTCCACACCGTCCACTCGCGCGCAAATAATCTCAGTCTCTGATCCCATCGTTCTCGTTCTTCGTTATCGTTCCTCGTTCTCCTGCCTTGGTTTTCTCTGCGGCCAGATCGAGAACGATTACGAGAACGACGAACGAGAACGATTCTCCCATGATCCTCTTCCTCCGCACCTTCTTCCTCGTCGTCCTCGCCTCGATGCTCGGGGTCACGACTTGGGCCAGCCTGCAATGCCCGCTCTTCGCGGTGCCGCGCGAGGTGTTCGCCCATCCGTGGTTCATCGCGACGATGTTCGACGCCTACTGGGGCTTCACCACCTTCTTCGTCTGGGTGTGCTACCAACAGACCTCCTGGCTCGCCCGCCTCGCGTGGTTCGTCGCGATCATGCTGCTCGGCAACATCGCGATGGCCTCCTACTGTCTCGCCGAGCTGTTTGGCACGCCGCGCCATGGCCACCTCGCCGGCCTGCTCACGCGCCGGCGCAACGCTCCGGGCGTGCTCGGGCCGGCACTCGCCGTGCTGGGCGTGGCGGTGATTCTGCTCTCGCTCCCCCGTCCATGATTGTCATTGCGAGGAGCGCAGCGACGCCGCAATCCATCTGACTCGCTGCGTTGGATGAGCGTCCGCGATCATCCGCCCAGTCCCTCCTCGTGCCCGAAAACCCCGACTCCAGTCCCGCCCCGGTCGTAGCGCCCCTCGCGCTGCCGCCGCGAAATTTCTTCCAGCGCCGCCTCCTCGATCCGATCGTGGCGCAGCTCACCCAGGGCCTCACGCCGGAGAAAATCGCCCTCACCATCGCGATCGGCAGCTCGATCGCGATGTTTCCGCTCCTTGGCACGACCACGCTCATCTGCCTGCTCATCGGCGTGTTCATGAAGCTCAACCAGCCGATCATTCAGGCCGTAAACTACGCCTGCACGCCGATCCACATCCCGTTCATCTACTATTCCTTCAAGTGGGGCGAAAAGCTCTTCGGCATCGCGCACTCGCGGCTCGAGATGAAGGTGATGCGTCGCCTTCTCTTGGACGACCCACTCCAATTCGCCCGCGACTATGGTGCCACGGCGTTTCACGCCATCGTTGTCTGGGCCATCCTCGTGCCGTTTTGGGGCGTGGCGGTTTACTACATCGCCCGCCCCATCCTGCGCGAGATCGCGCGGGTAAAGGCCGAGGCAGCGGCCCGCACCGCCGCCAAGTCGCCGGATCATCCCATCCCGTGAGTGCCCTCGCGCTCGTCGTCCTCGCGCTCGCTGCGCTGTGTAGCGCGTTCGCGGCACTCTACGCGGTCGCGCGGCGAATGAATAACTACGGCATCGTGGACATCGCGTGGTCGTATGCCTTTGGCGCGATGGCGGCTTTCTACGCCCTGCTCGGCCCCGGCTGGCCCATCCGGCGCGCGCTCATCGCCGCACTCGCCATCGTGTGGAGCGCGCGGCTCGGCACGCATCTCTTCATCCGCGTGATGGGCCACCATCCGGTCGAAGACGGACGCTACGGGCAACTCCGGAAAGACTGGGCGGCGAATTTCGCCCCCAAGATGTTCGGGTTTTTCCAAATGCAGGCCGCCTCCGTCGTGTTGCTCGGCGTCGCGTTTCTGCTCGCCTGCGTCAACCCCGCCCCAGCCCTCCACCCGCTTGAAATCGCCGGCGCCGCGCTCTGGCTGGTGGCGATCAGCGGCGAAGCGCTCGCCGACTTGCAGCTCGCCGCTTTCAAACGCGACCCCGCCAGCCGCGGCCGCGTCTGCGACGCCGGCCTGTGGCGCTACAGCCGACACCCCAATTATTTTTTCGAGTGGTTGATCTGGGTCGCGTATTTCGTCTTCGCCCTCGCCTCGCCCTGGGGCTGGCTCGCGATTGTCGGCCCCGGAAGCATCCTTTATCTGCTGCTGCGCGTAACTGGGATACCGATGACTGAAGAACAAAGCCTCCGCAGCCGCGGCGACGCCTACCGCCGCTACCAGCAGACCACGAGTGCCTTCGTGCCATGGTCTCCCAAGAAAAATTGAGTAGAGTAGGCAGAGAGTTCACGCATGAAGCTTAAACCGACCGCAGTTGTCAGTGCTCCGCGGAACTCCCCGCCCCTCATCAAACCGGACAGGCGGTTTTCCCGCATCCGGCTTTCCGTGGCCGTTCACCGCACGCGCTGTCGAG
>SIBG01000074.1 GCA_009695305.1 Opitutus sp. | reverse complement strand
CGACGATGATGTGGAAGCGGTCCTTTTCCTGCACGTCGGCGAGGTTCTCGGCGAGCGTGTTGGTGTGGATGATGTTGGGCGCTTCGATGCCGTGCAGGATCATGTTCATGATCGCGATGACGTAGGCGAGGGACTTCTTCTCCTTCCCGTAGAAGGTGCGCTCTTGCAGGGTGCGGTCCTGGGCGGTGGTGCGCTTGGGGTTCTGGGCGCGGAGGTAATCGAAGGATTCGCAGAGGAAGCCGGCCGAGCCGACAGCGGGGTCGCAGATGGTCTCGCCGAGCTTCGGCGCGGTAACGGCCACAATGGCGCGAATGAGCGGGCGCGGGGTGTAATACTCGCCGCCGTTGCGCCCGGCGTTGCCCATGTTTTTGATCTTGGCTTCGTAGAGGTGCGAGAGTTCGTGTTTCTCGGTCTGGGAGGCGAAGCGGAGTTCGTCGATGTGGTCGATGATCTCGCGCAGGTTGTAGCCGCTCTGGATGCGGTTCTTAATCTCGCCGAAGATTTCACCGATCTTATATTCGATGGTGTTGGGACCGGTGGCCTTCTGCTTGAAGCCGTGCAGGTAGGGGAAGAGCTTGCCGTTGACGAAGGCGATGAGGTCGTCGCCGGTCAGCGCGGTGTTGTGGTCGATCTTGCCGTCCTTGCCCTTGGGCGCGGCCCATGTTTGCCAGCGGTAGGGCTTGTCGAGGATGCGGGTGTATTTCTTGCCGTCGAGGGCGGCCTCGGTGGCCTTGTCGTGTTCGAGGGCGTCGAGGTATTTCAGGAAGAGGAGCCAGGAGGTTTGCTCGGTGTAATCGAGCTCGCTGGTGCAGCCGGCGTCTTTCCAGAGGACGTCGTCGATGTTTTTGAAGGCTTGTTCGAACATGAGGTGGTTAGTTGAAAGAGAGGCCGCAGCGGAAGGTGCCGCCGTGGGATTCGACGAATTGGCAGACTGTCGCTTCGCTCGGTAATTCCGACTGCACGAACATGCCGTTCGGGACGACGCGCTTGGATGGCTCCGGCTGCTGCCTCCGCTTGTCGCTTCGCTCGGTAACCGCCGCGTCCATGTTGTTGCGGAGCTTGTCGGCGGTGAGGTCCTTCCGGACCGGCCACTTGGCCTCGAAGCCGATGGTGGCGGTGGCGGTGTCCTTCTCCGATGGGGCGATCCACGGCATAGACAGGCGACGATGCACGCGGCCAGACCGTGCGCGAGGGATTTCAGGCGGGGTTGATGCCCGATGCCGCGCCGGCGCGGAAGATGGCGGGCTGCCGCGGTGCTGAATCGGGCGGAGGACCGGCCTTACTTTACTGCGGCCCAAACGCGCTGCACGTCCTCGTGGTCTTCCAGCTCCTGGAGAAACTCGCCGACATCGGCGCGGGTGGCTTCATCGAGTTCGGGGTAGGTTTTCGCGAGATGGCCGATTTCCGCGGTGATCACGGCCCAGCCGTTTTGCTTCAACCACACCGTCACGGCATGCACGGCGGTCCGCTCGGTGATGAACCGGGTTCCGGCGCGCCCCTCCGGGACGTCGTCGTTCTGGGCGTGCGTGAGTGGCTCGAAATCATTGGCGCCGGCCTCGATCGCCGCGGCCTCCCGATCGATCGCGAGGTCGGGATGGTGGGCTTCGACGATGCCGACGTGATCGAACAAAAACTTGTTGCTGTGCAACTGGCCCAGCACGCCGCGGCGGAACAGCATGCGAATTTCCGGTGCGGTCCGTTGGTGGTTGTCGGTGTAAACCTCCACCATGACGGGCACCTTGTGCGGCGCGTAGCCTTCGAACCAGACCTGCTCCATCGCGGTTTTGTCGCCGCCGGTGCCCGCGCCCTTGGCGATGGCGCGCTCGATGGCATCGCGGGTGACGCCGGCTTTCCGGGCTTTTTCGAGCACGGCGAACAGCCGCGCGTTGCTCTCGGGTTCGGCCCCGCCGAGCTTGGCGGCGACGGTGATTTCTTTGACGAGTTTGCCGACCGTCTGACCTTTTTTGAGGTTAACGATCGCGCGTTTAGCGTGGAGCCATTGACGTCCCATGGGAGAAGATTTGAGGGGGGCCGCGCGGCGGGCAACGCCGAAGTGAGAATTTAGCTGTCGCAGTTGCTGCTGTGACAAAGCCAGCACATCAACAGCACGATGACCATGAAACTTGCGATCAGAAGCATGAAAATCCGGAAGGGGTGAAGCAGAAGGGGCCGAAGCGGGGTCCAAGGAACGGGGGGCCGCGCGGCATGGCCAGCAAATAAACACGGCCTCCCTCCGGCCACGCTTTTTCCCTTTGCGCCCTCCGGGTGATTTTGCGGCCATTCCTTTGCTGTGCCGCTGCCCACCATCGTCCCGACCCCGGCTTTGCCGACGGTCGTCCATCTCGACGCCGACGCGTTCTTCGTGTCGTGCGAGCTCGCGCTCAAGCCGGAGCTGCGCGGCACCAAGTGCGCCGTCGGCGGACGCGAGCGTGGCATCATCTCGTCCGCCAGCTACGAGGCACGGGCCTGCGGCGTCTACACGCCGATGCCGACCCAGCGCGCGCTGAGGATTTGCCCAGACCTCATCATGCTGCCGCACACGAGCGGACTCTACAGCAAGGTGTCGCGGCAGATGTTCGACCTCTGTGAGACGCTGACACCGCTGGTGCAGCGCAACTCCATCGACGAAGGCTACCTCGACCTCGGGCCGTGCGGCTTGACGTCGTCGGCCGAGATCGAGGCGCGCGTGCGCGCCCTCCAGCGGCGCCTCGCGGTCGAGTTGCAGCTCCCGGTGTCATTCGGCGTCGCGACCAACAAGCTCATCTCCCAGATTGCCTCCAAGCTCCGCAAACCGCGCGGCTTCGTCGTCGTGCCGCCGGGGACGGAGGAGGATTTCCTCGCGCCGCTGTCCATCGGGAAACTGCCGGGCATCGGCGCGAAGACGGAGGCGGCGCTCGCGGTGCGCGGCGTGAAAGTGATCGCCGACATCACCGCGCGGGATGAGAGCGAACTAAAATCCCTCTTTGGCGATGGCTGGCGGGAGATGCTCGCGACCGCCCGCGGCCAGGATGACCGCGCGGTCCACACCGACCACGACGACGCGAAGAGCTACTCGCAGCAGGAGACGTTTTTCGAGGACGTCGCGGATTTTGCCGAGATCGAACGCGTGGCCAAGCGCATGGTGGATGAACTCCTGCCGAAAGTGCGCGCGGACCAGAAACGCGTCCGGACGATGACCGTGAAAATTCGCTATCCGGATTTCACCCAGGAGACCCACGGGCGCAGTTTGGCGGCGGCGACGGATCTGGAGGCGCCCTTTTATCCGCTGGTCGCGCCGCTCCTGCGGGAAGCATGGCGGAAAAAACGGCCCCTGCGCCTCGTGAGCGTGCGATTCTCCAACGTCGAAGACGGCGGCCAGCAGTTGGAAATGTTTGCCGAGCTCGACGAAAAGCGCCGCCGCCTGGCCGGCGTGCTGGATCGATTGAATTCCGGTAAACAAAACACGACCGTCGTGCGCCATGGGCACCAGTTGTAGGGCGTCTGTCTGGCCGACGCCGGGTTTGTTCGCTTACAGATTACAGACGAGCGGCGTCTGCCAGACAGACGCCCTACAGCTTGCCAAGAAACCTGACAGCCACTAATTCCTGCGCCAATTTTCATGCCGATCTACGAGTATTATTGCCCGGGTAACCACACGATCTACCAATTTTACGCGAAGACCCTGGCGCAGGGACGCACGATTCCGTCGTGCCCCGACGATCCAAAACTGCCACTGCGGAAACTGGTGTCGGCTTTTGCCGTCGTGAGCGGCGGCAAGAAAGACGAATCCGCTGGCACCTCACCAGCCGTGGACGCCGGTAATCCCGCCGAGGATGCGCGGATGGAGGCGACGATGGGCATGATGGAAAAGGAATTTTCCAACGTCGACGAAAACGATCCGAAGGCGATGGCCCGCATGATGCGCAAGATGTCCGAGGCCACGGGCGAAAAAATCAACGGCGAGATGGAGGAAGTCGTGCGCAAGCTGGAAGAGGGCGCCGATCCGGACTCACTGGAGGAACAGCTCGGTGGCGACACTCCGGGTGAGGGCGATCCCTACGGCGATGAGATGAGCATGGGCGGGATGGGCCCGCCGCCGAAAGACCTGAAGGAGGCGCGCCATCGATTCAAGGCCCGCCGTCTGCCACCCCGGCGCGATCCGAAGCTCCACGACTACGAGTGAATCGCCAATCGTAGGGCCTGTGTCTTGCACAGGCCGCGACTTGGTCGGCGGCGCGCGCAAGACTCGTGCCTTCCACGGGGAGAATTGTGGCTCCTCGCTGTTTTCGGTGGGTTGATGGCTCCGACGGCGGAAGCCCCAATGGGGCACCCTTCGAAAGCCCAGGGCAACGCCCTGGGAATCGGATTGAGGGGATTGCTTCGCCCTGAAGGGGCGACACCAGCGGTGGTTTCGCCCCTTCAGGGCTCGGATTTTCACGTGAACCTTTCCCAAGGCGTTGCCTTGGGCTTTCAACTTTTCGCCCCTTCGGGGCTCCCAGTCACCGGCCGCTACCCACTGGAAACAGCGAGGAACCAGAATTGTTTTGAGGAATGGCGAAGATTAGCGCGGATTAGCGATCTCTATGGCTACCTCCGATCTGCTCGCCCGTATCGCCGCCGCCCAGCACGCCGTGCTCGCCCAGACCGCGCTCCTCCACCGCGAGTTCGGCCGGGCCGAAAGCAAATGGAAGAGCGATGGCACGCGCGTGACGGCGGTCGATGTCGCAATTTCGGAGAATATTTTTTCCGAACTGCGGGCGCAGTTTCCGACGGACCAATTTTTCAGCGAGGAGCTGGCGGAGACCGAGGCACCGATTCCCGTGACGGCGCGATTTTTTTGGGTGCTCGATCCGATTGATGGCACGAACAACTTCGCGCTTGGTATTCCGCATTGTGCCATTGCCCTCGCGCTGTGCGAGGCCGGCGAGCCGGTCTATGGCGTGGTCTACGATCTGAGCCGCCGCACCTTGCTGCACGGCGGGCCGGGTTTCGGCGTGGTCGACGGCGAGCGCGCGGTCAAGGTGAGCACGGCGCCGATGACAAGAGAGACGCTGGTCGGCTTTCACAGTCCGTTCGATAAATCGCTCATGCCGATGGCGACGGGCGTGCTGTCGCAATTCAAGATTCGCGGGCTGGGCAGTGCGACGCTGCATCTCGCCTACGTGGCGGCGGGCATCCTCGACGGCTGCGTGGACTTCAACGTGAAAATCTGGGACCTGGCGGCCGCCATTCCGCTCGTGCGGGCGGCGGGCGGTGAGGTGCATTTTCTCAATGGCGAGCAGCTACCGATGCGGCAGTTTGACCTGAAAATGAAGCAAATCGTCTATGTCGCCGGCAGCGCCGCGATGTGCGCGCGGCTGCGCCACCTGACGAGAAAGTAGGGCGGGGGTCCTGCCGCCGCCCGACGGCGACGTCACACCTGATAGGTCGTGAGCGGCACGGGATCGAGCACCTTGGATTTGGGCGCCTGGATCGCGAGCTGCTCCGCAAACCACGCGCGGGCGTCGGGATCGCCATGCGTCAGCACGATGCTGCGCGCGCCGGTCTGCACGGCGAATTCCAGCAATTCCTCGCGGTCCGCGTGGCCGCTGAGCTCGAAGCGCTCGATGTGGGCCTTGATCTTTGCCTTCACGTGCGCGGTTTCGAAGACGAAGGTCTCGCCCGGCTTGGCCGCCAGCAAGTGGCCGCCGGGGGTGTCAGGATCACAATAGCCGACGAAACCAATCGTGTTGCGAGCGTGGCCGACGAGTCCGGAGGCGAGCGTGTAGCTGGGAGTGCGCTCGACCATCATGCCGGAGCTCACGATGTAGAGCGCGTTCAGCTGCGGATCCTCGCCGGCGACGAGCTTGCGGGGCGTCGGCTTGATTTTGAGCTCCTTGATGATGCCGCGGTTGAAATTCAGGTGCTTTGTCTTGCGCGTGATTTCATCGAAATAGTCGGCGAGGTCCATGCCGAGGCCGGACGCGAAGATGGGGCACTCGGCGAGGCGGCCAAATTTTCGCGCGTCGTGGATGATCGCCAGCACCTCCTGCATGCGGCCGAGGGCGAAGACGGGGATGAGGAACGAGCCGCCGCGCGTGATCGTGTCGTTGATCGAGGCGACGAGGCGGGCGACTTCGTTGACGCGTTCCTTGCCGATCGCGCGTTCGGTGGTGCCGCGGGTGGTTTCCGTGACGAGGGTGTCGAAGTGACCGGCGGGGAATTTTGCCCCGGCGAGCGTGCGCTGGTTTTCGAACAGCACGTCGCCCGTGAAGAAGATGGCGCGATGTTTGTGGTGGATTTCCACGGCGGCGGCGCCGGCGACGTGGCCGGCGGGATGCAGCACCACCTCAATGTCGTCTTTCGCGCCCCGGAAATGCTTCGCGTGGTTGAAGGGCAGGCCGACGATCCGCTTGGCGCAGCGGTCGATGTCGTCGTGCGTGAAGAGTGGGTAGTCGGGAATGTTCTGATCCTCCTTCTGGCGCAACATCACGTTCGCCGAATTGTGGAGCATGCGCTCGATCAGCATCCGGCTCGAGGTCGTCATGATCACCGGCGTGTTCGGGTGCTCGCGCATCACGACGGGCAGGCTGCCGATGTGGTCGAGATGGCAGTGCGTGATGATGATGAGATCGAGCGTGAGGCCCCGGAGTTTGGAGAGATCCGGCGCGGCGGCGCGACCGACCTTCTTCGGGTTGAGTCCGCAATCGAGGAGAATATTGAGGTCGCCAAGCTGGATAAACAGCGAATTGGCACCGATGCCGCCATCGCGGTTCAGGTCTGTAAGCTTCATGAACCGGCCAACAAAACCGATAACTTCGCCGTGGACGAGAACGAAGTTGCGGCCGCTCAGCCGGTCGGCGCCGTCAGGTCGAACGGGGCGAGCATGACGTGGACCTTGTGGCCCAACTCATCGACGCCGTGAAAGCTGCCGTGCGCGCGGGCGTCGAGCCCGGTGACATGGTAGCTGTTGTAGGAAAACTCCTCCCCCGGGGCGAGGCGGGGCGTCTCGCCGACAATTTTGTCGCCCTCGATGACCAGTCGCGTGCCGTCCGTGTGCTCGACGACCCATTTCCGGCCGAGGAGCGTGATCGTGTGGCTGGAGCCGTTCTGGATCGTGATAAAATAGACGAACGCGTGCGGCTTATCCTCCGGCAAGCTCGCGCCGCCCCGATGATAGACGAGCTTGTCGAGGCGGGCGGTGAGGCCGGGCAATTCGGAGGAGACGCTGGACACACTGCCAAGAGAAGCGGAATGGCGCGCGCGGCAAGCGGCGAAGTGTCATCGCGCGCCGGGTGGCGGCGGGGCGATCCGCTGGCTGGCACGTCCCGTGGCATCTTCGGGATGACAATCGTCTTGCGGCAGGGCGGGTCGCCAAACACAAAGTCGCGCCGCATGGCCAAACTCGCCCTCCTCTCCGTCTCCGACAAATCTGGTCTGGTCGAATTCGCCACGGCGCTCGTGCGCACGCACGGCTACTCGCTGCTCTCGACCGGCGGCACCGCGAAGCTCCTCGCCGAGCGCGGCCTGCCGGTGACCGAAGTGAGCCAGCACACCGGCTTCCCCGAGATCATGGAGGGGCGCGTGAAGACGTTGCACCCGAAAATCCACGGCGGCCTGCTGGCGCGGCGCGATAAACCCGATCAGCTGGCCCAGGCCCGGCAGAACGCCATCGAGCTCATCGACCTGGTCGTGGTGAATCTCTATCCGTTTGAGCAGACGGTGGCGAAACCCGGCGTGCCGTTTGAGGAGGCGATCGAGAACATCGACATCGGCGGGCCTTCCATGCTGCGCAGCGCGGCGAAGAATCACGAGAGCGTGACGGTCGTCTGCGACGCGTCGGACTACGGTGCGGTGCTCGCCGCCTTCGCCGCGGGTGAGACCAGCGCCGAGCTGCAGGCGCTGCGGCGCCAGCTCGCCTTGAAAGTTTTTCAGCGAACCGCGACCTACGATGCGGCGATCGCACGCTATCTGGAGGCGCAAGCCGCGGAGCCCGATCTCGCAGCGTTGAGCGGATTCCCGGCGACCCTTTCGCGGTCGTGGAAGAAAGCCCAGGCGCTGCGCTACGGCGAAAATCCGCACCAGCAGGCCGCGCTCTACGGCACCTTCCACGATCATTACGCGCAGCTCCAGGGGAAGGAGCTTTCCTATAATAATATCTTGGACATCACGGCGGCGACCTACCTCATCGGGGAGTTCGAACGCCCAACGGTCGCGATTCTCAAGCACACGAACCCCTGCGGCGTCGCGAGCGCCGACTCGCTGACGGAGGCGTGGGCCAAGGCCTACGCCACCGACCAGCAGGCACCGTTCGGCGGCATCATCATCGTCAACCAGACACTCGACGGCGCGCTGGCCAGGACCATTGCGGAGATTTTCACCGAGGTAATCATCGCGCCCCGGTTCAGCGACGAGGCCCTGGCGATTTTTGCGCAAAAGAAAAATCTCCGCCTCATGACCGCGAAAGGGGGGATCGGCGCGGACGCCCTGCAGGAAATTCGCTCCGTCGTGGGTGGCGTGCTGGTGCAGGATCGCGATCGCACGCTCGGCAATGTGCGGGAGTTCAAGGTCGTGACGAAGCGCGAGCCGACGCCGGCGGAATGGGCGGCGATGCTGTTCGGCTGGAAAGTCGGCAAGCACGTGAAATCGAACTCGATTGTTTATTGCCGCGGCGAGCAGACGCTCGGGGTCGGCGCGGGGCAGATGGCGCGGGTCGACAGTTCGCGCATCGCGGTGTGGAAAGCGGGGGAGGCGAAGCTCGACTTGCGCGGCTCGATCGTCGCGAGCGAGGCACTGTTTCCTTTCGCGGACGGACTCATCGCCGCGGCGGACGCTGGCGCGGTGGCCGCGATTCAGCCGGGCGGCTCCGTGCGCGATGCCGAGGTCATCGCCGCGGCGGATGCCCGCGGGATGGCGATGGTGTTCACCGGCTCGCGGCATTTCCGGCATTGAAGGCCGGGCGGCCGCTGGTCGGCCAGCGGCGGCCCGACACTGCTCGCCGGCCCGACGTTTTCCGATTGGCGCAGCGCGTTTTTCCGCCACGGTCGGGGCATGTTTAATCCTGTTGAAAAACTAAAAGAGTTCATCCGGCAGCCGAGTGTCTCGACGGACCCGAAATTTCGCGACGGCATGAAGGGCGCGCAGGAATTCGTCGCCGGCCTGTTCGGCTCGCTGGGCTTCAAGGTCGACGTCGTAAAAACCGACCTGCATCCGATCATCCTGGCGAGCCACGGCACCGATGCGTCGTGGCCCCACGTGCTCATTTACGGCCACTACGACGTGCAGCCGGCCGAGCCGTTGAATCTGTGGAAGACGCCCGCGTTCGAGCCGACGATCATCGGCAACCGGATCTACGGGCGCGGGGCCGCCGACAACAAAGGGCCGCTCATGACCAACATCGCAGCCGTCGCGCAATTGCTCGCAGAAAACCCGCGGCTGCCGCTGCGAATCACCTTTCTCATCGAGGGCGAGGAGGAGATGGGGAGCCCGAGTTTTCCGAAATTTCTCGCCGCGCACCAAGAGCGCCTGAAGTCGGCGGATTTCGTTTATCTTTCCGACACGGCGCTGCCGAACGAAAACCAGGTCGTCATCACGGCCGGGTTGCGCGGGCTGGCGCTGTTCGACGTCCATCTCACCGGGGCGAAGGGTGACCTGCACTCGGGCCTGCACGGTGGCGTGCTGCGCAATCCGATCCAGGCGCTCGCGGAAATCATCTCCACGCTGCACACGCCCGAAGGCCGCGTGAATGTGCCCGGCTTCTACGACGACGTGCTCGAGGTGGAGCCGTGGGAACGCGCGGAGCTGAACAAGCTCGGAGCCGACGAGAAGCAATACGCGGAATTCCTGGGCATCGACACGTTCTACACCACGCCGGGGTTTTCGCCGTTTGAATCGTCGCGCTTCCAGCCGACGCTCGAGTTCAACGGCATCGGCGGCGGCTACCAAGGGGAGGGGACGAAGACGGTCATTCCGAGCAAGGCGTTCGCGAAAATTTCCTGCCGGCTAGTGCCGAACCAGCAGCCCGACAAAATCAAAAAGCTCGTGATGGACACGATTTGCGCGCGCACGCCGAAGGGCGTGAAATTAGAGTTCGTCGATCAGCACAAGGGCGATCCCTACGTCGTCGTGCCGCCCGGCCGCTCGAACACGCCGAAGGATCAGTCGCCGGTGCTCGCGCGGGCGTTCCGGGCAGCGGACGCGGCCGTGAACGAAGTGTGGGGCCGCCCACCGCTTTATTTGCGCGAGGGCGGCAGCGTGCCGATCATCGCCGACATCAAGCGCGTAACCGGGCTCGACTCGGTGATGTTCGGACTCTTCCTGCCCGAGGACAACCTGCACGCGCCGAACGAGAGCTTTAATCTCGAGGTCATGAAAAAAGGCATCGAGACGACGAAGCGAATCCTCGCCGCGACGGCAAAAAGGTAGTCGCAACGCTGTCGCGGGCGGCGTTCACTTCGTTTCGACCGGCGGGAGGGATTTGAGCAAGGCTTGGAAGCGCGGGTTGTCGCGCAGCGGATCGAGTTCCGGGTCCGAGCGCACCCACGTCAGATCCCATGGACGGTAAGCAGAGTTCAGGTTGTTGACCGTGCTGGTAACAAAATCGATCGCCTCGTCATGCCGACCAAGCGCCACATAGGTGGGCAACGTTCCAGACCGGATTGTCGACGGCGGAATCTTCCGGAGTTGCTCATAAATTTGCAGCACGCGCTCGGCCTCGGCGCGTTCGCCGAGCAGGGCGTGCAATAGCGCCTTCCAGCCCAACTCCTCGGGCGAGTTGGATTGGCCGACGAGGCGTTGCTCGACTTTCTGGAGTGCCGCGCGCCAGTCCGCTTGGGCTGCGGGAAGGCGCCCCGCCATGCGATGGGCCAGGCCGGTGCGGTAGGCCTTGGGACCAGTATAATAGTTCGTCTCGATGTAGTCTCGTGCCGCTCGCAGTGACGCGATGCACTTCTCCGGTTCGCGGGATAACAACCAGACATGGCTCACCGTGGCCGCACCGCGATCTTCGAGGAGAAAGGCGGGCGGAATTTTCTCCACCAGGGCGCGGGCGCTCGCCAAATCGCCGTGTAGACTGACGTAATATGAAACTTTCCGGCCGAGGGCCTGCCCATAGTTCGGAGCGAGGGCCAGCGCTTGATCGAGGGCAGCCTCGGATTCGACCGGGCGATTCAAGCTCATCAATGCCATCGCGCGGTTGTAGTGCGCAATGGCATCACTGCCGGGTAACGCGGCCACGCGATCGAGATACACCAACGCCTCCTCAGCATGGCCAGTCATGCGCAGGGTGGCGCCAAGGTTGCGCACGACGAACTTGTTTGTCGGCTGGCGTCCCGCTTCCTCCCGCAGCAGTCGCACCGACTCCGGCTGCAGCGCGGGTTGAAAACGATAGCTGAACGCGCGGGCGAAGCGCGCGAGATCCGAGTCAGGGGCGAGTTTCACCGCGCGCTCCGCGTGATTACGCGCCGCATCACGGCGCGCCGGAGAACTATCATAGTTGAAGACGAGAAACCCGCACGAGAGCACCGACTGCGCCGCCCACGCCTCCGCGTCGGTCGGGTCGAGTTCGGTGGCGCGCTTGAGCAGCTGTTCGGCGAGATTGAAATCCTCGTGTGAAGCGAAGTCCCACAGCTCGTAGAGTGCGCGGGCCTTGGCGACAAGCTGGCGGGTCTCGGACTGCGGCGGTGCGGATTTTTCCGTGGTGGGCCCGTTCGACGAGCTCAGGGCAGGCGGGCGCGTCCCCTTCGACTGACTGAGGGTCGGCTCTGCGCCCGTATTCGGCGCAGAACTCGATTGCCTCCACCAGAAGACGCCGGCCGCGGATGCGATCGCAGCGATCACGGCAACCCATGCCGCCGCAGGGACGCGACGGCCCACCCGTAACGGAGCCGCTTCGGCGCCGCCGTCCGACGCGGAACGGGAAGCCGTTCCGCTACGCACGGTGGGCGCGGCTTTGTGCGGCGCTTCGAGGAGACGTTTGATTTGACCGACGAATTGCGGCGTGGGCAGCGCGCCGGGGAGGCGCGTCCATTGCACGCGGAGAAATTCCGGGGGCACGACGGCGCTGGAGTCGGGCGTGTCGTCGACGACGACGGGCGCGAGGAAAGGCACACCCTCGGCCATGAGGTGCGTCTGCTCGACGGCGAGTTTCCATTCGAGGCGGAAGTAGCCCTTGTTCCGTTCCTCGGTGGGCGCGGAGATGATTGGAACGAAGAGCGTGCAGTCGTTGATCTGCTGCCGGATTTTCTGATCCCAGGCATCGCCGCCGCGCAGTTCGCTCTGGTCGAACCACACCTCGACGCCGGAACTGCGCAGGGCCTCGGCGATGCGTTGCGCAGCGGCGGTGTCCTCGCGCGCATAGCTGAGGAAGACGGCACCGGCCGCAGGAGGGTGGGAAGAGGCAGACGCAGGGCTGGACATGCCGAGTGAAAAAGTGACGACCGTGGTGGTTGCTAACGAGAAGAAATGCGGCCGGAGTGCGTCGACGATCTGGGCAGATCCAAGAAAACAAAAACGCCCCGGAAAAATCCGGGGCGTTGAGCGGACTGAAGGGTTGAGCAGCCGGCGGCCTTACTTCGCCTTGATAATCACGAGCTCGACGCGGCGATCCTTGGCCCTGGCGGCATCGTTGCCATCCTTCGCGGCTTCGAGACTGCCCTTGGAGTTGGACTCGAGCTTGTCGGCGACGACGCCGAGCGAGGCGAGATACTTCTTGGCGGCGCTGGCGCGACGGTCACCGAGGCCGAGGTTGTATTCGGCGGTGCCCTGCCAGTCGCAGTGGCCCTCGAGGAGCAGGCGCTGGCCGGGATTTTTTTCGAGATATTCTTTCGCGGCCTTCAGTTTGTCGCGCTGATCGGCTTTGACCGCGGATTGATCGAAGTCGAAATAGACGGCCTGGAGCAGGCCGCGGATGGTGTTGCCGTCGTCGATCACGCCGTCCGGCAGGCGCGGCTGGAGGGACGTGTCGGGCGCGGCGTTCACATCGGTCGGAGGGGCGATGGGGCCGGGCCCGAGGGCCATCCCCATCGCGGTCGCGGGCGGCGTGGGCCGTTCAGGCTTCTTACTGCAGCCCGCGAAGAGAAGCGCGGAGCTGGCGACAACGAGGCAAAGTTTCGATGAGACGAGTTTCATGGAAGGAAAGGTGGCGCGGAGGAGGGGAAAGCTATTGGCAATCGCCGCTGGTGCCGCAAGATTTTTTAAAGGTCCTTTTCGGCTGGATGAGGCCGACCTCCAGCGCGTGGCGGGTCAGACTCGCGACATCGTGGAGGTTGAGCTTCCGCATGAGGTTGGTGCGGTGATTGTCCACGGTCTTCACGCTGATGCCGAGCTTCGCGGCGATTTCCTTCGTGCTGTGGCTCTCGGCGACCAGCTGCAGGATTTCGCGCTCGCGGTCGGTGAGGAAATCGGGGGCGTTGCTCGCGGCGGGGTTGGCGACGACGTTGCGGAGCAGCGCGGCGACCGCGGGGCCACAATAGGTGCCGCCGCTGGCGACGGTCTCGAGCCCCTTCTTAAATTCCATGAGGCCCGCGGTTTTTTCGACGAAACCGTGCGCCCCGGCTTCAAGCATCTCGCGGACGAGCACGGGATTTTCGTGACCCGAGAACACCAGCACGCGCATGTGCGGGAGTTTCTTGCTGATGCGGCGGAGGATATCGACGCCGTTGAGGCCGGGGAGCTTGGCATCGAGCACGCAGATGTCCGGGGAGGTTTCCAGGCACAAGGTGACGGCGGCCTGCCCGTCGCCCGCTTCGCCGACGAGCTGGTAGTTGGCGTCCAGTCGCAAGATTTCCACCAACATTTCGCGGATGGCGGTTTGATCTTCGATCAGGACGAGGCGTTTCATTTGGCGGAGGAGAGAAAATTTCGGATGGTGGGCCGGCTGGGATTCGAACCCAGAACCAATAGCTTAAAAGGCTACTGCTCTACCATTGAGCTACCAGCCCCCAATCCGAATGGAAGGGTGGAAAATGGATTTCCGTGGATGGGGTTTGCAAGAGATTTCGCCCCAAACCGTCGCACCGCCATTGACCGCGATGCGCCCCGGGGCTATGTGAGCGGGCTCTTTTAAAGATCTTGGGAACAATTCAAAAATATACCCATCAGAACGAGGCAGAACGCATGTCCTCCAAAGCTGAAGAAGTAGCCTTCGACCGTCTGCTCGTGGATCGCTTTAAAAACGGCGACCAGTCCGCCTTTGACCAGATGGTCACGCGGTATTGGGACCGCATCTTCTCGATGGTGCACCAGCTCCTGCGCAACCAGCAGGATGCCGAGGAAGTGACGCAGGATGCCTTTATCCGCGCGCACCGCGGGCTGGCGAATTTCCGGGGCGATTCCGCCTTTTCCACCTGGCTCTACCAGATCGCCACCAACCTCGCGCGGAACCGCTATTGGTATTGGTGGCGCCGCAAGCGCGACAAATCGGTGTCGTTTGACGCCCCCGTCAGCTCCGAGAACGACATGACGCTCGCCGACATTATCCCCGCCGAAGTCGAGACGCCCGACGATATCGCCGTGACGCAGGAGTTCGTCACCCGGATCGGCCAGGGCATGGAGAAACTCAGCGCAAAACATCGCGAGATTCTGGTGATGCGGAACATCAAGAATCTTTCTTACGAAGAAATCGCCGGCATCCTCGCCATCTCCGTCGGCACCGTCAAAAGCCGGATTGCCCGTGCCCGCGAAAGCCTGCGCTCCAAACTGGGCGAAGATTTTCGCACTTCCTGACCTGCACCGTGTCTGTAGCCACCTGACCACACCTACTGCCATGAAAGACTCCGAATTTATCGAACTGCTCAACCTCTACCTTGATCACGAAATCTCCGCGGCCGACGCCGCGCGGATCGAGCATGAGGTGCAGCACAACCCGGCGCGCCGCCAGACCTACCTGGAATATTGCCGCCTCCAAAAGGCCTGCGCGCTGCTGGCTCAGGATTTTGCCAGCCAGACTGACGAGCAAAAGATCATCGCCTTCGAACCGCGCCGCTCGAGCTGGGCCCCGGGCCTCTCCCTCGGCGGGCTCGCGGTGGCCGCGGCGTGCGTGGCGCTCGTGTTCGTCAATCGCACCCGCGAGATCGCGCCCGTCGCGGCGCCGGCGCTGGTGACCACGGTCGTGCTGCCGGCGCTGCCGGTCGCCACGACGGCTGAAACGGTGTCACGCGCCGTGGCCCAGACGGTCGCCGTGCCGGAGCGCCGGGCCGATTTGCAGTTGGTCTCTGCCTCGAACGCTTTTGCCCTGCCAAGCGACGCCGGCACCGATGCGCTCCTCGCCACGATGGCGAGCCAGCAAGCGGTGGCACTCGACTGGATCAACCGCGTCAAACTCGCGCCGATGCAGCAGGTGCCGGTGGAAGCGCTGCGCTTCGACGCCCGGTCCGCGCCGCAGGATCCGCGCATCTACCGCAGCGTCCGCCAGCCCATGGCGACCGAGGTGGAGATGGCGGCGTTTCGGTTTCAGCGCTGAGCGCTAACCGAGGGCTTTTTTGATCAGCGCCTCGGTCGTCGCTTTCGGTCCGAGCGCCAGGGCGCCGCGGCGCACGGCCTGGTCGGCATCGGCCGCTTTGTAGCCGAGCGCCACGAGCGCCGCGACCGCATCACGATGCGTGTTCTCAGCCTGAGGGGCGGTCGTTTCACCAGGCGAGACGGCCAGGCCGGAGGAGCCGGCGCCAACCTTTGACTTGAGCTCAACGACGAGGCGCTCGGCGGTCTTCTTGCCGATGCCAGGGCATTTCGCGAGCATCGCGATGTCGCCCGAGCGAATCGCGCTCTCCAGCAGCGGCACCGACAGCCGGCTCATGATGCCAATCGCACCCTTCGGGCCGACCCCGGTGACATGATCGATCATCAGGCGGAAAAAATCTCGATCCGCGGGAGTCGCGAAACCGTAGAGGGTCTGCGCATCTTCCCGATAGATCACGAGCGTGTGCAGTTTCACCGTCGCGCCGGGCAGCGGGAGTTTCTCCGCGGTGGTGACGGGGATGTTCACCTCGTAGCCAAACCCATTCAGCTCGATGACGGCCTGCAACGGGGTGGCCGACGTGAGCGTGCCCTGGATCGACGTGATCATCGCCTCACTTCAAGCCGAGCACATCCTGCATATCGTAGACGCCCGGTGGCTGCGCCACGACCCACTGGGCCGCGCGCAGCGCCCCGCGGGCGAAGATGGCGCGGTCGCTGGCTCGGTGGGTGAGTTCGATGCGTTCACCGAGCGCGGCAAACATCACCGTGTGATCCCCGACGACATCGCCACCGCGCAACGCGTGAATCCCGACCTCGGTTGGAGTGCGCTCACCCACGAGGCCTGCGCGGCCGTGGCGGAGCGCGGCGGCCGTGAGCTGGCGCTCTTCCAGAATAATTTCGAGCAGGCGCGCCGCGGTGCCGCTGGGCGCGTCTTTCTTAAACCGGTGGTGCATCTCGACCACCTCGGCATCGTAATCCGCGCCCAGCACACCGGCGGCGCGACGGGTAAGGGCGAAGAGCAGATTCACTCCGACGGAAAAATTTCCCGCCCACACGCAGGGCACCTTCGCCGCGAGCGCGAGCAATGCTTGCTTCTCCGCGGCCGAGTGCCCCGTGGTGCCGAGCACGATGGCCTTGCGCTGCGCAATCGCGAGTTCGAGGAGCGACTTGGTTGCGGCCGGTGAACTGAAATCGACGATCACCTCGCAGCCCAGCAGCGCCGGGGCGATGGCGTCGCCGACATCAACGGCGGCCCCGACGGTGAGGCCCAGGGTCCCGGCCGCCTCAGCGAGCGCGTGACCCATGCGGCCTTTCGAGCCATTGATCAAGATGCGGAGTGCCATGGCGGTGGCGGCTAATGGCCAACGGCCGCGAGGGCCTGGGTGACGAGCTTCGCGCTGGCCGCGCTCATCTCGCAAAGCGGCGAGCGCACCTCGGCGGACGAGATCAGACCCGCGCGGGCGACGGCCAGCTTGATCGGCACGGGATTTGGCTCGACGAACAGCGCCTTGAAAACCGGATAAAGTTTACGGTGGATTTTTCGCGCCGCCCCGAAGTCGCCGGCGAGCGCGAGCCGGACCATTTCACCGATTTCGCGGACCAGGAGATTCGACGCGACGCTGATCACGCCTTCGGCGCCGACCGCCATGAAGGGGAGGGTGAGGGAGTCGTCACCACTGAGCACGGTGAGGTCGCGCCCGAGCGCCTGTTTGAGTTGGTCGACGCGATCGACGCTCCCGCCCGCCTCCTTGATCCAGCGGACGTGCTCATATTTTGCGCGTAGCCGGACCACGACGGGCACGCCGATCTCGACGCCGCAACGGCCGGGGATGGAGTAGAGGATGATCGGCCGGTCGGTCGCGTCCGCGACCGCGCAGAAGTGGCGGAAGAGACCTTCCGGGCTCGGTTTGTTATAATAGGGCGCCACCACGAGCATCGCATCGGCCCCAGCCTCGTGGGACAGTCGCGTGAGTTCGACGGCCTCGGCCGTGGAGTTGGAGCCGGTGCCGGCAATGACCGGCACCCGGCCGGCGGCATCCGCGATCACCGCCCGGATTACGTCCAGATGCTCCTCGTGAGACAGCGTGGGCGACTCGCCCGTGGTCCCGACCGGCACGAGGCCGTCGATGCCACCCCTGATCTGGGCCGCCACGAGCTTTTTCAAGTCGGCATAGTCAACCTGACCCCGGCGAAAGGGCGTGACGAGAGCGGTAATGGTGCCGGTGAACGGACGGAGCTTCATGAGTGAGGGCAAAGTTGCCTTGCGGAACAGAGCACGTTGAAATACAGAATCCGCAACGCTTTTTTACCCATGCCCACCCTCACACCTCACACCGAAATGATGAATGATCTGCTCAAGCTCGCCGTCGATAGCGGCGTGAGTGACATCATCATCAAATCCAACAAGCCGGGCTACGTCCGGCTCGCCGGCAAACTCAAGCCCATCGACATGGACCCCATCACGTGTCCCGAGGCCAATGCGTGGGTCGAGGAGCACACGCCAAAGATGTTTCGCGCGAGGTGGGATGACGAGGGGCAGGTGGATTTCGCCTACGCGTTCGAAGGCGTCGGGCGGTTTCGCGTCAACGCGTTTCACCAGCGCGGGCTCGTCAGCATCGTCATGCGGCACATCAAGAGCACGGTGCCGACGTTCGACCAGCTCAAGCTCGGCGAGAAGCAGGACGCGCTCATTAAAATGTCGCAGGCCAAGGATGGCATCCTCCTCGTGTGCGGCGCCACCGGTTCCGGCAAAAGCTCCACGATGGCGGCGATGATGAACTGGATTAATCAGAACATGGATAAGCACATCGTCACGATTGAGGACCCGATCGAGTATACGTTTCCCGACGACAAGTCCCTTTTTCAGCAGCGCGAGATCGGGCTCGACGTCCCCAACTTCCAACTCGCGATCAAGGCCGTGCTCCGGCAAAATCCCGACATCATTCTCGTCGGCGAAATGCACGATCGCGAGACGTTCGAGACCGTCATCGGTGCGGCCGAAACGGGCCATCTCGTGTTTTCGACGATGCACGCCGCGACCGTGGCGCAGTCGCTCACGCGCTTGTTTGAGTTTTTTCCGGCGGAAGAGCAGTTGCAGGCCCGGCGCGCCATCGCCGGCTCGCTCCGCGGTTTCATCTGCCAGAAACTCATCCCCACCATCGACGGCAACGGTCGCATCCCGGCCAACGAAGTGCTCAATGCCGACGCCACCGTGCGCAACCTGATCCTCGAAGGGCAAAACGAAAAGATTCAGGGCCTGCTCGAGAGCAATTCTGACTCCGCGACCTTCTCGTTCAACAAGGACATCCTCCGTCTGATCAAGGCGGGCACCATCAGCAAGGCCGACGGCCTGCGTTTTTCGCCCAACCCGGCGCAGCTTGAGATGAACCTCAAGGGCATCTTTATCAAATCCTGAACCGTGCTGCGCGTCGCATCAGTTTTCCTGTTCGCCACGGCCCTGGCGCTGGCCGGCGAAAAGCCCGGAGAAAAAAACGCCCCGCCCGCCGAGAATGCGATCGCGGGGGCGAAGCGTGACTTCGATGCGGTCAGGGCGGCGCGCAGCGCCGGCCCGACGGAGCCAGGGAAAGCTGACCTTCCGCCGCTGACGACCCCTCCGCTGCAGCTCGAACTCGGGCCCGGACTCGCGCCGGGCTCCGGCAAGGGTTCGCTCCGCGCCTCGGATCGGAAAAAATCCGAAAACTGGCTGGTGGATGCGATGATGAAAAAGCCAGAACCGACGACACGCGAAAAAAACGACAGCCCTCACGAACTGATGCTTGACGGCGCGACGCTCGGCGAGCAACCGGCCGAGGCCCGGACGAATTTCGAAACGGAGCCAAAAAACCGAACGATCCCCATCGAGGCAAAAAAGTTCCCCGGAGTGGAGCTCAACCCACTCGCGCGTTACATGGAGAGTTGGATGACATCGCAAGACTACGGGCTGCTGCGGCCGGCGCTGAAGGGCGCCGTGGCCACGGAGGTGGCGACGCGCGGCGAGCCGTCGCTGCCGTCGTCTGCGCCCAATTCCGCCGGAGCACTGACGGGCGAATTGGGGCTCGGGTTTTCCTTGTTGAGCAAGCCGGCTGCTTCGACTCCGGCCGCCGCGCGGGAAAATCCTTTCTTGCAGAGCTTCGCGCCGCCGGCGGCAGCGCCGTCGACGTTTACGCCACCGACCTCGGTGGCGTCTCCGCCCGCCGGGTTGGCGCCGCTCACTGGCCCGGCGCCGGCGCAGTCAAAATTGCCCGAAATCGCGAAACCGTCGCGGGACGACAAGTATTTCAAGCAGCTGAAACGCTTTTAGGGCTTGGATTCGGAGAAGGCGACCGATTGTCTCGCGTGTTTCCAACATGGGATTGGCATTTTTATTCGCAGGACAGGGCGCCCAGAAGGTCGGAATGGGCAAATCGCTGTATGCACAGTCCGCCGCTGCGCGGGCGCTCTACGACGAGGCCGGCCGCGTGCTGGGCTGGGATCTAGCCAAGCTCAGCTTCGAGGGACCGGAAAGCGAACTCACGCAAACGAAGGCCTGCCAGCCCGCGCTGTTCGTCCACGGCCTCGCGCTCGTGGCCGCGTTGCGCGAACAGGGGAAGGTGCCGGCCGGCGCGCCGCAGTTCGCGTTGGGCCTGAGTCTGGGCGAGGTGACGGCGTATTGCACCGCCGGGGTGTTTGATTTTGCGACCGGCCTGCGGATCGTCGCCGAGCGCGGCCGGCTCATGCAGCAGGCGTGCGAGCAAACGACGGGCGGCATGGCCGCGATCATCGGCGAAGATCGCGCGCAAGTCGCCGAGCTGTGCCGCGAGTTCGACATCGAGGCCGCCAATTTCAACGCGCCCGGCCAGATCGTCGTGTCCGGGGAGAAAGCGAAGGTCGATGTCGCCGTCGCTGGCGCGAAGGCTCGCGGCATGAAAAAAGTCATCCCACTCGTCGTCGCCGGCGCCTACCACTCGCGCCTGATGGAGCCGGCGCGCGCCGCATTCGCGGCGTTTCTGGAAGCCATTTCCTTTGCCGCTCCGCGCTGCACCGTGTTCACCAACACCACCGGTCAAGCCGTCAGTGAGCCGGCAGCCATCAAGGCGGCGCTGGTGAAGCAAGTCGTATCCTCCGTGCTCTGGGAAGACTGCATGCGCAGTGTGGCCGCCGCCGGCGCGACGGAATTCTGGGAGCTCGGGCCCGGGGGCGTGCTCGCCGGCCTGGCGCGACGCACCGACAAGAGCTGGCCCGTAAAAAGTTTTTCCGAGTTTTCCGATCTGACTGCCTGAGCCCGAGCCGATGCCCGCTAAATATACCCGCAATTTTTGTATCATCGCGCACGTCGACCACGGCAAAACCACGCTTTCGGACCGCCTGCTCGAGCACACCAACACGGTCGCGATGCGCGTGATGACCGCCCAGCATCTCGACTCGATGGATCTCGAGAAAGAGCGCGGCATCACGATCAAGTCGCATCCGGTCACGATGACGTATCGCGCGAAGGATGGGCACAACTACAAGCTCAACCTGATGGACACGCCCGGCCACGTGGATTTTTCCTACGAGGTCTCGCGTTCACTCGCGGCGTGTGAGGGCGCCGTGCTGCTGATCGATGCCGGCCAGGGGGTCGAGGCCCAGACCGTGGCGAACGCCCACCTGGCATTCGGCCAGAAGCTTAAGGTCATTCCGGTCATCAACAAGATCGACCTGCCGAGCGCCAATCTCGAACTCTGCACGCGTCAACTGGAGGACATCCTGACGATTCCCGCCGAGGAGGCGATTCTCGCGAGCGGAAAGTCCGGCATCGGCATTACCGACATCCTCGAGGCCGTCGTAGCCCGCGTGCCGCCGCCGCGCTGGACGGAATATCCGCAGACGCGCGCGCTGGTGTTTGACTCACTCTACGATTCCTACCGCGGTTGCATTGCCTATGTGCGGGTGTTTTCTGGCACGATCAAGGCCGGCGAAACGATGGTGCTGATGAGCACCGGCCAGAAGGCCGAGGTGAAGGAAGTCGGTGTCTTCATGCCGAAGATGGAGAAGATCGCCTCGCTCGGCGCCGGAGATGTCGGCTACATTGTTTCGAGCATCAAGAACACCGCCGACGTGAAGACGGGCGATACGATTACGAATGGCGCGCGGCCGGCCACCGAGATGCTGCCGGGCTACAAGGAGGTGCGCCCGCTCGTGTTCTGCGGCCTTTATCCACTGGAGAGCGACGACTACGAAAAGCTTAAGGCGGCCCTCGGCCGGCTCCGGCTCAACGATGCGGCGTTTGTTTACGCCTCGGAAAGCTCGCTGGCGCTCGGTTTCGGTTTCCGGTGCGGCTTCCTCGGGTTGCTCCACATGGAAATCATTCAGGAACGCATCCGCCGCGAGCACGATGTGGAGATCATCTCGACTTACCCGAGCGTCATTTACCAGGTGATCAAACAAGGTGGGGAGGAGATTTCCGTCGATAACCCGGTCAACATGCCGGACCCCGGCACGATTCTCGAAATCAAGGAACCGACCATCCGCGCCTCAATCATCATCCCAAATGATTCCATGGGCGACATCCTCGCGCTGATCATGGAGAAGCGCGGCACGGCCAATCACACCGACACGCTCGATGCCACCCGGGTGATGTTGCACTGCGTGCTCCCATTGAACGAAATCCTCGTCGACTTCAACGATCGGCTCAAAAGCGTCACGCACGGCTACGGCTCCATGGATTACGAACTCGGCGACTACATCACGTCCGATCTCGTGAAGATGGACATCATGATCAACGGCGATCCGGTGGACGCATTTGCCTGCATCGTGCATCGCGAAAAGGCCGACGGGCGGGGGCGCCAATTGTGCGAAAAGCTCGCCGAGATCATTCCGCCGCAGATGTTCAAAGTCGCCATCCAGGCCGCGATCGGCGGCAAAATCATCGCGCGCGACAACGTGAAGGAAATGCGCAAGGACGTTACCGCGAAATGCTATGGTGGCGACATCAGCCGCAAGCGGAAGCTCCTCGACAAACAAAAAGAGGGGAAGAAGAAGATGAAACAAATCGGCAAGGTTTCCATCCCACCGGACGCCTTTATCAAGGTGCTCCAAAACAACTGACGCTCCGCCATGTTTGGTCTATTTGAATCGCAGGAAAAGAAAATGCGCGAGAACGCGGCCAACTGGCTGGAAGTCGCGGACAAGGTTTATCACTTCCGGCGCGATGTGCTGACGGCGGCGCAGGTTGGGGAATTACAGTCGCAGATCGCCGGCCTGCAGTCGCTGCTCAAGGCGCGCGCGGAGGCCGAGAAGCTCAAGCTCGCCATCGAATCGCTCGAGGACGTGCTGCGCCGGACGGGTGGGGCGATCTACCCCAAGAGCGCCTTGGTGGAAAACGTCGAATTTTTCCTCGTCGCGGCGATCGTGATTCTCGGCATCCGCACGTATTTCGTGCAGCCGTTCAAGATTCCCACAAACTCGATGTGGCCGACCTACAACGGCATGACGCCGGAGGTCTTCGCGAAGCCGGCGGATGAGCCCGCGGCGGTGACCGAGGCGGTGAGGATGGTGGCGTTCGGCGCCTGGCCGCACCGGCTCGACGCTCCGGCCAGTGGCGAGATTCTGATTCCGGTGGGCATGGCCGAGGGCCCTGGGACCGTGCACTACCGTCTCGTGGCCGGCCGGTCGTGGCTGGTTATTCCCACGCAGCTGCGCGAATACACCCTGCTGGTCGATGAGCAACCGGTGAAGGTCCGCGTGCCGCTCGACTTCGATTTTGACTGGGTCGTGTCCACGGCCTTTTTTCCCTCCGGCTCGATGCACAGTTCGCAGGGTTTTCTGGCCACGGTGGAAAGCCGGATTGAGTCTGGTCAGTTCGAGACGCGAATCATCGGCGGCCAGCGGTTACGTTGCCTGCGCACTGGCCGCCACGTGCGCGCCGGCGAGCGCGTGCTGGGGTTCGACGAGATGACCGGTGACCAGCTGTTTGTTGATCGCTTCAGCTACAATTTTGTCCGGCCGACCGTGGGCAGTGGATTTGTTTTTCGCACGGGCAATATTCCGGACATCGCCCGCAGCTACGGCGATCAGTATTATATCAAGCGCCTCGTCGGTGGTCCCGGCGACACCCTTCAAATCAAGGAACCCGTGCTGTGGCGCAACGGCCAGCCGGTCACGGGAGCCGAAGCGTTCGACAAGAACGGCCGCCGGGTGGATCGCTATCGCGGCTACTTCAACGGCTCACGTTCCAACGGCGCGCAGTTTCTGCTCAATCCGGAGGAGAAATTGACGGTGCCGCCGCGGGCCTATTTTGCGATGGGCGATAATTCCGGCAACAGCGCGGATGGCCGGTATTGGGGCTTTGTGCCGGGCAAGGACGTCATCGGTCGCCCGGTTTTCGTGTATTTCCCGTTTACCCGACACTGGGGTCCAGCCCGCTAAGGTTTCATAGGTGTAGGACGCACAATGGACATTATGTTAATACTGTTCAGCGGCCTCCTCCTCGGCTAAACGCTCTACTGCGCCCTGGGCTCGGCCTTCGCCGCCGCCGTCCTCGCTGGCACGCGCCACGACATTCTATCAACAATTCTTCCGACCTCTCGCGCGTGATGACTGTCGGGGTGCGCCGAGCTACCGCCTCGACCCGAGCGCCTCGGCCACCGCCGCATACGACGGCTTCGGCCGATACTCCGCGTCGAAGAGCCACAACAGCGTCGACGTGTTCTCCGGCAGCTTGTGACGGATATTGAGTCCTCGTTGGATAAACTTGTCGGAAAATCCCCACGTCACGATGGCCTCGCAGGCTTTGCTCGCCACCGCTGCCATGACGACGTCGCGATACACGTCCGCCTGTTTCTTTAGGCGCTCGTCCAACGTCCCTGGCGCCCCTGAGTGGGTCCCGAAAACTGGGCCAGGTGGAATGTTAGTCCGCAGCGTTGTTTGATGTGATGACTGCGGTGGTGGTTGGCAATCCTAAGCGGAGGGACGGACCGGCTTGGCGGTCCGGCCCGGAGCTTGGGCTTGGTAAAGATTTTCCC
>SIBG01000073.1 GCA_009695305.1 Opitutus sp. | reverse complement strand
TCGCCGACATTTACTGCGAGAACGAGACGATCACCAAGATCGACAAGAGTATCTCCGCTCCAGCCGGCACCGAGGTGATCGACGCCAAGGGGAAATACGTTTTCCCCGGCTTCATCGACCCGCATGTCCACATCTACCTGCCCTTCATGGGCGCGTTCGCGAAGGACACCTACATTACCGGCTCCCAAGCGGCGCTCGTCGGAGGCACGACCACGCTCATCGAGATGTGCTGCCCGGCGCGCAAGGACGACGCCCTCGCCTCCTTCGACCTCTGGATGTCGCAGGCCGTCGGAAAGTCCGCGTGCGATTTCACTTTCCACATGGGCGTGACGAAGTTCGACGAGAAGTCGGAAGCTCAGCTCCGCGAGATCGTGCAGCGCGGCATCAGCTCCTTCAAAATCTTCCTCGCCTACAAGGGCGCGTTCGGCGTCGACGACACCGAACTCTACCGGACGCTCAAGCTCGCCAAGGAACTCGGTGTCGTCGTCACCGCACATTGCGAAAACGAGACGCTCGTCGCCGAGCGCTGCAAGGAACTCCTCGCCGCCGGCAAGACCGATCCCGGCCAGCACCACGAAAGCCGCCCACCTGCGGTGGAGGCCGAGGGCGTGCATCACTTGATGACGTTCGCCGAACTCACCGGCGCCTCGGTTTACATCGTCCATCTCTCGTGCAAGGAAGCACTCGATCAGGCCATCGCCGCCCGGCAGCGCGGGGTGCGGGTCGGCATCGAGACCCTCATCCAGTATCTCACACTCGACAAAACCTACGCCGAGAAGCCGAAGTTCGAGGGCGCGAAATACGTGATGTCGCCGCCGCTGCGCGACGCCCGCAATCAATCGATCCTCTGGCATGGCCTGCGCGACGGCCTCATCAACACCGTCGCCACCGACCACGCGCCGTTTGACTTCAAAAAGCAAAAGCCGATGGGCAAAGATGACTTCACGAAAATCCCCAATGGCATCCCCTCCCTCGAGGAACGCATCAACCTCCTCTACACCTACGGAGTGAAGGCGGGAAAAATCGACCTCCCCACGATGGTCAACGCCGCGAGCACGCAGGTCGCGAAGCAGTTCGATCTCTTTCCCAGAAAAGGCGCGATTCAGCCCGGTGCCGACGCCGATCTCGTCGTCTTCGACCCGAATTATCGCGGAAAAATCTCCGTCAAGACCCAGCACATGAACGTCGATTATAGCGCCTTCGAAGGCTGGCCGCTCGAGGGCCGCGCGAGTGTCGTCACGGTTCGCGGCCAAGTCGCCGCGCGCGACGGCAAGTTCACCGGCAAGCTCGGCCGCGGAAAGTTTCTGCAGCGCAAACCGAGTCATTTTTGATGCACATGCACTCATCGCTCCGTGGTAGCGCGAGGCTTCAGCCCGCGTCCGAAAAACTATCGCCCACCCCGCTCGCCCCGAACGCGGGCTAAAGCCTCGCGCTACCCCAAACCATGTCCCACGACCCCGGCCTCCGCGAAAACGCCCCTGACGTCGAGCTCGACCTCTCAATCATCGAGCACTCGCACCTCTACAACGCCGACCTCGCGCCGGTCCCGACCAGCGGACGCAAGTGGGGCCTGCTCAGTTTCGCGGCGCTGTGGGTTTCCATGTCGGCCTGCATCCCGACCTACATGCTCGCCTCGTCGCTGATCGGCGGCGGCATGAATTGGTGGCAGGCGATACTCACCATTTTTCTGGGCAACCTGATCGTGCTCATCCCGATGGTGCTCAACGCCCACGCCGGCACGAAATACGGCATCCCTTTCCCCGTATTTTGCCGCGCCTCGTTCGGCACCAGGGGGGCGAACATCCCCGCGCTCCTCCGCGCCTTCGTCGCGTGCGGCTGGTTTGGCATCCAGGCGTGGATCGGCGGCAACGCCATCTACAAGATTCTCGCGGTCTTCTGGCCCGCGCTTGCGGCCGGTTCGGCGGCCAATTTTCTCGGCATCACCGGCGCGCAGTTCCTGTGCTTCTTGTTTTTCTGGAGCATCAACATGTGGGTCATCTACCGCGGCATCGAGACGATCCGGGTCCTCCTCAACATCAAGGCCCCGCTCCTCATCGCGCTGGGACTGCTGCTGCTGTTCTGGGCCAACCGCGCGGCCGGCGGCTTCGGCCCGATTCTCTCGCAGCCGTCCGCGTTCGATCCGGGCCAGCCGAAGGCGGGACAATTCTGGTCGTTCTTCTTCCCCGCGCTCACCGGCATGGTCGGCTTTTGGGCGACCCTCTCGCTCAACATCCCCGACTTCTCCCGTTACGCGAAGACCCAGCGCGATCAAATCCTCGGCCAGGCCCTCGGGCTGCCGCTCACGATGGCCCTCTACGCGTTCATCGGCGTCGCCGTCACCTCCGCCACCACGATCATCTACGGCCAGACGATTTGGGATCCGGTCGATGTGCTCACCCGGTTCAAGAATCCCGTGCTCCTCGTCGTCGCCATGCTCGCGCTCTGCCTTGCCACGCTTGCGACCAACATCGCCGCCAACGTCGTCTCGCCCGCCAACGACTTCGCCCACCTCGCCCCAAAGAAAATCTCGTTCCGCGTCGGTGGCTACATCACCGGCATCGTCGGCCTTCTGCTGATGCCCTGGAAACTCGTCGCCGACCCCAGCGGCTACATCTTCACCTGGCTCATCGGCTACAGCGCGCTGCTTGGTCCGATCGGTGGCATCATGATCGCCGATTACTTCGTCATCCGCGGCCGCTGGCTCAACGTCTTCGGCCTCTACAACCCCGGAGGCGAATACTCCTACCGGCATGGTGTCAGTCTCGCGGCCCTCGTCGCGCTGGTCGCGGGCGTGCTGCCGAGCCTGCCGGGATTTCTTGCCACGGTAAAACTCCTCAACGGCGCGCACGTGTCGCCGTTTCTTCTCTCGCTCTACAACTACGCGTGGTTCGTCGGCTTCGCCGTGGCCTTCGTCGTCTACCTCGTCCTCCGTAAACTCTCGCCGAAATCCTAGTCCACAAAACCAAAATTTAGCCGCGGATATCGCAGATGGGCGCGGATTCTGAATTTCGTTATCCGCGATCATCCGTGTAATCCGTGGTAAAAATGTCTTAGCTCTTTCCATGAAATCCATCCCTCTCCCGTCCACTTCGCACCAGCCCGCGAAATACACCGGCCCCTCCGCCGACCAGGTGCTCGCGCTGCGCAAGCAATATCTCAACCCCGGCCTCTTTCTCTATTACAAGCAGCCGCTCATGATCGTTGAGGGCAGCATGCAGTATGTCTGGGACGACACCGGTAAACGCTACCTCGATGGCCTCGGTGGCATCGTGACGATCAGCGTCGGCCACTGCCACCCGCATGTCGTGGCCGCGGCGAACAAGCAGAACCAACTCATCCAGCATTCCACGACGATTTACCTGCAGCCAAACATCGCGGAATACGCCGAGAAGCTCGCCGCGAAAATGCCCGGCGATCTGAAGGTCTGCTACTTCGTCAATTCCGGCTCCGAGGCCAACGACCTCGCGATGCTCATGGCGCGTCTCTCCACCGGCAACTACGACGCCATCGCGCTCCGCAACGCCTACCACGGCGGCAGCCCTGCCTCGCTCGGCCTCACCGCCCACAGCACGTGGAAATTCAACACGCCGCACTCGTTCGGCGTGCATCACGCCATTGCGCCCTACCCCTACCGCGGCCTCTACGGTTACGACGATCCCGACGCCGGCCGCAAATACGCCGATGACGTGAAGGACCTCATCAACTACGCGACGCCGGGCAAAGTCGCCGCGTTCATCGCCGAGTCGATCCAGGGCGTGGGCGGTTTCGTGGAGTTTCCGTCGGGCTACCTCAAGCACGCTTACGAACACGTGCGCGCCGCGGGCGGCGTCTGCATTGCCGACGAAGTGCAGACCGGCTTCGGTCGCACCGGCACGCATTTCTGGGGCTTCGAGACGCAGGGCGTCATCCCCGATATCGTCACGATGGCGAAGGGCATCGGCAACGGCGCGCCGCTCGCGGCCGTCGTCACTACGCCGAAGATCGCCGCCGTGATGGCGCAAAAAGTTCATTTCAACACCTTCGGCGGCAACCCGGTCGTCAGCGCGATTGGCAAAGCCGTGCTCGAGGTGATCGAGAAGGAAAAGACGCAGCAAAACTGCCTCGAACTCGGCAACTACATCCTCGCCGGTCTGAACAAGCTGAAAGGAAAATACCAGGTCATCGGCGACGTGCGTGGCCGCGGCCTGATGCTCGGCATCGAATTTGTGAAGGACCGCGCGACCAAGGAGCCGAACAAGGAAGGCTGCGCGCAAGCGGTGGAGAACGCCCGCGAACTCGGCCTGCTCCTCGGCAAGGGCGGCCTCTGGGGCCAGACGATCCGCTTCGCCCCGCCGATGAACATCACGCACGCCGACGCCGACTTCCTCCTCGCCGTCCTCGATGAGGCGATCGGCGCGGTGTGAGTCGACGTAGCAGCAGCCCGAGGTAGCGCGGTGCTTCAGCCCGCGTCCGGAAATCACTCGCACCCCCATCCGCCCCAGAACGCGGGCTGAAGCCTCGCGCTACCTCGGAGCCTCATCGGGTCCACGGATCTTCCTGCCAGTCTCGCACGAGACCTGCCTTCACCGGATTCAGCCGCACATAGTCCACGCAGCGACTCCACTCGGCGTCGTCACGCATCCAGCGGTCGAACCACTCGCGTTGCCAGAGCGTGCCGCTACGGCCGAGTGCGAGATTTACCGCGCGTGAGGTGCGTCCCTTCAGTCTGGTCATCACGCAACGCAAATCGATCGACTCCGTGCCCGCCGGTTCCAGCAACGCGTGCCAATGGTTGGGCATGATCGCGAAATGCGGCACGCTCACCCCTTCGTCCGGCAGAGCGGCAAACGCAGCAACGAGGGCCGCGGCCGCTTCATCGCGGCGCAGCGGCGCGCTACCACTTCCCGCATCGAGAAATTTCTCCATCGTGAGAAAATACTGGCGCTGCAACCGGACAAACTCATCCGACTTCGGCTCCACGCGGTGCACCGAGCCCTGGATCTCTTGCAGTCGCGCCACGACCTCGCGCGGTAAACTGTCATGACAGCGCACGGTCACAAAATACCTGCCACCTTCGACCTCCCAATGCGGCAATCGTCCACGCGTGAATCGGGTCGTCTGCACGCGAGCGAACATGCGCCCAAGTCTGCGACGATTTTGCGCCGTCGCAAGGTCCGAGGTAGCGCGAGGCTTCAGCCCGCGTCCGAGAATCATCCGACCAACCCCATCCGCCCCAGAACGCGGGCTAAAGCCTCGCGCTACCCCGACCACCCGCACCACGTGCTCGTCCGCTCCAGCCTTGCCGTCGCTCCATCCCCCTGCCTTTGATCGGGCCCGTGAACCCCCGCCCCGACGAGTCTGCCATCTTCGCGATCGAGCGACCGCATCCGAGCCTGTTTACTTACTACTGGCTCTCGCTGCTGGTGTTCCCGCCGCTCCTGCCGATCATGATTCTGCCGCTGTATTTTCGCTATCACACGATGCGCTACAAGTTCACGGCCGAGGGCGTGTCGATGAGCTGGGGCATTCTCTTCCGGCGCGAAATCATCCTCAACTACGCACGCATCCAGGATATTCACCTCCGCGCCAACTTCGTCGAGCGCTGGCTCGGCCTCGGCAAATTACTCGTGCAGACCGCGAGTGGCAGCTCTGCCGCAGAGTTGACGATCGAAGGCCTCAAGGAATTCGAAGCGGTGCGCGATTTTCTCTATTCCAAAATGCGCGGCGTGAAAGACCACGTGCCTCCGGCGGCGTCAGCGCCCGCCGCCACGGCCACGCTCGCAAACGGCGGCACGACCGACGAACTCGCCGCGGCGTTGCGCGAAACGGCGAGCGCGTTGCGCGCCGTGCACGAAGAGCTGGCGCGGCGGCGGCAGAGTTGAGCCCGTCATGAATCAACGCCTCACGAGCTTCGTGCTTCGGTTGCTGAAGGTGCCGCCCGAGCCGCAGGCGCCGGAAGGCGAGCCGGCGTCGCTGCGAATTTTTCACGCGGGCCGGAATTTTTTCAAACTGAAGCTGCTGGGCTGGGGCTTCGGGCAGGGGTTCGCGTTGGCCGGCATCGTGTTTTGGCTGGGGCTGTTCATCAGCCTCGACCTCGCGGTGGCAGCCGCGCGCGTGCCGGCGGCGCGCCAGCCCGCGCCCGCCGCGGCCAGCGTGGCGCCCACTCCCCGTCCCGCCAAGGCGGGCGAAGCCACGGTCGCGGCCACGGCAACGTCGCCCACCAAGCCGGCCAACCCCAAGGCCAAAGCCCCGCGCCAACCGCGTTCACCTCGCGAAGCCTTCGCCGCCGCGAAAGCCGCCGCGGTGCCGATGATGCTGCTCCTGCCGGCCTGGGTGTTCCCCGTGTTGTGGGTGTTCAAGCTCGCCGGTTTGCTCGCCTACTTCGGGCAGTTGGCGTTCACTTATGTGGTCGCGCGGATGGATTACGAGCTGCGCTGGTATATGGTCACCGATCGGAGCCTGCGGATTCGCCATGGCGTGTGGAACGTCGCGGAATCCACCATGAGTTTCGCCAACATCCAGCAGGTCGTCGTCTCGCAGGGGCCGCTGCAACGGCTGCTCGGCATCACGGACGTGCGCGTGCAATCCGCCGGCGGCGGCAGCGGCGGGCCCCACGGCAAAGGCGGCGACGATACGCTGCACACCGCGGTGTTTCATGCCGTCGAAAACGCGTCGGAGGTTCGCGATTTGATTCAGGAGCGGCTCCGTCGGTTTCGTGCGACGGGCTTGGGCGATCCCGATGACCACGGTGACCATCACGCCGCGCCGGTCGCTGCGCCAGTCGTCAGCGGTGTCGCCACGCCCGAGGCCGTCGCGGCGGCGAAGGAACTGCTCGCCGAAGCCCGCGCGCTGCGGGCGGCCGTTGCGGCGGCGGCGGGCGAGTAATCTCGCTCACGGTTTATCGCTTCAGCTTCAGCAAACGTTCGCCCGCCGCGTGCAGCGTCGCGGGCTTCTTGGCGAAGTTGAGCCGGATGTAGCGGTTCTCGCCGGGTGCAAAAAAACTCGAGCCGGGCACGGGCGCGACACCGATCTCGCGCGTCATCCAGTGCGCAAACTCGACATCGCTCGCGTAGCCAAACGGCGAGATGTCCACCATCACGAAGTAGGCGCCCTCGGGGCGGGTGTAGTTGAGGCCGGTTTGGTCGAGATAGCTGAGCAACACATCGCGCGAACGGGCATATTCGGCCGCCAGTTCCTCGTAGTAGCTCGGAGGAAAATTCAGCGCCGTCACGACGGCGTGTTGCAGCGGCGCGGCGGCACCGACGGTGAGGAAGTCATGCACCTTGCGCGCCTGCGCGATGATTTCCGCCGGGGCGTGCACGTAGCCGATCCGCCAGCCGGTGATCGAAAAAGTCTTCGAAAGCGACGAGCAGCTCAGCGTGCGCTGCGCCATGCCGGGCAGCGTGGCAAAATACACGTGGCGGTGCGGCGCATAGACGATGTGCTCGTAAACTTCATCGGTGATCACGAACACATCGAACTCCTCCGCGAGCGCGGCGATTTGCTGGAGTTCTTCGCGCGTGAAGACGCGGCCGCACGGATTCGACGGGTTGCAGAGCACGAAGGCCTTCAGCCCGCCGGCAAACGCCCGGCGCAACTCCGCGGGATCGAAGCGATAATGCGGCGGGTGCAGCGGCACGAGCACGGGCGTCGCGCCCGAGAGGATCGCGTCCGCGGAGTAATTTTCGTAGAAGGGCGAGAAGAGCCCGACTTGGTCGCCGGGATCACACACCGTCATCATCGCGACGATCATCGCCTCGGTCGCACCGCACGTGACGACCAGCTCGCGCTCGGCCTCGACGGCCCCGCCGGTGCAGCGCGTGAGTTTCGCGCCGAGCGCCGCACGCAGCTCGGGCGCCCCCCACGTGACGGCGTATTGATGGCGGTGGGCATCCATCGCGTCCTTCGCCGCCTGAATGAGGGCGGCCGGTGGATCCCAGTCGGGGAAACCCTGCGCGAGGTTGATCGCGTGATGCCGGGTGGCGACGCGCGACATCTCGCGAATGACGGACTCACCGAAGGCGGACGTGCGCTGCGAGGTGCGGGGCATGGCTCACGGCACCTTCAATTCCGTGCCGACCGGCGGGAGCACGTTCCGGTTTTTCATCGCGCCGAGATTCGCATTATAGACCTCGTCCACTTTCGCGCCGGAACCGTAGTATTTTACGGCGATCTTGTAGAGCGTGTCGCCGGGCACGACCGTGTGTTTGCGCGCCGTCGGTCTTTCCGGCGCGGTGGGCGGCGAGGCACTCGCGGGCGCCAACAGCCGCACGGGGGCCGGGGCCGGGGCGATGACGGGCGGCTCGGCCAGCATTGGGCGAGAGCGGACGGGCGCGACACTGACCGGCGATTCATCGGCGACCGCACTCGCGCGGGACGAGCGCAGCGTGGTCAGCGGCAGCCCGACGCGCAGCGAACCAAGCTCCAGCTTGAGGGCATCGTTCTCGCGCTGGAGCAATTTCACCTGATCGGTCAGCTCTAGTCGGACGGACTGATCTTCGAGCACGCGGCCCGGAATGGTGCGCGCGAATTCGCGCATCGCGTTATCGAGCAAGTCGCGCACGCCGCGGGCCTGTTTGGACTTCGGCTGCAGCTCGAGGTATTTTCGAAAATGGTGGTAGGCCTCGACGGGATCCTTGGGGCTGTGCTTGAGATAGATCAGGCCGGCCGCGAAGTGCGACTCCGGCGAGGCCTGCTCGCCGCGTTTCTCAATCAACTTGAGATAGGCCGCGAGCGCCTCGGGGTTGCGGCCCTGTTTCACGAGCTGCTGGCCCTGGCGGTAGACGGGCTCATCGGTCTCGACCGGAAGCGGACGGCTGTCACCACCGCAGCCCGCGCCCAAGCTCAGCCCAGCGAAGGCGAGGAGGCTGGTGATTTGGCGGCGGACAGTCATCTGGCTGGGATAGGGATTGAACGGGCGGTGGTTCGCCGTAAATTCCGCAACCTGCATCCGCGACTCAAACTCTAAATGGCCTTGAATTCGAAAACCGCCCTCGCCCGTGCGCGAGCCTGCATCCGCATCGAAACCAACGCGCTCGCGGACACCGCGAAGGGGCTCGGGGTGGAATTCGTCGCCACCGCCCGCGCGATCGAGACCGTCAGCGCTGCCGGCGGGAAACTCATCTTCAGCGGTGTCGGGAAGTCCGCGCACATCGCCCAAAAAATCGCCGCCACCTTCAACAGCACCGGCGTCGCCTCGTGTTTTCTCGACGCCACGCAGGCGCTGCACGGTGATCTCGGGTTGTGCAGCGATGGCGACCTCGCGTTTCTCCTGAGCAACAGCGGACAGTCCGATGAGATCCTGCGGCTCGTGCCGATGCTGAAACGCTTCGGCCTGAAGGTCGTCGCCTTCACCGGGCACGCCGGCTCCGATCTCGCGCGCAACGCCGACTACCGCCTCCTCTACCGCGTGCGCCGGGAGGCGTGCCCGCTCGAACTCGCGCCCACGGCCAGCACGACGGCGGCCCTCGCCCTCGGTGACGCGCTCGCGATGGTGCTGCTCGAAGCGCGCGGCCTCACGCGCGACGACTTCGCGAAATACCATCCCGCGGGCAACCTCGGCCGCGTGCTGCTCCTGCGCGTGCGCGATATCATGCGCACCGCCGAGCGCCTGCCCGTCGCCCCCGACACCGTCTCCACGCAAGAAGCGATTCTCGCAATGACCAAGGCGAAGAGTGGGAGCATCGCGCTGGTCGCCAAAAAATCCGGCAAACTCACCGGCATCCTCACCGACGGCGATTTCCGGCGCAGCGCGCTGACGGGGCCCGACTTCTTGCAAAAGCCCGTGACGACGTTCATGACGCGCGCCCCGAAGACCATCCGCGACGATGCGCTCGGCGTCGACGCCCTGCGCCTGTTCGAGGCGCACAAGATCGACGATCTGATCGTCATCGATGCGCGGGGCAAACCCGTCGGGCTGATCGACGGGCAGGATCTCCCGAAGCTAAGAATCGTGTGAAGCCGCCCGTCCGCATCGGTCTCATCGGGATGGGGGGGTTTGCCGGGTCGCACCACCAGGCGGTCGTGAAGCTCGAGGAGCGGGGCCACGCGAAGCTCATCTGCACCTGCGATCCGCGCGCCGCCGCCTTCGGCCTTGAACAGGAAACCTGGCGGCTCGCACCGCGCGGCGTGCGGGTGTTTGACGACTATCGCGCGATGCTCGAGACCTGCCACCGCGGGCTCGACCTCGTCATCGTGCCGACCCCGATCCAACTGCACGCCGAGATGCACGCGGCGGTGACCGCGCTCGGGCTCCCCGTTTACCTGGAGAAACCGCCGACGCTCGATCACGCGGAACTCGAGCGGATGATCGCGGCGGACGGGGCGACGCGGCGGGCATCGCTCGTCGGCTTCAACTTCATCATCGAAAAATCGCGGCTCACGCTGAAGGCACGGCTGCTCGCGGGGGAGTTTGGCGCCATCCGCGGCGCCACGCTCAGCGCGCTCTGGCCGCGGCCCACGAGCTACTTCGCGCGCAACAACTGGGCGGGCCGGCTGGTGATCGACGACCGCGTGGTGCTCGACTCGTGCTGCGGTAATGCGATGGCGCATTTCGTCCACAACCTGCTCTTCTGGGCCGGCGGGACGGAATTATTTTCCTGGGCGCAGCTGGCGGCCGTGCGCGCGGAGCTTTATCGCGCCCACGTGATCGAGGGCGCGGACACATTTTTTGTCGAGGCCGACACGACCACCGGCGTAACGATGCGCTTCGCGCTCTCCCACGCGTGCGCGGGGCCGAGCACGCATTTGGAAATGGTGCTGTGCGACAAGGCGGTCATCCACTACGCGGTCGGCCGGCAGATCGAGGTGCGCTGGGCCGACGGACGGGTGGAAAAAATTGCGATCGAGCCGTTCGACGCACTCGTCGCCAACCATCTCGACTACTACCGCTACCTGCGGGGCGAAAGCCTGCGGCCTTCGACCACGCTCCGGGATTCGCGGCCGTTTGTCGCGCTGAACGATCTGGCGCATGTCTCGAGCGGCCTGATCGCGCCGATTCCCGCGGCCCTCGTTAGCAGCCGGCGGGACGAGAAGGAGCAAAAGGATTATCTCAACGTCCCGGGGATGACGGCCGCCCATGAAAACTTTTTGGTGCGCGGCGCCTGGCCCGGTGGAAACGGGTGGGACCGCACGACCGGCGAGGTGGCGACGCCGGCGGATCTGCCCCGCTTTCACGCCGTGGTGCGCACAATGGCAGGAAAGTAGGACGGGCGTCAGCTCGCCGTGGAAAGATAATAGGCCGCGGACGGAGGTCCGTCCCACTTTACTTGCGGCGAAAACTCGCCAAGTTCTCCCCCGCCATGCCCACCCCGCCTTTTGTTTACCAAGATCCCTTCCCGCTCGGCGCCGATGAGACCGAATACCGCCTCCTCTCGAAAGAGGGCGTCAGCACGGCGACATTTGAGGGACGCGAAATCCTGAAGATCGAGCCGGCGGCGCTGGCGTTCGTGACCCAGCAGGCGTTTCACGATGCGTCATTCATGCTGCGGACGAAACACCTGCAGCAGGTCGCCGCCATCCTCGACGATCCAGAGGCGTCGGACAACGACCGCTATGTCGCGCTCACACTCCTGAAGAACGCCGAGATTGCGGCCGAGGGCATTTTGCCGATGTGCCAGGACACCGGGACCGCCGCGGTGATGGCGAAAAAAGGCCAGCAGGTGTGGACGGGAGCAAACGACGCGGAGTGGATTTCGAAGGGGGTCTACGAGTGTTTCACCAAGGAGAATCTCCGCTACTCGCAGGTCGCGCCGCTCGACCTGTGGAAGGAAACAAACACGGGCACCAACTTGCCAGCGCAGATCGACGTGTTGGCGACCGAAGGGGCGAAATACGAGCTGCTTTGTGTCGCGAAAGGCGGCGGCTCGGCCAACAAGTTGTTTTTGTTTCAGGAGACGAAGGCGGTGCTCAACCCGAAGAGCTTTGAGCGATTCGTCGCCGAGAAACTCCCGCTGCTCGGCACCGCCGCGTGCCCGCCCTATCACCTGGTGTTCGTCATCGGCGGCACGAGCGCCGAGGCGTGCATGAAGACGCTCAAGCTCGGCACGACCAAATACCTCGACGCGCTGCCCACCACGGGGAACGAACACGGCCGCGCGTTTCGCGATCTCGCGATGGAGGCGAAAGTGATGGAGATCGCGCGCGCCACCGGCATCGGCGCGCAGTTCGGTGGAAAATATTTTGCGCTCGATGTGCGCGTCATCCGGCTGCCCCGCCACGGGGCGAGCTGCCCCGTCGGGCTGGGCGTGTCGTGCAGCGCCGACCGCAACATCAAGGCCCAGATCACGAAAAACGGGATCTTCCTCGAGAAAATGGAGACGAATCCCGGCCGCTTCATCCCCGCGGCAGCGCGCTTGTGGAAGGACGATAAAATCGTGCCGGTCGACCTCAACCGGCCGATGAAGGAAATCCTCGGAGAGCTTTCAAAATATCCCGTGACGACCCGCGTCTCGCTGACCGGCTCGCTGATTGTCGCGCGGGATAGCGCGCACGCGAAGCTGAAGGAGCGCGTCGAGGCCGGGCAGGGGCTGCCACAGTATTTCAAGGATCACGCGGTCTACTATGCCGGCCCGGCGAAGACGCCGCAGGGCTACGCCTCCGGCTCGTTCGGGCCGACGACCGCGGGGCGGATGGACAGCTATGTTGATCAATTTCAGGCCCTCGGTGGTTCGATGATCATGCTGGCGAAAGGCAACCGCAGCGCCCCGGTGACGGCCGCGTGCCAGAAGCACGGCGGATTCTATCTCGGCAGCATCGGTGGACCAGCGGCGATTCTCGCCAAGGAAAACATCAAGCAGGTCGAGGTGCTCGAGTATCCCGAGCTCGGCATGGAGGCGATTTGGCGGATCGAGGTGAAGGATTTTCCCGCGTTCATCCTCGTCGACGATAAGGGCAATGATTTCTTCGCGAACGGCTGCGCGGCGTGTTTGCCGGCGAAGAAGTAGGAGGCGGGCTGGCAGGCGTCCGAGCCCTGAGCGAGAGCCCAGGGACAAACCGCACCCGCGATTTCCCTGAGCTCACGCTCAGGGCTAAGGTGCGCCGCGCTCGCGCCCTACCCGATCACCGTCACGATGACGCTACGCGTGGGCGGCGCGCGGCGATGTTCCCAGAGGAAAATCCCTGCCACGGGCCGAGCAACAGCCGACCATCCGCAAAGGGCACGGTCTCACTGGTGCGCGTGAGCGCCATCTTGATGTGGCTCGGCATGTCGTCGGCGCCCTCGAGCGTGTGCGTGAAACACGGATCGTCGTCCGGCACCAGGCGGTCGAGCCAGGCTTCGAGGTCGCGGCCCGCAGACGGATCGGCGTTTTCCATGAGGACCAGACTGCAACTCGTGTGCTGGCAAAAAATGGTGACGACCCCGCGGCTCAGTCCACTGCGGGAAACTTCGCGCGCGACGTCGGCCGTGATCTCATGCAGCCCGGGCCCGGGTGGGCGGACCGCGATGGACGATTGCTGGACGGGCATGGTGGAGAAAACAAAAAAAAAGGGCGGGCGCAGGCCCGCCCGTCAGAAACTATGCCACCCGGGCGACGCTCAGAACTTCACGGCCACGCTGTTCCCGCGGGCGTCGAAGCGGCTGATGCTGTCGTAAAGCCGGTCGTCGGAAAGATGGCGGGCGACGGAGCGCTCGGTGTTACGCGCCGGCAGGTTGAGTGACACGGAGGCGATCGCAGCATTGAGCAGGCGCGAGCGCCGCACATCGGACGGAGTCGCCATCTGCGAGAGCGGCTCGACCATGGGCGGGCGGGCGGGCATGGCGCGGGTTTCGAAGCCACGCGCGCTGCCAAACATGTTCCGGGTCGGGGTCGGTTCACCGGTGGACGCCGCGACCAAGGTCGTGGCGACGAAACGGGCGGCGGGCGCAAGGTCCGGCTGGGCCACCTGACCAATCGACGCGTCATCCGAAAAAACATTGGTCGGCGCCAGTTGAGCCGGCGCAGACGAATCGGAGCCAGCGGCAAAACCAGCGGCCGAGCCCGCCGCTACCCGCTCACTGGCGGGCGCAGAAGCGGCAGTTTCAGCCAGGGAGGACGTCACGGAACCGTGGCTGGCGACGACCGACGTGCTCGCGGCCTGGAGCTCCGCGGATTCCCCGGCCCGGACCTCGGCCGTGCGCCCGGGCACAGCCGTCTGATAGTGGCGAACCGAGAGGAACGAAACCGCGAGAATCGCGGTGGCGCCAAGCGGAAGATGATAACGCGTGAGGCCGGCCAGCGCGTGCGGGATGGCGCTCCACCACGGGCGCCTTTCGACCAGAGCGGCGAGCTGCTTCGCGCGGAGCTGGCGCTCAAACTCGTCCCAGAATTCGGGTGACGGACGCTCGGCACGTTTGAGGCGGAGCAAATCTTCCAAGACAACCGGACGCTTGTTTTCGTGGTTCATCATCGACGCATATAGGGCTGGAGCTCGGCCTGGAGCAGTTGTTTGGCGTAGTGCAGGCGCGAGCGCACGGTGCCCACCGAACTGTTCATGACTTCGGCAATTTCCTGATGGGTAAGCCCATCAATTTCAAATAGAGTGACCACAGTGCGATGATTGGTAGACAGTTTTTGCATCGCATCGTTCAATTTTTCCTGGAGCTCGCGGACAAAACTGTCGCGATCAACCCCTGTCTTATCTGTCAGTGCAGCAATGATTTCCTTTGAAACCGGCTCATCGTCACTCATGCGCTCCAAACTAAAAAACGTGCGCAACCGGGCTTTTCTGAGGTGGCTGAGGGCCGAATTGACCGCGATGCGGTAGAGCCAGGTGAAAAACGACGACTGGCCCCCAAACCGGTGGATCGACTGGAAGGCCTTGATAAAGGCGTCCTGCGTGAGGTCGGCGGCGTCTTCGCGGTTCGACGTCAGGTGGTAGACGATGCCATAAACGCGCTCCCGGTATTTCAGGATGAGGCGGTCGAAGGCGGCGACATCGCCCGCCTGCACCTGGCGCACGATATCGATATCAGCATCGGCCTCCCGGCGGCGTTCGGGTGACGTGACAAGCGTCTTGCCGAAAACTTTGGTCGCATCGATCACGGCGCAAGGGGAGCACTGGGCGGGCCGGGGTGCAAACGGAAACTTGCCCAGGGGACGGGAAATCACGCCGCCGACCGCAAGGCGGAGACTTGGGCGCGGAGCAGTTCGCCCAAACCGAGCAACAACGGGGTCGGCGCCTGGGTGGGCCAGGCCGCGAGCGCGGCGGCCGCGGCGGCGATTTCACTCTGCACGGCCTCGGCGACCAATCCAAACACCTCCAACTCCCGCATCTGCCGCAGGCGAAGCGCGGGCTGTGGCGGGTGGGCGCCGGTGATCTCGGCGGTGAGCCCGGCGCGCTCGACGGCGGGGAGGAGTTCAAGGAGCGCGAGCAGCGGGAGGGTAAGCTTGCCGCTCGCGAGATCGGTGCCGAGCGTCTTGCCGATCCGCACCTCCTCGCCGAAGAAGTCCACGAGGTCGTCGTAAATCTGGTAGGCGATGCCGAGGTGGCGCCCGAAACGGCTCGCGGCCTCGACGAAGCCCGGCTCGAAACCAGCGAGGCGCGCGCCGAGGAAACAGGAAACGCGAAACAGCTCGGCGGTCTTGAGATCAACGATGCGATCGTAGTCGGCCCGGGTGACGTTGGTGGAGCCACGCCGGAGCGTCTGCACAATTTCCCCGGCGCAGACGCGACGGGTGGACTCGGAGACTGCGGCGCAAATTTCGGTCGTGGGAAATTGCGTGGCGAGATGCAGGGCGTGCGCGAAGAGGGCATCGCCAAGGAGCACGGCGGCGGTGGGCCCGAATTCGCGGGCGGCGGTGCGGCGGCTGCGCCGGACATCGGCCTCGTCCATGATATCGTCGTGCACGAGGGTGGCGAGATGGACCAGCTCGACCACCGCGGCGACGCGCACCAGATCGGGGGAGACCACGCCCGGACCTCGCCAGCCGCAGAGGAATACCAAGGCCGGCCGGAGACGTTTGCCCGAAGTGTCGATGCAATAGTCGGCCATCGCGCGAATCTCCGGCTCGAACGAGGCGAGTTGGTGGTGCAGGAAGACGTCGAGCTCACTGAGGTGCGGCCCGAGCGGCCCAAACACGCCCGCGAACGCGGAGAGCTTCGCGCCGGGGTTTGGTGCGGTGGGCTCGGTTCGACCTGACTCACCGTAGGCAGGGCGGATGGGAGCGGGGCTGGCGACGCTGCTCATGGTTCAAGGAACGCTAGGTCGCTTTCCGGAAATGACCATTCAATAGTCGAATCATCAGGCGATCCAGGCAAAGCAGGTCGGAAGCGCAAAGGACGAGCTTAAACCGGCCGAAGTTGTCCGTGCTCCGCTCCTCTCTTCGAACTGGACGGACAGAACTGAAGCAGCCCCCGAGGACTTCGCCGGGCGCAACCTTCGGCTACTCTCTTTCCGCCCGTCGGACGGAAAACCCTCGGGCCAGAAACGGCGCTGCGCCCGGCCCAGTTGGCGGTCGCGTCTAGACGACCTCGCACGCGCCACCCGCACAGGCGGCGACCTGCTTCAACTCCGTGATATCCTCGCTCTCTTCCAAGGTGGTGTAGTCGACGGTCTGGTGGGCGAGCGTGTTCCACTTGGCGATGTCGCTCTGGGTGACGACGCCTTCGCGCGGGGCCTGCGCGTAGACCTTGTCGCCGCAATCCTGCAGCAACGCGACGCCGGTGAAGTTGGCGCGATGCGCCCAGATGTAGTCGGCGACGGCCGTCGACTCGTCCGGCCGCACGGAGATGGTGCAGGACACATTGTGATGCAGCCCGGGTGAAATTTTTTCGTGCCGGCGACCGGCTTGCACCCAGTTTTCCTGCACGAGGCGGACATAGTCGAGGTGCTTCACGGCCGACAGATCGTCGCGATAGATGCCGAAGTCCGGGCCTTCGACGGGAAACGTGATGACCTCCGTGCGGCCATTGGGATCGTAGACGCTCGGCTCAACCATGTGCGGATTGTGGCGGCGGAAATGGCGGTAGATGGGATCGTGGATATTCGCCTGCACCCGGCGGAAATAACGCGGGGCGTGGTGCGGGTGCAGTCCGCTGCTGGTGCCGAGGAGCAGGCCGGCGGTGCCCTCGGGTTTCACGCAGGTCGTGCGCGCCGCCGGGGCCACGCCGAGCGCGCGGGCGACAATGGCGTTGACCGCTTTGACGAGGGCGGCGCCATGGCGAAGCACCACCGCATCGAGCAACACTTCCGGCCGGTCAAGCACGCCGCAGCGCGATACGGGCGAGAGGTAGTTGAAGTCCGTGTAGGCGGCCTGCCATGAGCCGATGAGCGCCGCGTGCACGCAGAGCCGGTAAAACGCCTCCGGGGTGTCCGCCGCCGCCGCGGAGATCGTGCTGAGGTTGCAGAATTGCACGCCCGTGAGCGTGTCGCCCTCGCGCAACTCGCCCTCGTGGCCGAGTTCGCGCAGGCGCGCGATGGCGGCGGGGTCGAGCCTGAGCCGGGGGTGCAGGCCGATTTCAACGCACGGGTTGGCGCCGTATTCGGGGTCTTCGACAAAATAAAAGCCCGGCTCGCCATATTGTTTTTGCTGCTCGAAAAGCGCGTCAAACTGTGCGCGCGTCGCGGTGGCCCGCGGGATGACGGCGGAGTTGTTGCTCGCGGTGCGTTGCGGGTGCTGCTCGAACCAGTTGCCGGTCTTCGCCGCGGCCATCTCGGCGTCATCGGCCGAGAAGAGGCAGATCGTCGCCGAACGGCGCACGCCGCCCGCGAGGACCGCTTTCGCCGCCCACATCAGGATGTCGTAGGCTTCAATTGAGCGCAGTTGTCGGCCGGCCGCACCGCGCACGATCTGCTCGATGCGCGAAAGCGAATGAAAGAGCGGCGCCGAGCCCGGCGCCCGGCCACCCGAGGTGCGGAGCGGCGCGCCCTCGCGGCGGATGAGCGAATAGTCGAAGAGCAGGTGCCGGCCCGCGACCGCCCCTTCCATGAGCGCATGCAGCGCCTCGGCCCAGCCTTCAATCGTGTCGGGCACCATGAACGTAACCGGCGTCTGGCTCTCGTCACGCGGCGCAAAGACCGGAAGTTTCGCGATATGGTGCTGCTGCACGGAAAAGCCCACGCCACAGCCGCACAACAACAGGTAGAGCGCCTCGCCGAACGCCTCGAGGCGGTCAATGTAAGTGAAGGCGCAATTGTAGATGCGCACGTGCTTCGACAAAATTGCCTCGCCGCCAAATTGGAGCGACCGCATCGACGGCAGCACCTCGCGCCGCGCGACCGCGTCGAATGCGCCCCGAATCGCCTGGTGCAGTCCGTCGCCGCCAAAAGCCTCCAGCGCGGCGAGGTCCGCCGGCGTCACGTCGCCCGCTTGGTCCGCGGCAATTTTTGCGGCGGAAAGTGAGCGGTCCGCGAAGTGCGTGAGGTGCATGTCGCGCACGCGCCGCACCGCCTCGCCCCAGGTTTCCCGCCGGCGTTTTTCCTGCGAGTAGCGCGCGTAGCGGGAAATGGCGATGAAGTCTGGCAGGCCGTTGGAGGCGTGGGCGACAGGCACGGAGGACATGGCAGTGGCGACAATAAGAGTTGAAGAACGAAATGTGGCACCTCCCGGTGTCGTGCGATTTCGTGGAAGCGCCACCACAGGTTGTGGTCCCGACCGTGTCAAACCGCGACAGGTTGTGGCGGTGAGGTATGAGCCACGGTGATGCCAACTCATGCGTAGCTTCCTCTCACGCGCCAAAAAACTCGGCGGCATTACGCCGAGACGATCCACGCCATCGCCAAGATCTGCGCAGCAAATATCCGCGCACCCCCGGAATCAGAGGCGCTGCAGATGAAATCCGCCGTCAACGTCGAACACCGCCCCGGTCGAAAACGGAAACCGGTCCTCCGCGATTGCCCGCACCGCGCGACCAATGTCCTCCGGCCGGCCCCAGCGCCGAATCGGAGTGATGCCGCGCTCGTCAGTGAGGATGAGCTTGTCGTATTTCTCCTTCACGCCGCCGGTCATGTCGGTGGCGATCACGCCGGGCCGGATTTCGTAGACGTTGATGCCGTCGTTCGCGAGGCGATCGGCGAAGAGCTTCGTCATCATCGCGAGCCCCGCCTTCACCATGCAGTAATCGCCCCGGTTGATCGATGCCGTGTAGACGGAGATCGACGTGATGTTGACGATCCGCCCACGGAAACCCTCGGCGTCCGCCGACTGCTTGAGCATCGCCTTCGCCACGAGCTGCGAGAGGAAGAACGGTCCCTTGAGATTGATCGCGAAGAGCCGGTCGAAACTCTCCTCGCCCGCGTCGAGCAAGTCCGCACGGACTTTCGGTGCGACGCCCGCGTTGTTCACGAGCAGGTCGATTCGCCCGAACTTTTTCAACGTCTCCGCCACGAGCCGCTCGCGATCCGCCGCGACCGAGACGTCACCTTGCACGATGAACCCATCGCCGCCCGCCGCCTTGACGAGTGCGAGCGCCTCCGCGGCGGCCTCAGCGTTGCCGGCGTAGTTGATGGCGACGCGGCAGCCGGCGCGGGCGAGTTCGATCGCAATCCCGCGGCCGATGCCGCGGGATGCGCCGGTGACGAGGGCGGTTTTTTGCTCCATGATTTGCGAGCGAAACGTGCGCAGCCCAAGTGGGCAAGCCCGCAGCCAACGGTCACCGCAGACTCGACGGCCAACTGCGGTGCGGTCATAAATCGGGTGTGCCTGCGCAGACGCTCTATCTCGATACCTCGGTGATTGGTGGATTTTACGATGTCGAATTCATGTCGGACACGCGCGCTCTGTGGCGGTTGATGGAGCGTGGGGCCTATCGCTTCTACACTTCGCGAGTGGCGATGAACGAATTGCGCGGTGCGCCGCTCGTCGTGCGGCAACTGGCGGCCCGCACGTTTGCAGACGCGTCCCGCATTCTCGACGTGAGCCCGGAGGCATTTGCACTGTCGCGGGCCTACCTTGCGGCCAGTGTCGTGCCCGCGAAGTTTGCCGACGATGCGGCGCATGTCGCGGTGGCAACGTGTGAGGGCATCGGTTTGATCGTCAGTTGGAATTTCAAGCACCTCGCGAGCCTGCACCGGAACGAGCGGTTCAATGCCGTAAACGTGTTGCACGGCCGGCCGGCCATCCGCATCGTGACCCCGAGCGTGTTACTCAATCCTGATGAAGACCTCAAAGAAACCTAAGCCGTTTGACGCCGTGGCGGCGTCGCGTCGCTGGCGTGCCCGCTCCAGCCGCGAACTGGCCGGGTTGACTTACGAGCAACTGCACGCGCGATTGAGCCGGTTGGCGAATGCCGAGACACTGGTGAGGCCGGCGCTCCGGCGGAACGCCGGGCGAAGCCACCGAGTGGCTGTGGCCTGATGGGGGCATTTACGCCACGCGGTGGAAGCTGCGATTCCTCCGCGCTCTCCACGTTTCAATCGACAGCTTGCTCAGTGCCCCCGGTGGACTGCGCTCGGTGTCCTCTGTGACCCAAAATCTGTGGCTCGGTTGAGTCGGGACAACAGCCGGCGCTCGTTCTTGCGCTTCAACTCGTGCTCCCAAATCCGAAGGACCCTCCAACCCATCGCGCGGAGTGTGCGGGTGACGAGGTGGTCGCGGGCCTGGTTGGCGGCAATTTTCTTCCGCCAGAATGCGGCATTGCTTTTCGATTTCGTGCCGTGCTTGGAGCAACCGTGCCAGAAACATCCGTCGACGAAGATGGTCAGTTTCTTTTTGGAAAAACGAAGGCGGGTTTGCCCGTGAGCTTCGATCCTCTCCGCCAGCCGGTGACGCCGTGCGCGCGCTTGAATGCGATGAGCCGCAGCTCCGTTTCGCGATTTCCGCGCGAGCGGATGGCCGACATCACGGCGGAGCGTTTACGTTTGGAAAAAACGTCGCCCATAAGGCCATCATGCTGGCGTGCGGAAGCGGGCAAACTCCTATTCAGGCAGGAACGCGACCAACTCTGCCGCAGCCAGCTTCGCGGGCGTGAAGCGGGAGAGGTCGCGTTCCAAAACGTGCGGAATTTCCTCCTTTGAAAAATTCGCACGTAGAGTGGCCACCGCCTCGGGGTTGAAATCGATCGCCGCGAGACAGCGCAGCCCGGCGCGAGAAAGGCAAAGCGTGAAACCGCCGCACCCACAGAACAGATCAATGAAGGTGGCCGCGGGCAGCGCCGGGGGAGAGGCTAAGAATTTTTGAGCCACGTGATTTTGATTTCCTTCTCCAGCGGCTTGAACTCCAGATCGCCCGTGACCAGTTCCGCCTTCTTTTCTTTCGCCAGCGCGGCGGCGAACGCATCGGCTAGGCTCAATTTGAACCGGGCCTTGAAATCGGCAGCCAAGTCCGCGAGCCGTCGGTCCGCCGGGTGAAACTCAATTGGGAGGGTTGGCAATTCGCGCGCGATTTCTTCCCAGCGATTTGCACCGTCCTTGCGCACCACGGAGTATTTCACCTCGGCGTAGTTGACTTCAGTCATGTGCAACGGGATGTCGCGAACACTCGCTTTTTCCAGCAAAGCCGCAATTTGTTCCACGCCCGGCTCGCCACGCAGAAACGCGAGCAATGCGTGGCTATCAAGCACCGGTGCTGCGGGCATATTTGTGCTCCTCGAGTTCCAGCTCCTCGCGTTTGTGTTCGGCCCATTCCTGCGCGAACGACTTGTCACCGGGCTTGCGCTTGAGGATACCGCGCAGCCGGTTGATTGAGTGGCGCGTCACCGGTTTCAATAGGATGCCTTCCGGCGTCGCTGTCACCACGGCGCGCGTGCCTTCCTCGATGTGAAATTCCTTCCGCAGCCTGCGCGGGATGACGACCTGGCCCTTGGTGGTGAACCAAACGGTATCGGAGGCAAAGGGTGTGCTCATAGAGCGAACAGGAATTGCGTCACGTAATCCGTCAAACATAAAAAGTAGGAAATCAAATAAAACTCCTACTAACCCATAAAATCCACATTACCGTCGAAACTGTTGGCCCGTTTGGACTGGGCAACAAATGTCACCCATTGGGTGACACTTTCGTTCCGGACTTTGGGGTGACGCCGTGACCCGCCGCGATGTGGGCAACGGAAATCTTTCCGCCATCGAGCGCATAGCCGCCATCGAACGGATTCGCCGCGAGAAACATCGGCGTGTCGAGATCGGCAAACTTGAACCCACCCTGCCCGGCCGCGAAACACGCCGACACCGTCATCGCGAGAATCGATTCGACGTTGCCACCGATCATGAGTTTCAGCCCGGCCGATTTCGCGACCGCGACGATATCTAGGGCGGCCGCGACGCCGCCCTTCATCAGTTTGATGTTGATCGCGCCCGCCGCGCGCTCGGCCACCACGCGCCGCGCATCATCCGCGCTCGTCACGCTTTCGTCCGCTGCCACCAGCCAACCGCTCTCTTCGCCTAGGGCCCGCGCCCCGGCCAGATCGTCTTTTGCGAGCCATTGTTCGAGCAGCGCGGGCGCGATGCCCCGGGCCTTAAGCCCGCGGACGAGTTCGCTCGCGGCGGCGCGGGAGACGCCGGCGTTGCCGTCGAGAATCAGCGGCGAATCGGGCGCGACGGCGTGGATCGCTGCGACGCGTTCGAGATCGTGCGCGGGCCCTTTTTTTCCGCCGACCTTCACCTTGATCAGGCGGATGCCGCGCTTGAGAATCGCGCGCGCGCTGTCGGCGGCTTCGGCGGGCGTGCCGGTGGTGACGGTCATGTCCGTTTCGAGCTGCGCTGGCGCCGCCTGCCCTGAGCCCGTCGAAGAGCCGAAAAATTTCCACAGCGGCTCGCCGCGCTGCTTCGTGAGCACATCAAGTAGCGCCATCTCAAATGCGCACTGCGCCGAACCGCATTTCGCGCCGCCACGCGTGCGAAACTCCGTGGCGAACGCGCGCCAGTTTTCCACGCTCGCGGCCCGGCCGGCGAGCCACGGCTGGGCGGCGCGGAGCGTCGCGAGCGCGTCGGCCTGCGTCTCGCCGTTGTAGGCGGGCAGCGGGGCCGCTTCGCCGTAGCCGCGGGTGCCATCGGCGAGTTCGAGGGTGACGAGCACGTTGTTCGCCGCGGCCTGCGCGCCGCCGGAGATGCCGAACGGCTCAAAGAGTGGAATGTCGAGCGGGACGATTTCGACGCGCCGGATTTGCGTGGGGGTAACGGTCATGGAATCAAGCCGGATGACGATAACGCAGCAGATCGCGGGGCGCGACGCCGTGGATGGATTTGAAGGCCCGCGAAAAATGATACGGGTCGGCGAAGCCCACGCGCTGCGCGGCTTCCTTCACGAGGCCGCCGTTCTCGACGAGGTGCTCGGCGGCGAGGTTCATTTTGCGGCGCAGGAGATACTGGTAGGGACTCGTGCCCTGGTAGCGGCGGAACCAGCGGCACACGCTGGACGCCTCGACGCCCGCGGTCCTCGCGATTTCCTCAAGCGTGGCGAGCCCCTCGGCCCCCGCGTCGATCAGCGCCTTGCAGCGGAGAAACGCTTCGCGGGCCGGCTCGCTCGCGTGCGGCGCCAGCGTGGAGGTGTCCTCGATTTTCAACAGCAGCAGTTCAAAGAGCGCCGCGCAGATGCGCTGCGCCAGGGCGCCCGAACGCTGGCCCTCGCGCACCAGATCCTCGAGCACGCTCGTGACCTCCGCGTGGGCCGCGAGCTGGCGGGCGCGACCCACCGGGACCCCGCAGCGCCGCAGTCGGCCGGGCACCTCGGCGCCGGCCACGGCGAGAAAATATTTCTCCATCGTGTCCCGCGGGTCGGTGTGAATCTCGCAGCGCGTGGTCGGCGCCGAGACGAACACCACGCCCGGCCTGAGCGCGTGCGACTGGCCGTCGAGTTTCACCGCGCCGCGGCCGGCCACGACGTATTCCAGCACGTAAAAGGGGAAATTGCGCCGCGAGATGACGTAGTCGGGATTGCAGTGCTCCCGACCGCCCATCACGAGCGTCAGCGCCGCCGCGCGCCGCGGCGCGAGATTGAGGAAAAAATACCGGGTGCCGGTGACCTGCTGGGAAAGCAGGTCGGAGGGATTGGGCTGGCCGATTTTCTCCATGCGAATGCCACTTCTATCCATTCCCGCCCACCCATTTCGAGCGCATTCTCTCTGGCTCTTGCCGGCCGATTTTCTCTAGCCCTCAAATGTCATTGCGAGAAGCGCAGCGACGAAGCAATCCAGCTGGATCGCCAAGGCGCGCTTCGCGCACCTCGCGATGAAAAAACGGGGCCCGCCGGCCCAATCCCCCCTCTGCACCTTCACTCCCATGGCAAAATCCAAAACCGTTCTGCTCGTCGCCAACGGCGACCTCCGCCAGTCCGCCAACGAAGTCTGCTGGCCCGCGCAGCGCGCGATGGAGCAAGGCCTCACCGCCGCCGTCGCGCGGCTCGGCTACACGCTCGTCCGCGCGCACCCCTACGTGCCGGCGCGCAAACACGGTTTCATTCAGTCGCAGAAGGAGGGAATGGAAGTGTTTTCCAAGATCGATCCGGAAACACCGCTCATCGTCGCCGAGGCCGTGTGGCAATATTCCCACCATCTGTTGCACGGACTCATCTCGCATCGCGCACCAATCCTGACGGTCGCCAATTGGAGCGGCACATGGCCAGGACTCGTCGGCATGCTCAACCTCAACGGCTCGTT
>SIBG01000005.1 GCA_009695305.1 Opitutus sp. | reverse complement strand
TCCACTTGGAGCGCGAAGCCGCCGGTGCCGCTGGCGCGCACGAGCCACTCGGAGCCGACGTGTTTTCGAAATGATGCGACGGAGAGCACCATGAAGACGGCGGTCGCGATGAGACCGACGACGGCGAGATTGCGCGACCGGCGCGCTTTGAGGTTGAGCGTGCCGAGATAGGCGGCGTCGAGTGGCGCGTCGCGGCTCACGGCGGGCGCGCGCGTGAGCCAGGCCCGGCACAACGCGAGGCCGGCCGCCAAGAAGGCGAAACCCGCGAGATAGAATGCGCCCTGCGCCGGCAGACCACGGCCCGAGAGGGCGAGGGCCGCTGCGCCGATCACGGCGGACGTGGCGGCGATCACGAGCGAGCGGCGGCGGATTTTTTCGGGAGCGACGGTGGCTTCGGTGTGCGCGGCGAGCCGGATCGAGAGCGCGGTGCGCGCTTGGCGGCGCACGGCCAGCCAGATCGCTCCGAGTGAACACGCGACAAAGATGATGATGCCGACGGCGACACTCGTGGGCTGCGCGGCGAAGGCGAACGTAGCAGCGCCGCCGTTACCGGCCCAAATGGTTTCGAGGAAACGAAGGATGCCACGAGTGTAGAGTGCGGCGAGCGGCAAACCCAGCGCCGCGCCAATGACGAGGACGACGGCGCCCTCGGCGAGGCGCCAGCGCAACACTTGGCGCGCGGGCAGGCCGACGGCGCCGAGGAGGGCGTCTTCGCGATTGCGCTGGAGCAGGCAGAGTTGAAACAACATCGCGACGAGGCCGAGCGCGGCGAGGATCAGGAAAAAACTCATGCCGAGGAAGAGGCCGCCGAAATCGACGGCGGATTGCGCGCCAGCCTGGGCGCTGGCGCGGACGTTGCGCACCAAGAGCTGGTTCATCTCGGGCTGCAGTGCGGCGAGGAGCGTGCGTTCGAGTTCGGCGGCCTGTGGCTGCAGGAGTGGAAGACGCAGGGCCGTGAGCGTGCCCCAGCGCGTGGCCCACATTTCGCGGCCGGCGGCGAGGGAGAAAAACGCTTTGGGTGCGCCGCGAAACTCGTCCCAGTATTTTTCATCGTGCGGGCGGATACGCTCGAGTTTCAGCGGGAGCCCGGGGTCCCAATCACTTTGATGTTTGGAATCACTGATGCCGGGAAAATCCGGCATCCACGCGCGGTCGGCGGCGAGGCCGGCCTGCGGGATGACCGTGCGGACGCGAAAAGCCGTCTGCTGTTCAATGAGCGTGTCGGCCGGGCCGACTTGATAATACGTGACGCGAACTTCATCGCCTTGCTTCGCCTGCAGGTCGTCGGCGAGCCAACGGTTGAGCACGATCTCGCGCGGGCCGAGATCAGGCGGCAGGAAGGGCGCGGCGGTTGCGGTCGTCGCCGTCGCGATCGAATACGGGGTGGTGCGGTCGCCGGCCCGCAGCTCGTTCACGAGATAAGTGACGACCGGCTGGGCGGCCGGCAGCGCGCGGGTCAGCGCCTCGGCCATCTCCGGATCAAGGAAGATGCGCTCCGACCCGACCTCGAACGCCGCCGGTTGCTCGCGCCATTTCAGAGTGAGTCCGTAGTCGGCGAGGCGCAGGACGCGGCCGAGCGCCGCGGTGAGCGCGGCGTCGGGTTTCGCGCTGTCGAGCAGGAGGAGGTTGGCGCGTTGCGGACGCTGGAAGACTTCCTGCAGTAATTCGATCGGGAGAAAAACCGTGGGCACCGCCACTTGCGTCGCTTCGAGATTGAAGCGGCCGAACGACGCGTCGCCTACGATGGCGGTGACCTCGCAACGCAGGGATTCCAGTTTTCCCTCGGCGCCGGCGATGGGCGCGTTGCCGGCGAGGACGCCGGGTTTTTGGAGGCGGACAACCAGGGTGTCGCCGACGGAAAGTCGGAGCCGACGCGCGAGGGTGTCGTTGATGGCGATGACCGATTTCGCGGCCGCGAGTGGGACCGTGGTGGATTGCGGGGCGAACGACCAGAAGGCCGGCGTGACCCCGACGAGTTGAACCTGGTTGGCGGCGGCACGCGTCGAAGGATTGGTCGCCGTGCCGCGGGCCAGGAGGACGGGAGCGGCGCGGACGCCGGCGGCGGCGGTGAGATCGTCGCCGAGAGCCTGACGGAAGAAACGGTCACCGGAGGCGAGGACGTGCGTCGCGCGGCCGATGCGTTGTTCGCCGATGCGCCGGAGCGAAGCGGCGACGGAATCGCCGGCGAAGAGTGCCCCGAGGAGGACAGTTGCGCCGAGCACCGCCCCGGCGAGCACGCCGAGGTAGGCAGCGCGATAGTGCGCGACACTCCGGAGGACGTAGCGAAACGCGTTCATCGGAAGGAGGGCCGCGTCACGAGGGGCATCGGGCAAGCGATCCGCGGTGCGCGGCGTAGTGGGTTACGCCCTTTCAGGGCTAATGAATTTTTGGGATGGGGGATTCCCGGGGCGTTGCCCCGGGCTATCATCTTTGCGCCCCTTCGGGGCTCGCTGGTGTCGGATCGACGAACCGCGAAGGGTGGGAGTGGGCCCGCGCAGAGCGGACGCCGGGGCTCGCTGGTGCCGGATCGGGCAACGGCAAACAATCGTATCGAGAATCTCCGTTTGCTTGATGATTGTTGCTTGAGGCGGACCGCCCCGAAGGGGCGGAAGTTGATAGCCCGGGGCATCGCCCCGGGAACGCGTGGCGTTACCAAGCAGGAGCCCTGAAGGGGCGAAACTTGGTCAGTCCCACACATAGCGTTCGTCGTAGGCGATGGCGTATTTTTGCAGGAGTTTCCGGTATTCGTCCTGAAAGGTGATCTTGCGATGGTGGTCTGCTTGATTCGCGAGATAGGTCTCCACGGCGGGCCGATGGGATGGACTTACGGAAAACATGCCATAGCCAGTTTGCCAGTGAAAGGCGGCGTAGCGTGGGTCGCGCGTTTTCAGCCACTTGGAGGAGCCGGCTTTTATTTCTTTTACCACATGCGCGGGGGCACAGGTGCGGGGGTGGGCGATGAGCAAATGGAGGTGGTCAGCGACGGAGCCGGCTTTCAGGAGAATACCATCGAGGTTTCCGACGATGCCTCCGATGTAGGCCTGAAGATCGAGGTGGATATCCGGAGTCAAAATCGGTTCGCGGTTTTTCGTGGAGAATACCACATGAACAAGAATTTGAGCGAGGGATTGCGGCACGGGAGGAAAATGAACTTACGCCCTTTCAGGGCTGGGATTTTTCGTCATATATTCCCGGGGCGTTGCCCCGGGCTATCGACTGGTGCTCCGTTGGGGCACGAGCCTGCCCTGCTCGAACTGATAGGTTGTGGCCAGGCGGGCTGCCAGGGCGGAATTGTGGGTGACGACCACGAGGGCGGTCTGGGCGCCGGCGTTGGTGCTCAGGAGGAGGTCGGCGATGCGTTCGCCCGTCGAGGGGTCGAGGGAGCCGGTGGGTTCGTCGGCGAGGATGATCTTCGGCTGGTTGATCAGGGCGCGGGCGATGGCGGCGCGGAGTTGTTCTCCGCCGGACAGTTGCCATGGCAGGTGCGTCAGGCGGTCGCGTAGGCCGACATGTTCGAGGAGGGTTTCGGCGCGGGCGCGGGTGGCGGCGACGGGTTCGTCCCAACCGCCGGCGAGGCGCGGCACGAGGACGTTTTCCAGGACCGTGCACTGAGGGAGCAGGTAGTGGAGTTGGAAAATGAAACCGATGGAGCGGTTGCGGAAACGCGCGGCGGCGGCGGGGTCGAGTCCACCGAGCGCGACACCGTCGATGGTGAGCGAGCCGGAGGTGGGTTGGTCGAGGGCGCCGAGCAGATTGAGGAGCGTGGTCTTGCCGCTGCCGGAGGGGCCGACGATGGCGACGGACTCGCCGGCGGCGACGCGGAGGTCGAGGTCGCGCAGGACGGTGATCGGGCCGGCGGGGCTTTCGTAGATTTTGGATACGCGGGACAGGTCGATCATGGGAGGGCGCGAGCGGAGGAGGGTTTAACCACGGATGGACACGGATGAACCCGGATCAAAAAGCCTGTGATCGGACCCGGGAAGGGGTGGCTAGCGGTGTTCATCCGGGTTGATCCGTGGGAGAAGAGTGGCGTCCGTCTCAAGAGACGATTTTCCAGCGGCGGGCTTTGAACTCGTGGGTGGGCAACGTGCCGGCAGACACGCACTCAACTTCGATACGGACCTGAAACGCGCTCCGCAGGCGACGCGAGAATTCGTCGGACGGATCGAGCGTGCCGTCGAGCGGTTCGAAGCGGATGCGCACCTCGGGCAAGGCGGCGCGGCGGTCGATTTCGACCTGATACTCGCGCAGTCCACCCATCGCGCACACGACGGCGTCGACGGCGGCGGGATAAAGGTTAACGCCGCGGACAATCACCATATCGTCGGCGCGGCCCAAAATGCCGCCGGAGAGTGCGAAACGACCAGGCTCATCGCCGGGTGCGGTGCTAGGGCGCACAAGGTCACCGGTGCGGTAGCGCAGCAGCGGACAGGCTTCGCGGCCGAGGGTGGTGAGAATGAGTTCACCGCTAGCTCCAGGCGCGGCGGGCTCGTTTGTGCCGGGACGCACGACCTCGCAATAGTAGCGATCATGCATGACGTGCAGCAGGGCTGGCTGATCGGGGGTGCCGTGCGAAACGGGGCCGACCTCGGTCATGCCATGATGATCGACCACCGCCGCGCCGGGCCAACCTCGTGCGATGCGGTCGCGAACTGCGGGGATGCTGCCACCGGGTTCACCGGCCACCATGACGCGCTCGACGCCCGACTGCGTGAGGTCGATGCCCTCCTGTCGCGCGACATCGATGAGTCGCAGTGCGTAGGTCGGGGTGCAGCAGAGGATGCGTGGTCGTTGCGCAATCAGGAAGTGCAGGCGTTCGCTGCTGCTCATCCCGCCCGCCGCGATGGTGCGGAGACCGAGCTGTTGGGCGGAATCGAACGCGGTCCAGAAACCGAGAAACGGCCCAAACGAAAAGGCGAAGAACACGGCGTCGCCCGCGCGCGCACCGGCGCTGCGCCAAATCGTCTTCCAGTTTTCCAGGAGCCATTGCCAGCTGTCGGCGTTATCGAGCCAGATGAGGGGGCGACCACTGGTGCCACTCGTTTGGTGAAAACGCGTGTAGGTTTCAGGCGCAAAGGTCAGCGTCGTGCCGTAAGGCGGATGAGCGAGTTGGTCGCGGGCCAGTTCGTCCTTCGTCGTGAAGGGCATGCGGGCGGAAAACTCCGCGAGCGACGCGAAGCCGGCGAGACCGTCGGCGGCGACGAGTCGCGGCCGGTAGAAACGGTTCGTCGGCGCGATCGCGGCGATCAGGCGGTTGAGCGCGGCCAGTTGCTGTTGCTCGAGCGCCACGTTGGGATCAGCGCTGTCCAGAGGCGAGAGGGGCGGTTTTTACGACGGCCGCCTTCGGGGCGGGCGCGGGCTTGTAGTAGCTGACGAGGCACCCGCCGGCTGCGGCCAGCACGATGCCGGCATAGAACTGCCACGCGATGCCGCCAACGCCGCCCTTGGGCGGATGCATCAGCGTCGCGGCGACGGCGTTTACGATCGGCGCGCCGGCAAACACGATGGCCATGACGACGGTGGGCATGCCCTTGGCGCCGAAGGCGAGGAGAATGCCGAACGCGCCGATCGCGCCCAGCGCGCCGGCGAAGAGAGAGATCCAGACGCCCTTGCTCGGAAAGTTGAAGTCGGAGCCGTTGAGCTTGAGCACGACGAGCGGCGCGAGCACCGCGATGATGAAGTAGGCCACGCCGACGAAAAGAAACGCCTTATACAGGCCGTTGACCGGGTCGCCCATGGCCATCCGGCCGCTGTGGAGATAGACGCCGTAGAGGCCCCAGGTGACGACGGTGAGAAGAACGTAGTAGAGCCATTGCATAGGTTTTTGGATTTAGGGGTTCAGGTTGAAGCGGGAGGTGGAGCGGCGAGGCGCACAAGTTTGGCGTGGACCGCGGCGGGGATCGGCGCCTTGCGAATCGTGTGCGACACGGTGTCCAAGGCGACGTGGACGATCGTGAACGAGCCGGTGGCCAGGGCCGACCGGGGTTTTTCGCCTTCGGCCAAGATCCAGAATCCGTAGCGCAAGCTGCTGGTGCGGACTTCCTCGACGCGGAGGCAGATTTCCAAGGTCTGCTCGAAGCGCGCGGGTCGGTGGTATTGGCAGGAAACTTCGAGTCGCGGCCAGCCCTGCTGCGCGGTGCCGTCCGCCGTGTGCACGCGCAAGCCCAGCGAGCGGAAAAACGCGTGCTCGGCGCTTTCCACGAAACGAAAAAAATTCGCAAAATGCATGAGGCCCGCGAGGTCGGTGTCGGAGAATTCGACCATGCGGCGGTGGCTGAAATGAAAGTGAGCGGGAAGGTCCATGGTGCAGGGTCGGATCACGTCGTCGCGGTGAGGCGGCGGGCAACCACGCTGAATTTTGCGCTCATGCTCTGGGCACTGAAGAGTTTTTCAACGCCCAATCGGCCGGCGTGGCCGAGGGCCGTGCGGCGGGGTGCATCGGCGAGCAGCAGCTGCCAGGCCTGGGCCAAGGCGCGGGCATCATGGGGTGGCACGCAGAGACCGCCGCCGGTGGCGTTGATGATCTCCGGAAACGACGCGGAGTTGGGTTGCACGACCGGGACGCCGCAGGCCATCGCTTCGACGACGTAGAGACCGAAGGCTTCTTCGTAGAGGGTGGGCACCGAGAAGAGCGTCAGGCGGCGGAGAAAGGAGATTTTTTCTTCGCGCGAGACGTTGGGAAACCACGAGACGCGCGACGCGAGGCCGGCGGCGGCGAGACGTTTTTGTAATTGGGCAATCAACGGTTGGTCGCCGGCGGTGGCGGCTCCGGCGATCTTCAGGTGGGTGCGGGAATCGCCGAGTTCGCCGGCGAGCAAAAGGAAGGCGTCGACGAGCAGCTCGACGCCTTTTTCGCGGCACAGGCGGGCGAGGTAACCGATGGTCGGGATGGCGGGGGCGGAGCCGGCGGCATAGCCCTCGAGGGAAATACCGTTGGGCACAACTTCGATGGAGGCCGGAGCGAGACTGAGGCGACGGCCCATGTAATCGGCGTAGCGGTGGCTCGGGGAGAGGAGCGCATCGGCGGTGGGGAGATGGGTTTTTAGGGCGGCCCAGCACTGCGCGCGGTAGGGTTCGGGCAGGCCGTCGAGGAACGAGTCTTCGCCCTGAAAAAAGACGGCGACCGGTGCGCCGAGCCGGCGTTTCAACTCGGGCGTGAAGCCGGCGAGCAGGGCGTTGGAGAGACACACGAGATCGGGTTTCGCGACGCCACCGAGCCAGTCGAGGAGTTTGTCGAGCTCCTTGCGGAGGGGGCTCGTGGCGACGTTGAGCATCTCGACGGCCATCTCGCCGTGCGTGCGGGCGGAGGTCATATGGCTGTGGCGCGCAGCCCACCGCAGCAGGCCGGTGGAATTGAGCAGCCGGTCAAAGGCAGCGGGCGTATGCCGGAAGAGCGGAATTTTCTGCTGGAGGAAGACATTGATGCCGCCGAAAAAAACCGGGACGTTTTCCGCGCCGGCCAGCGTGATCTCGTCGAGGATCAGCGGCAGATACATCGGCGCGATGGTGACGTCGTGGCCAGCGCGGTGAAGTTCGCGGGCGAGAGCGTTGTCGCGCATGCAGGCGCCGCAATAGTAGCTGCCGGTGCCGGCCGTGAGGAAAACGATTTTCACGACGAGGGTAGGATTTCAAGGATCCACGCGAGCGGCTCGCCCGACGGTTTCGCGAGGCGGTTGAAACGGCCGAAGCACTCGGTGGCGACCGGAGACGGGGCGGGAATCGAGGGAAGCAGCGACGCGGGCACGGCGAAAAAACCGAGCGGAGAGCTGTCGAACGGAATTTCAAATTTGTGCAGGATGGCGCCGAGGGGAGTGCGGCCGGCGGTGAGTGCCGTGCGTTGGACCGCGTTGAATTGGTTGAGCGCAACGGCGAGCACGCCGTATTCGACGACCCGGTCGGTGGCGGTCGTGCGCAGAAAAACCTCGCGCAGATAGAAATCTTCGGACTCGCCGACCTGCAGCACTTCGACGCGGAGATCGCTGGCGTGAAAATCGGCGAGCGTGGACGTCATGTCGCGCCCATGGTCGAGCAAGCGTCGGGCGCCGTCGGGCAGATTCGAACCGGGCAACGCCCGGAAGGCGTCGAGCTGGAGCCGGCAGGAATCGCGCATGAAACGCGCAAAGGCTGTGGGCAAGGCCTGAACGGCGGGTTGATCCGTGGTTTCCACGAGCGGAAAAACGGGACGGTCAGACGATCTTGTTGGTGCGGTGCTGCGCGAGGAAGAACTCGTGCAGCAGGGTGTCGACGCAGAGGAGGCCGTCGCGGGAGAGGCGGACGTGCGTGGCGTCGACGGTGAGGAAACCCTCGGCGGCGAGGTGACCGAGCTGCGCGGCGAAACGCTGCGCGAGATCGACCCCAAATTTTTCCGAGAAATAGCCGAGGGCGACACGGCCGAGTTTCATCTGGAGGATGAATTCGCGGATCATGAGCTCGTCGCGCGAGGTGCGGAAAGCGCGTTTGACGGGACGCTCTCTGGCGTTGAGCGCCGCGAGGTAGGGTTCGATTTCGGTGACATTCTGATAGTGGACACCGGCGGCGTGGGAGAAGGACGCGACGCCCAACCCGATCAAGTCGGCGCCCGTCCACAACTCGTCGCGATAGACAAATTTGGTGCGCGACGGGTCGAGCACAGCGGTGTAGCCGCTGGCGATGGTGTAGCCGGCGCTCTCGAGGGCGGCGAAGGCTTCTTTCACCCAGCGGCGTTTCGTCTGCCAATCGGCCACCGGTGCGACGAGTTTTCCGTCGGCCTTCATCTCTTTGTAAATGGTGGTATTGTAGGGGACCTCCATTTGGTAGATCGTCACGCTGTCCGGACGGAGGGCGAGGGTCTGCTCGATGTTGCGCTGCCAAAGCGCCTCGGTCTCCTCCAGCATGCCCGCGATCAGATCGATGTTGATCTGGGAAAAGTTCTCGGCGCGGGCGCGTTCGTAGGCGGTGAACACCTCGGCGGAACGGTGCGCGCGGCCATTGATTTCGAGCACATGGTCGTCGAAGTGCTCGATGCCGAGGCTGAGACGGGTGACGCCGACTTCTTTGATGGCGGTGAGCTTGCCAGGATTGAGCGTGCCGGGCTCCGCCTCGAAGGCGACTTCCTGCGCGGCGTCCCACGGGAGGACGGCTTTGAGTTTGTCCGTGAGTTCGTGGAGCTGCTTGGCGGAGAGATAGGAAGGCGTGCCGCCGCCGAAGTAGACGAAGTGGGGTTTGCGACCGCGGAAGAGCGGGCGCTCGGCGATGGACTTTAGCTCGGTGATCGTGGCGTCGAGGTAGGTCTGGATGTCCTGGGCATTCTTGTCGGTGTAGACCCGGAAGTAGCAAAAATGGCAGCGCTTCCGGCAAAACGGGATGTGGTGATAGAGTCCGAGCTTCGCGCCGGGCGCGGGTGGGGAGTCGAGGGCTTGCTCGACCTCGATTTTTTGGTCCTCGGACCAAAACGAAAACGGGGGGTAGTTCGAGATGAAATAGTTTCCCGCCAGGGTGGACATCTTAGCCGGGGCGGCAGGGCTGGTGGGCGCTTCGTTCATGGGAATGGTCGGAGTGGCGGCTGGACGTAGGGCGCAGGAAATGTGTTCAGGGTTTTTGCGGCGCGCGGCTGCGAACTGCGAACACCGTGCCCTTTTCGCCGCTCACGATAATCTGGTGATCACCGAAAGCGGCGGAGGCGACCAGCGATTCGCCGAGATCGAGTTGCCAGAGCTCCGCGCCCGTGTCGAGGCCCGCGGCATAGAGCCGGCCGTCGGTCGAGCCGAAGACCACGCCATCCTCAAACAAGATCGGCGAACCCTCGATCCGGCCTCCCGTCTTGAATTTCCAGGCGCTTTCGCCGGTCGCGCGGTGGATGGCGTGCAGGCTCTTGTCCCGCGAACCGATCAAGACCAGGCGCTCGTTGATGGCGGGCGAGCTGAAGAACGGGAGCGAACGGTCCTCGTAAGTCCACGCGACTTTGCCGCCAATGACGTCGAAGGCCACGGTCTGATTGGCGTAGTTGCCACAGAACGCCATCGTCCCGAAGGTGCCGATCGAGGCCGGGATTTGCGCGCTGGTGGGAATCTTGTGCACGAGCGTGCCGTCCTTGAGGTTCACGACGTGGAGTTGCGCATCGCAGCCGCCGAAGACGAGGAAGCGGCCGTCGACGACCGCGGGAGAGCCGTTGATGAAGTCCTCGGTCTTGTAGCTCCAAATAATTTTTCCGTCGGCGGCGTTGAGCACGCGGGTCGTGCCATCGTAGCCGTTGAGCAGCACCCAGTCGGCGGAGCCATCGGGCGCCTTGATCGCGATCGCGCCGGCGCTGATCTTGTCCTCGCTCGCAAACTGCCAGGCCTCTTGGCCGGTGTCGGCCGCGAGGGCGTAGAGCCGGCCGTCGTTGGAGGAGAGAAATACTCGGCCGCCGGCGAGGGCGGGCGCGGCGGTGATGGCGTCCTTCGTGTCGAAGTGCCACCGCTCCCGGCCGGTGTCGGCGGCGAGGCAGTGCAGCGTGCCCTTGCCGGTGCCGACGAATACGCGGCCGGCGACGATGGCCGCTTCGGCGGAGATCGGGCCCGACGCGGTGAACGTCCACGCGATCACGGGATCGCGGGGGAGGTTCGCGGCCACGTTGCCGCTGAGCGCGGGACCGCCGCGGGTCATGGGCCAGGAAATTTCGGGGGCGGCGGTGGTTTTTTGGGCGGCGGATTTTTTTTTCGAGTCCGGGGTGGAGCGGTCGCCGCAGGCGGTAAAGGCCAAGGCGCACGCGAGGAGCGCGGCCGATAGGGCTTCCCGTAGGCCGCGAGGTTGCTCGCGCTTGGGCAGGCACGGAGTGCGAGCAAGCTCGCGGCCTACGATGCAACGATCAGCCGGTGACATGGATCGAAAGCGCACGGCGGTAGAGTGTGACGTAATCGTCGACCTGCAACGCGCGGGGATTGAATTGCCCCGTCCACTGTTTCGACGCGTCTTGCGCGAGGGTGGGCAGAGCGGACGCGGCGATCGCGACCGAGGGGAGGGCACCTTGGCTGATCAACTCCACCACCCAATCAATCACCGGCAGCGACGTGACGCCCGAGGCTTTAAGTCGGTCCGATAACCGGGCGTAGATGGCGGCCGTCGCGGGGTCCGCGGAGTTGAACCGCATCACGGACGGGAGCATCAGCGACACGGCCTGACCATGCACGACGCCGAGCCGGGCGGTGAGCGGGTTGGCCGACGCGTGGGCCGCGCCGAGCATGCTGTTCTCGATGGCCAGGCCGGCCAGAGCCGCGCCGAGCAGCATGTGGCCGCGGTCGTCGCTGGTGGCCGAGCCGGCGACGACGCGGTTGATCGCGATCGCGAGATGACCAAACGCCGCCTCGGAATAAAGGGCGGAAATTTCGTTGCGCCGCGTGGAGACCGCCGACTCCAGCGCATGGGAAAGCGCATCGAGGCCGGAGAGAATCGCGACCGACTGCGGCATCGTGGCCGTTAGCTCGGGATCGAGGAGGGCGAGGCGGGCCCGCGCCTTCGGATCGCCGCAAGCCATCTTCTCGTGGGTGTCGTCGCGGCTGACGAGGGCGTAGGACTGCGTTTCACTGCCAGTGCCGGCGGTCGTGGGGATCGCGATCAACGGCAGCATGGGCTTCACGGCTTTGCCGTAGCCGTGGTAGTCGCGCATCGCCCCACCATTGGTGAGGAGAAAATTACAGGCCCGGGCGGTGTCCAGGCTGCTGCCGCCGCCGAGGGCGACGAGGCAGTCGAAGGTCTGGCCCTGCGCGTGGTCGCGGCACACGGCGACGTCGGCCTCGGTGGGGTTTTCCTGCGCGTCGGCGAAGACCGAAACCGGAATGCCCGCGGCTTCGAGGAGGCGTTGCGCGCGGTCGAGGTGACCTGAGCCCGCAAGCCCGCGGTCGCTGACGAGCAACACCGCTGAACCGCCGACCTCGCGCACGCAGGCGGGCAGTTCTCGCAGCGCACCCGGTCCGAAGACGAGCTTGGGGGCGGGTCGGGAGGCGAAAGGATTGATCATGGGGGAGGCGGCGGACGCGGAAAGGACAGGTGAGGCAATGGGAAAACCGCGCACACCGCGGACAGGCCAGCCCGACAAGTTCCTAAAGGGCGGACAAGGGTATTCTCGTTCCGGCGCTGAGTTGGCCGAAACAAAATCGCAGGGACGAGCCTCCCGCATCGAAATTGATCGGGCGAATGCGGTGGACAGTTTCGCTACTCGCCCGTTGACGGCGGGCCAGACCGAGGTTTGCGTCTTCGGCTCATCCTGACGGCAGATGGTCGCAGGGACCACCCGAAGTTTATCCATTGAACACCGCCCAAAAGAAAAGCCACCCATGAGCCAGACTGCCTCCGTCTCCCCCGCCGCCGTCAAGAGCGCCGCCGAAAAGCTGGACGCTCACGTCCGCGAAATCATCCAATGGCATTTCTCCCCGGAGACCGGCACGCCCTTCTGGCTCGAATGGGCCAAGCAGGCCGGATGGGATCCGCGCCAGGAGGTCAAGTCATTCGCCGACCTCAACCGCTTCGGCCACTTCGAGGACGAGTGGCTCCGCGGTGGCCCCGTCCGCCGCTGGGTGCCCAAGGCCTACGCGAACAAACCCACCTATGTCTTCGAAACCGGCGGCACCACTGGCATCCCGAAGAGCCGCGTGGTCGTCGACGACTTCCGCATCGACTACGAGATGCTCTCCGAGACCCTGCCGGACGCCCAATTTCCGAAAGGCGCCAACTGGCTCATGCTGGGGCCGTCCGGCCCGCGCCGCCTCCGCCTGGCGGTCGAGCATCTCTGCCAACATCGCGGCGGGATTTGTTTTTGTGTCGATCTCGACCCGCGCTGGGTCGTGAAGCTGATCAAGCGCGGCAAGATGGACGAACTGAAACTCTACTCTGATCACGTGATCGATCAGGCCCTGACGATTCTTTCCGCCGGCCACGACATCAAATGCATGTTCGTCACGCCCAAGCTGCTCGACGCGCTCGCCGCGCGCTTGGAGGCCAAGGGGTCCAGCATCGAAAAGTCCGGCATCACGGGCATCTTCTGCGGCGGCACCGAGATGACCGCGCAATGGGCGCGGTTCGCCGTCGAGGAATTGCTCGGCCCCAAAGTCTACCTCGCCGCGTGCTACGGCAACACGCTCATGGGCCTCGCGCGCGCGGAGACGCTCCGTCCCGAGAACCAATTCAAGATCATTTACCACGCGCCCCAGCCTCGCGCCGTCATTCAACTCGTGGACGTCGACGATAACGAGAAACCCATCACCCAGCACGGCCAGACCGGACGCGTCATGATCACCACGCTGACGAAGGAGTTCTTCGTGCCCCGCTTTTTCGAACGCGACGAAGCGGAACTCGAGGCGCCGTGCGCGGAGTTTCCGTGGGACGGCGTGAGCGGCGTGCGACCCTACCGCGTCTTCGCCGCGACGACGACCGTCGGAGTGTATTGAGTAATCGTTCTCGTTCTTCGTTCTCTTAATCTTTCTCTCGTAGCAGTCCGCTCAGGCTCGAGAACGAGAACGATACAGTTCTTCACATCCAAAAACTTCTTCACCCATGATTCATTTCCCAATCCTCCGCTGGGGCGAGCCCTACAAAAGCTTGGAAGTCGACAAAGTCTTCCATCACGCCACGGGCGAGCAGCTGGCCGAGGTCAGCCAGGCCAACGCCGGCATCATCGCGCGCGACATGCGGCACGCGGAGCGCGCGCGCGCCGTGCTCCGGGAAATTCCCTGTAAAGAGCTGCTCGCGATGTGCCGCAAGGCCGGTGACCTCTTCATCAACGCCACGCTCCCGGCGGGTGACGGCACGCAGACGCCCGACGAGTTCGTCAAATGCCAGTCCGCCACGACGGGACTCCCCGAGCACATGTCCCGCTTTAACATGGGGAAGCTCGCCTATGTGCTCCAAAATCTCGAGGCCATCCTCTCCTCGCTGACCCGCGGCTTGGATTTCGATATCCTCACGCGCGGCTACGGGATGGAGAACGGCGTCATGCGCAGCTATCAGGCGTTGACGCCGGTGCTCGGCATGGTGTTGCCCTCCAACTCGCCTGGGGTGCACGGCCTCTGGCTCCCGATCATCCCGCTGCAAATCGGCCTCGTCCTGAAACCCGGACCGCAGGAACCTTGGACGCCCTGGCGGATGACGCAGGCGTTTTTTCAAGCGGGCATCCCGAAGGAGGCGATCTCGATTTATCCTGGCGCGGCCGAAGTCGGCGCCGCCGTGCTCACCCACTGCCCCAAGACGCTCATCTTCGGCTCGACCGCCACCGTCGAACGCTACCACGGCAACCCCGCCGTCCAAGTGCACGGTCCCGGCTTCAGCAAAATTCTCCTCGGCGACGACGAGGTGGACAACTGGGAGAAATACATCGACCTGATGGCGACGAGCATCGCCATCAACAGCGGCCGCGGTTGCATCAACTGCTCGGGCGTCTGGGCCTCCCGCCACACGAAGGAGATCGCCGACGCCCTCGCGAAAAAGCTCGGCCCCATCGCGCCGCTGCCGCCCACGGATCCGAAGGCCGCCCTCGCCGCCTTTACGGTGACGGGCCAGGCGGAAGGAATCGACAAGGACATCGAGGCTGCGCTCAAGGAACCCGGCGTCGTGGACGTCACGGCGAAGTATCGCGGCGGCGACCGCTTGGTGAAGATGGAGCGCTGCGACTACGTGCGCCCCACCATCGTGCATTGCGCTTCGCCCGAGGTGGCGATGGTGAAAAAGGAATACATGTTTCCCTTCGCCACCGTCGTCGAGTGCCCGCAGGAGCAGATGCTCGCCAAGATCGGCCAGACGCTGGTTTGTTCGGCGATCACGAAGGACGCGAAATTCAGCCGGGCGCTGCTCGACGCGCGCAACATCGACCGCCTGAACATCGGGGCGATGCCCACCGTGCAGCTCAACTGGTTCCAACCCCACGAGGGCAGCATCGTGGACTTCCTCTTCCGCGCGCGGGCTTACCAGACGACGACGGAAACGGCGAAATAATCGCCTCGCCGCCCTCCGGCGAACCTTTGAGCGGCGCGCGCCGCTTGAAGGCCGCTACCGGCCGATGGAATACAGGTGGGTGATCGTGCCGACGAAGAGGGTGTCGTTGGCGATCACTGGCGTGCTGTAGATGGGACTGTAGAACTCGACTTTTCCGACGACCTTTTTCTCGCGCGTGGCCGCGAGGACGACGAGTTCGCCGTCTTCGGTGCCGCAGTAGACTTTGCCGTCGGCGACGAGAGTGGATGACCAGATGCGGCTATTGGTGGCGTGGACCCATTGCTCTTTGCCGGTCTTGGCGTCGAAGCAGTGGATGTTGCCGTTATACTCGGCTTGGAAAACCAGCCCGCCGACGACGCTCGGGGTGCAGATCGTGCGTCCGATGCCCTTGCTGGTCCAGAGGGCCTTGCCGCTGAGGTCACCGCGTCCGTTGAGATCGATGCAGCTGAACATGCCGATGCCATCGCCGTGTTCGGGGTCTTGGCCGATGGACATGTAGGCGCGGCCGTCTTGCACGACGACGGTGCAGATGAGTTCGCTGGGGCCGTTGAAGGTCGCGTATTTCAGGGGCTGGCCGTCCTTGTTGCGATACTCGGGCGGATTGGCGTCGTAGCGGAAGAGTTCTTTGAGGACGGGCGTGCCGTCTTTGTCTTTCACGGGCACGGGATCGAAACCGTAGCACCAACCGTCGCCGCCGCCCCACACGACCATGGCCTGGCCGTTGACGGTGGTGAAGGAGGGAGAACTCCAACTGCAGTGGAGCACGCGTTTCGAGACGCCGGAGATTTCTTCGCCGACGACGGCTCCGGTGTTTTTGTCGAGCACGGCGACGGCCGGGGCGAAGGGTGCGGGAATGTTCAGGTGCGACCAGTCGACACCGTTGGAGGTGGCGATGTAGAGTTTTTCGCCGACGATGAGCGGCGAGCAGCTCGAGATGTTGTGGGGGAAGATGCCGAGCTCGGTGCGGACGTCGCTCACCCAGAGGATGTCGGCGCACTTGGGAGTGACTTCGGTGGGTTTGCCGTCTTGCGCGGAAAATTTCCCTTCATCCATAAACGGGCCTTGGTTGCCGTCGGACTGGCCCTTGACGTCGAAGCAGACGACTTCGCCGCGATTGGTGACGACGTAGCCGCGGTCGCCTTCGATCGCGGGCGAGGAGCAGATGCCGACGTATTCCCAGTCGCTGACCTTGCCGGAGCCGAGTTTCGGGACGACGAGTTGCCAGAGGAATTCGCCGGTCTTTTCGTCGAAGCACATCAAGATGCCGCGGTCGCCGGTCTGCTTGGGATCGCGGGGCGCCTCGTTGTTGGTGCCGACGAAAACGCGTCCGCCCGCCACGACGGGACTGCCGTAGGCTTGGGAGCCGAGCTTCGAGACCCAGCGCACGTTCTTGGTGGACTTGGGATCGATGGTCTCGCTCTTCGGGAGAAATTTTCCGGCGGCGATTTCGTCGGGGGCGGGGAGGCCCTTGCCACTGGAGACCATGTTGCGCGTGGGCGAACCGCCCCACATGGGCCAGTCGGCCGCGCGAAGCAGGGGCGTCGCCAGGAGCGCTGCGGCGAACAGGATTTTGTAGGGCTGCCGCTTGCCGGCAAGCCGCGGCACGGCGACAAGCGCCGGCCCTACGCCGGAGAAGGGAATTTCGAAGTTATTCATTGGCGGTGATGGCGAGATTGTCGATGAAGACGCGCTTTTGGCTTTGCGGGGAGAAGGCGTAGACGGCGGGGGCGCCGTGCGTGTGGAGCTTGGCCTGATGCACTTCAAGCGTCCACTTGGCGGGCTCGGGTTCGGCGCGCGGCCAGAGTTTGGCGCGGACGAAGCCGCCTTCGCCCGTCTTGTCGTGGTCCACGCGCGTCTTCAGGTGATACCACGTGTTGGCGGCGGCCTCGAAGGGGACGGAAGCCGTGAAGCGCTCGGCGTTGCTCGTGACTTCGAGGATGCGGTTGTTGGCGGCCATGTTGAACAGGTAGCGCTGGTTAATGAGGCCTACGTTCGACATGATGCGGCGGTTGCCGTCGGTCATCACGTCGGCCTCGATCGTGTAGTTTTTCATGTCGGGGCCGCCGATGAAGTTCATCGTGCGCATGAAGAGGAGCGAATCGAGGCGGTTGCCCAAAACCTTGCCGCCGTCGCGCTCGAAGACGTGCCACTTCAGGCGCGCGCCGAGCCAGGGCAGCGGCGGGAACCCGACATCCGTGCCCTCGGTGTTTTTCTGGCCGAGGGGCAACGCGTCGAAGTTCTCCTTGTAGCCGTAACCGGCAAGGATGCGGCCGCGAGCGGTGGCGGCGAGGTTGTTCCACTTGGCCTGAAAGGAGCCGGCGGAGATCTTCGCGGCCGGGGTGGTTTTGACGACGTTGCCCACGATCTCGCCATCGACCTCGGATTTCACGAGCGCGGTGGGAGGAATGAATTTCGCGAGAGTGGTCTCGGCGGTCACGTCCTTCACTCGGCGCCCGGTGGCGTCGAGGCCCCAGATTTTGAACGCCTGCGACTGGCCGGCGTAAAGCGTGAACTCCGCTGGCACGACTTGCAGCGCCGCGATGGGCGCGGTGGAGAGCGCGGCGGGCGCGGGCCCGGGAATCGCGGCCGGGATGATTGGCGCGCTGGTTTTCGGACCGAAGCAGTGCAGGCCGTCTTTGGTGAAATAGAAAATCGAGTCGCCGTAGAACGCCGGTGAACCGAGGCAGACGGTGCCGGCTTCCATCTTGTTGTTCGAGACGATGACGGGCTTGTCGCCTTTGACCTCGATGACGAAGAAGCGCGCCTCGTGCATCGGCACGTAAAAGCGGCCGTCGGCATAGGCGGGCGAGGCGTGGACTTGGTCGGCGCCGAGTTTCTCGGCGAAGATCGTCGCGCCCGTCGCAGCGTCGGCGCATTGGAAGAGTCCGGTCGTGCCCGTGGAGTAAACGCGGCCGTCGACGAGCAGCGGTGAGCTGGTGAAGGCGCTGAATTCGTCGTTGCGCCAGAGCTCGGCCTCTTTGCCGAGGATGACGGGCTTTGGGCCCGTGGGATATTCGGTGGGAATCTTGAGGGCGACGAGGCGACCTTGCGTAGACGTGTCGATGTTTTCCTTGCCGTGGATCGCGATGAGCTTGCCGGGACCGGCGAGGAGGACGTCGGAGTTGAGGCCGCCGTTGGAGAGCTTGAAGCGCCAGACGGGTTCGCCGGTGCGGGCGTTGATGCAGGCGACGTGGCCGCAGCCGGTGCCGACGTAGAAGACACGATGGCCGCCGAGATCGCCGAAGACCGGCGCGCCCATGGGATTGTCGACCGGCTCAACTCCCGGGGTGCTCGCCCAGACGAGCTCGCCCGTGCGTTTTTCGAACGCGTAGTAGCGGTTGCGCGCCGGGCCGTCGGTGCCCCAATTGGCGGTGATGCCTTTGGCATACAAGAACTCTCCATCGGTGACGAGGGCGCCGGTGCGACTGTTCGGAAATGTCAGGCGGCCGAACTCCTCCATCATGGAGCGTTGCCAGATGATTTTTCCGTCGCGCGTCAAGGACGTGATCACGCCGCAGGCCGATTCGCAGTAGATGTTGCCCGTCTCGGCCTCGACGTAGGGGGCGCCAATCGCGTAGCGGTTGTAGACGGTGTCGCTCAGGAAGTCCTTGAAGCGGTGTTCCCAGAGCTTCGCGCCGTTCTTCACGTCGAGGCACACGATCGCTTCTTCGACGTCGCCGCCGGTCTCGCCGTAGTAGCACATGGCGTAGACCCGGCCGTCGGCGATGACGGGCGTCCCCGCGCCGTGGGCCTTAAACGTCCAGCGGTCGTTGGGCCCGCCGAGGGTGAGGTCGGTGACGAGCTTTTGCTTGGCGGGCGAAATGCCGTTCTGGTCTGGCCCGCGCCAGTTGAGCCAGCCGGAGGCGGCGTGCAGGCTGCACACGCTGAGGCCGATAGACCACACGAGGGCGAGGGGACGGAGGCGGGCGGTGATGCTCATAGGACGGTGAGGGCTGAGAATGACGCGAGACGGACGGGACGGGCTTCCGTTACTATGCGGAAGCCGGTCGGTTACTTAGTAGACGAAAGATAATTGAATACCAACTCGCCGCGGCAAGCAAACGCTTGGTTCCGAGGAAAGATAAAATCGAACAAATTGTGCCAATTACTCAACGGCGTTGGACTGAAGGGAGGGACGGACCGCTGGGCCGTCCTCGAATGTTCTGACGGCGCGCCCGACCACCAGAAATCCCAAGGCTCATCGTAGTTGGTATTAGCCGTCACGGCTGGCGTTCGATCCGATAAAGGTGGCCGGCGGTGCGGATGAACACCGCGTGCTCTGCGACCGCATACGAGGCGAGCGTGGGCTCCCCGAGGTCGTTCGATGCGAGTTCGGCGAACGCCCGGCCGGCCCGGAGCACGGTGCCGATGCCGGTTTCGTTTTGAAAATAAATGCGTCCGTCTGCCGCGATGGGCGACGCCGAGTAGTTGCCCGGGATGCGTTCCTGCCACACCACCCGGCCGGTGGCGGCCTCCCAGCACGTCGCCACGCCGGCATCGTTGACGGCGTAGAGCTCGTCGCCGGCGGCCACCAGCCCCGGAGTGACCGGGGCACCCTTGATCGTGCGCCAGACGACGTGGGTGTCGGTGACATCGCCCGTGCCGTCGGGCCGGATCGCGCGGAGCTCCCCGCGATTGTAACCCGCGCTCACGAAGACCAGGCCGTGCGCGAAGACCGGGCGCGGCATCACGGCGTAGATTTCGCTGTGGCGCACGCGCCAGATCTCGCGGCCATCCTGCGGATCGAGCGCCGCGACGGAGCCGTCCCCCGGCACGATCAGCTGCGACCGTCCTGCCCCGACGATTGCCAGCGGCGTGCCAAAGGAGAATTTGAGCTTGGTGGGGAGCGTGCGGCGCACGCGCCAGAGGATTTTTCCGGTGTGCTTGTCCAGCGCCACGACGGAGGGGGCGATCGCTCCCTCCGCGAGATAGATGAAGCGATCGCCGACGATGACGGGCGAACTGGCGTTGGCCGGGCCGGAATCGAAACGCAGCAGGGGGTTTCGCCAGACGATGCGGCCGGAGCGATCGAGGCAGGCGGCCCCGTGGTGGCCGAAGTAGACGTAGATGTGCTCGCCGTCGATGACCGCGGTCGCACTCGCGGGCAGCGATTTCTCATGGCCCGGCCGCGGCGGCACCTCCGCCGATCCGAAGATCTCCGCCTGCCACTCGATCTGGCCGGTCGCAGCGTCGAAGCACAATAGCTGCAACGAAACATCGCCGGTCGCGGCCGCGAGGCGGCTGGTCAAAAACACCCGGCCGCCGCCGATCACGGGCGAGGACCAGCCCGCGCCCGGCACCGGCTGTCTCCACGCGACGTTTTTTGTCGTCGACCACTCGATGGGCGGCTCCGCCCCGCTGGCGTTTCCCTGGCCCGTCGCTCCGCGAAACTCCGGCCACTCATCCGCCGCGACGGCGACGGCTGCGAGCAACAGGCAGACCGGGACCACCGCGGAGCGGGCGATCGCCCCGCAACCTCGGGCCGCGATACCGTCGGTGTTCGCGCGCGACCCGATGTGCTCGCAAGGTCCACTCAATAGACGAAAGTGAGCTGGACGCCGAATCGGCGCGGGGCGCCCGGACTGCCGGCGAAGATCTCCGGGTTGATGAACTGGTAGTATTTTTCCTGGGTCAGATTCTGGCCGTAGACGGTCGTGGTCCAGCGATCGAATCGGTAGCGGAGCTGGGCGTTTACGATCCCGTAGGATTTTTGCGAGAACATGGCGGTGTTGCGCTCATCGAAGAACGACCGGCCGACCAGGGCGTAACTCGCGTTGCCGGTAAAGCCCTGGCCAAAATTCACCGTGACGCCGGTGCGCAGCGTGGCCGCCGGGATGAAGGGCACATGCTTGCCCTTCACGCTCGCGCCCGTCGCATCGCGGTGCTGGTCGAAAGTCACCTCCGTGTAGCCGGCCTGAAAATCCCACCAGACGCGCTCGACGGGATTCCACATGAACTTCGCCTCGAGGCCGCGCGAGATGACCTGCGGCGCGTTCACCACCACGAAGTCGGTGGAGCCCGGCACCGTGCGCTCGAATTGATAGTCGGAGATCTTGGTCCAGAACCCCAAGACGCTGCCGCCGAACCGCCCTTTCGGCGGGCCGAAGGTGAGGCCGATTTCGCTGGCCCACGACTGCTCGGCCTGGAAACCCGCGAGCGCGGGATTACCGGTGAAGGCGGTGAAGCCCGCGGGCTTTCGCGCGAGCGAGGTCCGCGCGAGCAGACTCAACGAGTCGGACGCCGCGTGCACGAGCCCGACCGTCGCCGAAACCTCGTGGCCGGTCTGGGTGCGGGCGAGCCGCGCCTCCTGGGGCGAGGGAAATCCGTAGCTGTTCGAGGCGGCCTTCGTGCGCCCGATCTCCGACTCGGCCCGCTCGAGGCGGCCACCGAGCTTGAGCGTCGTGGCCTTGGTCAGCGGATCGTCGAAGTTCACGTAACCGGCGAAGCTCTTCTGCCCGAGCGCGAAGACGGTCCGTTCCGTCTGCACAAACCCCGGTGGCACAAACGCACTCGGCGGCACGATGAACTGGCGGAGCGCATCGCCGGCCACGTCCGTATCGAGGTAAAACAGGCCCGCGCGCCATTGCGGCTGGCCGGGCGCGGGCGCGGACTCGACGCGGAATTCCTGCGTCCACGTCGCTTCGTTTTGGACCACGCGGGAAAAGGCGGCGGGAAATTGGCTGAGATCGAGGTCGGTGGACGACGGGTCGAGGTCCCATTCCTGCTTCGCCGTCGTCGAGGTCACGGTGCCCCAGCTGAATTTTTTCCGCGCTTGCAACGACAGCTGGTAACGGTCGCTCCGCGTCACGCCGTTGAGATCCGAGGAAACGACGAAGGGGTCGCGACTGAAGAGCGAACTCAGGCGCGTCGCATCGTCCTGCGCGTTTTCGACGAGCACGCCCAGACGGAGCTGGAGCGTGGGATCGGGTTTCAAGTAGAGCGCGCCGCGGCCGGTGAAGGACCGACGGTCGTCGGCCGAACGCTTTAAAAAGGTGTTCTCGATATAACCCTCCCGCTCCGCATAGCCGAAACTCGCACTATAGCCGGCGGTGGCGCCGAGCGGGCCGTCGAACGCGGCTTGCCACGTCGTCGCGTGGAACGAGCCGTAGTCGGCCGAAATTTTCCCCCGCGCCTTGGCCCCCGGGACCGGCGTCTTGATGTCGATCACGCCGGCGGGCGCGTTACGGCCGTTGTCGGTGCCCTGCGGTCCGGCCTTCACCACGAAGCTGTCGATGTTCAGCAGCGTGCTCGGATACGAGGACACCGAGCCACTTGGCACGTCGTCGAGATAGAGGGCGACCGACGGAGCGCCGAAAAAAATCGAATTGGCGCTGCCGCGGAGCGCGAGCACATCGCCGAAACCACGCGTGTCGCTGTTGCTCGAAAACAGATTGGGGGCGAGGCCGGCGATGTCCTGCAATTGCCCGACGCCGTGCTGCTCGAGCAGGTAGGGGTTGAGCACGGCCTGGGAATTTTGGATGCGGAGACCCTCGATGCCAAACTCGGCCTCGACCCGGAACGGCGACATTTCGGTCACCTTGGACTCGGCGGCGGCCAGGTGGCCTCCGCACGTTGCAGCGCCGAGGGCGAGGATCGCGCGCAGGCGAATATTTCGGGTGGGTAGCATGGGAAGTGGGTTTGAAGATGTGGGCTCGGCGCGGCGGTGGGAGCACCGGCAGTCAGGACGCTTCACCATTGCCCGAAGGTGCGACCCACCGTCCAGATTTTTCGTGGGCGGACCGTGTTCTAATCGGGCGTCGAAACAGTCAGTTCGAGAGGAGGGCGGGACCGCTGGGCCCGCCGAGGGTGCCTCGAGTTATGTCACGATTGCGGCGCGCCCAGCGGTCGCGCCCGAAGACGCCTCAGCGCTTCGCTCCGACCGCCACGAGTTTCTCGCGCGTGCGGAAAAACAGCATGCCGTCGGAAATCGCGGGCGTGGAGAGGCAGGTTTCCCCGAGTGAATTCGTCGCGACGAGGGAAAATTTTTCCGTGGCCGCGATCACCCGCACGTTGCCGAGCTCGCTCGTGAAGTAAACGTGCCGCCCGTCCGACACTGGGGACGACGTGAAGCCTTCGCTCGCGTTGCTGGAGAGGCGTTCCGTGAAACGCACCTCGCCAGTCTGCGCGTCGAAGCAGGTGAGCGTTGCGTTGTCCCGGCAGCCATAGAGCAACGCGCCCACGAGGATGGGGGTCTGCATGTAGTCGCCGCGGCGATCGTGATTCCACGCGATGGCGGGGTGTTTCCAGTCGGAGTTGTCGGGCGTGATGTCGCCGGTGGCGTCGGCGCGGATGGCGCGCATCGGGCTGCTGCGTCCGTGGCCGCTCGTGAAGTAGATGAACTCGCCGGCGGCGATGGGCGTGGGCACGGGAATATCGCCGCCGCCGTCGAGTTTCCATAGCTCCTGGCCGGTCGCGAAATCGTAGCCGCCGGTGTGGTGCCAGCCATTGACGGCGATCTGGGTGCGACCGGCGGCGGTGACGATGGTGGGCGTGCTCCAAGTCGGGACATCGGCCCGCGCTGTGCGCCAGAGTTCCCGGCCCGTCGCGAGGTCGAACGCGGCGAGGAACGAGCCTTTCTGCACGTCGCATTGCACGATGACCTTGCCCTCATGAATGATCGGCGAACTGGCGAAGCCCCACTGGGCGTTCGGCATCGCGAAATAACCGGCGTCCATTGGGCCGAGGTCTTTTTTCCAGAGGAGTTTGCCGTCCTTCGCGTCGAAACAGAACAGGCCCTCCGAACCGAAGAGGGCGACGAGGCGCGAGCCGTCGGTAACGGGCGTGGAGTTGCAGTGCGTGGCCTTCGTGTGGCGCGCGACTTTGGGCACGGATTCGTGGCCGAGCACGTTCCAGACGACCTGGCCGGTGAGCTTGTCGAGCGCGAGCAGCCGCCATTGGTTTTTCTCGGTATTTGGGGCCGAAGCGATGTCGCCGTAGAGCCCGACCTTGAGATCGGACTTGCCGCCGGCCGCCACCGCGGTGGCGAGGTAAACGCGATCACCCCAGACGATGGGCGAGGAGTGGGCGAGACCGGGGATCGGCGTCTGCCAGCGGAGATTTTCGCCGGTCGCGGCATTCCACGTGGTCGGCAGCGCGGTGGTGGCGTCCAGGCCGCTGGCGCTGGGCCCGCGATACTGGGGCCAGTTCGCGGCGGCCGCGGCTGACGCGGCGAGGACCAGTGCGGCTACGAAGCGAAACGGGGTGATCTTTTTCATGCGCGAAGCCGAGGGCAAATGCCCTCGCCGTGCAAGCCGCGACGGCTACCGCTGGTCCTCGTCTCGCGCGCCCAAAGCCACCTCCGTGCGGTCGGGCCCCGGCCGCAACCGTCTTGACTGGGCGGGCGCGGCGCCACCACCGTAGCGCGTGCACACGAAACTGCTCCCCCTGGCGATCGTCGGCGCGATGGTGGCGTCCGTGATGGCCGCCGATCTCACGCTGCACTCGTTCAAAAAACAACACCTCGAGGAGTTTTATTGGAGCGAAGGCGCGGCGCTCGGCGATTTGAACCGCGACGGGAAACCCGACGCCGTCTGCGGCCCGTATTGGTGGGAGGGCCCGGACTTCACGCGGCGGCATGAACTCTACGCGCCGGCCAAAACCACCACGGTGAAAAACCCGGACGGCTCCTCCCGCACCTTCGCCGGCTGGCACGGCGGCATGGGCAACGCCAACGCCTACTCGAACGACAACTTCTTCACCTTCGTCCACGACTTCAACGGCGACGGCTGGAACGACGTGCTCACCTACGGCCTGCCGCACACCCCCGCCTACCTCTACCTCAACCCTGCCGGCGACGACCGGCACTGGACGCGCCACACCGTGCTCGACGAAGTCGACAACGAGTCACCGACCTTCGTCGATCTGACCGGCGATGGAAAACCCGAGATCGTCTGCGTGAACGGCGGGAACTTCGGCTACGCTTCGCCCGATTGGAAAAACCCGGGCGCGAAGTGGAAGTTCACCGCCATCTCCACCGGCGGCAACTGGCAGCGCTACACGCACGGCCTCGGCGTGGGTGACGTGAACGGCGACGGCCGCCCGGATGTATTGTTCAAAGACGGCTGGTTCGAGCAGCCCGCCTCGCTCGAAGGCAACCCCGCCTGGAAGCTGCACCGTTATTTTTTCGCACCGGGCGGCGCGCAGATGTTTGCCTACGATATTAATGGCGACGGCCGGGCCGACATTATCACCTCGCTCGCTGCGCACGGCTACGGTTTCGCGTGGTATGAGCAGCTCGCCGAAAAAACTCCCGACGGCGGGCCCGACTTCAAGCCGCACATTTTCCTAAATAAGGAGCCGCGCGAGAATCGCTACGGCGTTACCTTCTCGGAAGTCCACGCCGTCGAGCTCGTCGACGTGGACGGCGACGGCCTCAAGGACATCGTCACCGGCAAATGCTTCTGGGCGCACGGCCCGCCCGGCGCGGCGAGCGCCCCGGCCGACGCCGGCGCGCCCGCCGTCCTCTACTGGTTCAAACTCGTGCGCCGCCCCGACAAATCGGTCGACTGGGTGCCGCACCTGATCGACGACAACTCGGGCGTCGGCCGCCAGATCGGCCTCGGCGACGTCAACGGCGACGGCCGCCCCGACATCATCATCGGCAACAAAAAAGGCGCGTTCGTCTTCACGAATCAGGCGCAGAAAGTCTCGCCCGCCGAGTGGGCCGCGGCGCAACCCAGGGTGCTCTTCCCCGACGCCGAAAAAAATTCACTCACCGCCCGCGACGTGATCACGCACACCGCGCGCGCCACCGATGCAGCGAAGGCCGACAGTGGAAAAGCCAAGGCGGCACCCAAGAAATAGCTCTTTGGTGCACCGAGAGCCAACCCGGGCGTCCAGCAGTGCTTCTTACGTTTGTCATGCGGAGCGAAGCGAAAAATCCAGCAGGAAAAACGTCTCCCGAAACCGCGGTGAAAATCCAATTGGATTCTTCGCTGCGCTCAGAATGACAATCCCTTTTATGTCCTCCTCTCCCCGTCAACTTCGCGTCGCCTCGGTCCAGCTCGAGAGCGCGCCTGGTGACAAGGAGGCGAACTTCCGCAAGATCGAGGCCTTCACGGCCGAAGCCGCGGCGCAGGGCGTGCGGCTCGTGGTGTTTCCGGAAGGCTGCGTGAGCGGCTACTGGTTCGTGCGGAATCTCACCGTCGCCCAGCTCGCCGCGCTCGCCGAGCCGATCCCCGACGGCCCGAGCACGCAACGACTGATCGCGCTCGCGCGCCGGCACAACGTCTCGGTGGGCGCGGGCTGGTTCGAGGCGGGCGTCGACGGTGTGTTTCACAATAGCTACGTGGTCGCGCTGCCGGACGGCACCATTCACCGGCATCGCAAGCTCCACGCCTTCGAGCACGAGGTCGTGCGCAGCGGCACCGAGCTCACGGTCTTCGATTTGCCGGAGGGATTTCGCGTCGGCGTGCTGATTTGCTACGACTGCAACCTCGTCGAGAACGTGCGCCTGACCACGCTGCGCGGCGCGGAAATCCTGATTGCGCCGCACCAAACCGGCGCCGTCCGCAGCCGGAACCCGCATCTCATGGGCCTCATCGAGCGCGCGGTGTGGGACCACCGCCACCAGGACCCCGCCGCGATCCAGCGGGAGTTTCTCGGCGACAAGGGCCGGGGCTGGCTGATGCGCTGGCTCCCGAGCCGGGCGCACGACAACGGTATTTTTCTCATCTTCAGCAACGGCGTCGGCGTCGACGACGACGAAATCCGCACGGGCAACGCGATGATCCTCGACCCCTACGGGCGTATCCTCACCGAGACATCAGCTGCCGCCGATGCGATGGTCGTCGCCGATCTCGAAGGGAGCCTCCTGGAGCACGCCACCGGCCGCCTGTGGATTCGCGCCCGGCGTCCCGAACTCTACGGCCCGCTCACCCAGCGAACGGGCCAAGAACGCGACACGCGCGAGATAAAATTCTCGGAGTAGTGCGGGGCGACGATGCGCGGGGCTACTTCCCAAACGCCCACAGCCGCTGCTCCGTGCGCAGATAGAGCTCGTCACCGACCAACGCTGGCGTGGCGAGGATGCGCTCGTTGAATTCCGCTTGATGGAGAATCTCGGGTTTGTCGCCGCCTGCCTGCACGACGGTGAGTTTGCCCGCGAGCGATGCGACGTAGATCCGCCCGTCCGCGGCCACGGGTGAGGCATAGTAGTCGCCGGCCGCGCCGATTCGCTCCTGCGCGTAGAACGGCTCGCCGGTTTTCGCGTCGAGCGAGGAAAAGATTCCGCCGTCCTTCACCAGATAAATGCGTCCGTCGTAGTAGAGCGGCGAAGGCACGTAGGGCAGGCCCTTGCGAAAAATCCAAGCTACATGCGTTTCGGTGATGTCGCCCGTGCCGCCGGGCTTCACGGCCACCATCACGTTTCCGGTTCGCGAGACCTTCGCCTGGATGATGTCCCAGTCCTCCTTCGTATATTTACCGTCGCGATTCACATCGAGTCCACGCAGGTAGTCGCGTTGGGCCATCGGGGTTTCATCGAAGTCCACCACCCCGTCGCCGTTCTTGTCGTAGGTTTTGAGAAACATGTCCCACGTCGCCAGGGGCGAGTCGGTCTGGCCGTTGGACCACGCGGCGAAACACAGCAGCCCGTCGGCGATCACGGGCGTCGTGCAAACGTTGGCGGTGATACCCTCGACGACCCAGCGTTCCGCGCCCGTCGCCAGGTCGTAACCCTTGAGCCGACCCGGGCCCGCGAGCACGATTTCATCCACGCCGTTGTTTCGCCAAAGCACAGGGGTGCCAAAACTCCCCGCGGAGTCGAGCCGGGGTGTTTCCCAGAGCGTTTTGCCTGTCGCGAGATCGACTGCGAGCAGCGAGGGAAAGCGATGCTGGTCGCGGCTCAACAGCACGCGCTGGCCGACGATGATCGGCGACGTGCCCGAACCGTATTGGCCCATGCTCTCCGCCAGTGGCATGGGATGCCGCCAGAGTTCCTTGCCGTCCACATCGTGGCAGATGAGCCCGAACGAGCCAAAGTAGCTGACGACGTGCTGGCCATCCGTGGCAGGGGTCGAGGCCGCGGGACTGCCGTCCGAGCGGTGAAACTCCTCGACGCCCTCCGGCTTGAGGCGGCGGGCCCAGCGCAGGCGGCCGTCGGTGCGGTCGTGGCAACGCGTTTCCAACTGGCCGTCGTGAAACGTCGTGAGAAAAATCTGGTCACCCCAAATGCTCGGCGACGACGGCGACGACGGCGACCACGGCACCTCGACACTCCACAACACGCCCTCGGTTGGTCCGATTTTCACGGGCGGCTTGGCCGCCGTGGCGACGCCGGCGCCATGGGCGCCGCGAAATTGCGGCCAGTTCGCGACGGGCGGCTCCGCCGCCGCGAGGGCGCCGCCGGCGGCGAAAAGCAGGAGGCGGCGGATGGGGTGCCGGGCGGGGATCATCGTCAGAGCCAACGTGGGCGTCGGCCGGATGCAACGAGGCAATCGCACCGAGTTTGCTGGAACCGCGATCGGCCTTGTCTTGCGCGCGACAGTTTGGTTCATGGGGGGCGCTTTCCCGCGGTCCCACTCCGCGATCTACCCTTCGTGAAACTCTCCGCTGCTTTTTTGATGACGAGAAGTGCCGCTCCCTCCGGGCGCCCGCCACGCTGGCGCGCGTGGCTCGTCGCCACCGCGTGCTTCGCCGCGGGCTGGCCGGTGGGCGCCATCGCGGCGGCACCGCCGAAACCGGAGGTCGTCGATCCCCACGCACCGGTGAGCTACTGGAAGCAGATTCGGCCGATTTTTCAGGCGAACTGTCAGGGTTGCCATCAGCCCGCGAAAAACAAGGGCGGCTACGTGATGACCGATTTCAGCCGGCTCCTCGCCGGCGGCGATAGCGGCGACCACGCCGTCGTGCCGCGCCAGCCCGCGCAAAGTCCCCTCGTGACCGCGATCACTCTGCTCGACGGCGAGGCGGACATGCCCAAGGACAAGCCGCCGCTGCCTCCCGCCGAGGTCGCCCTCATCAGTAGATGGATCGCTGAGGGGGCGGTGGACGACACGCCGAAAAATGTGGTGCAGCGCTACGATGAAAAGCATCCGCCGGTTTACCAACGTCCCCCGGTCATCACCTCGCTGGATTTTTCACCCGATGGCGCGCTGCTCGCCGTGGCGGGTTTTCACGAGGTGCTGCTCCACCACGCGGATGGCACCGGGCTGGTGGCGCGGCTGGTGGGGTTGTCGGAGCGAATCGAGTCCGTGCGTTTTTCCCCGGATGGGAAATTGCTCGCCGTGGCGGGCGGGCTGCCGGCCCGCATGGGCGAAGTGCAAATTTGGCAGGTCGCGGACCGCACGCTCCTCGTGTCAGTGCCCATCGGCTACGACACGGTCTATGGCGTGAGCTGGTCGCCCGACGGCCGGCTGGTGGCGTTTGGCTGCCCCGACAACAAGGTGCGCGCCCTCACCGCCGCGACGGGCGAGCTCGTGCTCCAGCAGGGTTCGCACAACGACTGGGTGCTCGGCACCGTCTTCAGTCGTGATGGCACGCACCTCATCTCCGTGGGGCGCGACATGAGCACCAAGCTCACCGAGGTCGAGACGCAGCGTTTTGTGGACAACATCTCGTCGATCACGCCGGGCGCGTTGCGCGGGGGATTGCAGGCGGTGGCGCGCCGGCCCGGCCGCGATGAAGTCCTGATCGGCGGCGCGGATGGCGTGCCGGCGATTTATCAGGTGTTCCGCCAGACCACGCGTCGGATCGGGGACAACGCCAACCTGCTCCGCCGGTTCCCCCCCATGGCCGGCCGCATCTTCGCCGTGGACTACAGCCGCGACGGCCGGCTCATCGCGGCCTCCAGCAGTTTCAACGGCCGGGGCGCGGTGAATATCTACACGGGCGAGTTCGACGCCACCATTCCCGCCCTGCTGCTCAAGGCCTACGCCGGCAAGATCGCCAGCGCGTATTCCGCGGAGGAAAAGGCGGCGATCGAGAGCTTCACCACCGCCGAAGTAAAACTCGTCGCCGCGACGAATTTTTCCGGCGGCATCTACGCGCTCGCGTTTCATCCTGACGGCCAGCTCGTCGCCGCCGCCGGCGAGGACGGGCGCGTGCGGCTCATCCACACCGCGGACGGCGCGGTGGCAAAGGAGTTTGTGCCCGTGCCCCTCGGCGGCGCGCGGCTCACCTCCGCCGCGCCCGCCCGGAACGCGCGTCAACCATGAGTGTTTCCTTCGTCACTTCCCGCATGAAACTACTTTGCTCCCTCCTCGGCGCCCCGTGGCTCGCGACGGTGGCGTTCGCCGCCGCGGCGATGAACCCCTTCGCGCCCGCGGCTGCGAAGGAAACCCTGCCGCCCGGCGCCAAGCTCACGGCGCTCACGGTCGCACCCGCCGCCATAAAACTTCAGGGCACCTTCGATGCGGTGCAACTGCTCGTCACCGCGACGCTCGCAACGGGGGACCGAATCGACGTGACCCGGCTCGTCGCCTACGAACTCAACGCCGCGGTCGGGGCCGTTTCCGCCGCGGGGCAGGCCAGCCCGCTCGCGAACGGTCGGACCCAGCTCACCGTGAAGCTGGCGGGCCAATCCGCCAAGGTGCCGCTCGAGGTCGTGGGCTTCGACCCGAACCAACAGGTCAATTTCATCCGCGACGTGAATCCCGTGCTGGCGCAGCTGGGGTGCAGTGCGGGCGCCTGTCACGGGGCCAAGGATGGCAAGGCCGGCTTCAAGCTCTCGCTGCGGGGCTACGATCCCGTCTTCGATGTGCGTTCGCTGGTCGATGATCACGCGGGCCGCCGGGTGAACTTCGCCTCGCCCGACGATTCGCTCATGCTGCTCAAGGCCACCGGCGCCGTGCCGCACGAGGGCGGGCAGCGGACGAAGCTCGACGACAAATATTATCGCATCCTCCGCGCCTGGATCGCCGACGGCGCAAAACTCGACCTCGCCACGCCGCGGGTGACCGGGATTGAAGTTTCGCCGAAAGACCCCGTGTTGCAGGCGGTCGGCTCGAAACAACAGATGCGGATCATCGCCACGTTTGCCGACGGTCGGCAGCGCGACGTGACGGCCGAGGGCTTCATCGATTCCGGCAACCCCGACGTCGCCGCCACCGAGCGCGGCGGCCTCGTCACCACGCTCCGCCGCGGGGAAGCCCCCATTCTCGCGCGCTACGAGGGCAACTATGCCGCGACGACCGTGACGGTGATGGGCGATCGCACCGGCTTCACGTGGCAGGAGCCGGAGAAATGGAACAAGCTCGACGAGTTCACCGCCGCGAAATGGCAGCGGATGAAAATCCTGCCCTCCGGACTGTGCGACGACGCGGACTTCCTGCGCCGCGTCTACCTCGACCTCACCGGCCTGCCGCCGACGGCGGCGGAGGTGCGCGAATTTCTCGCCGACGCCAGCGCGCCGCGCGTGAAACGCGACGCGGTGATTGATCGTTTGATCGGCTCCCCCGACTATGTGGACCACTGGGCCAACAAGTGGGCCGACCTGCTCCAGGTGAACCGCAAGTTTCTCGGCGAAGACGGCGCGAAGCGGTTTCGCGAGTGGATCCGCGCGGAGATCGTGGCCAACACGCCCTACGACCACTTCGCCAAAAAAATTCTCACGGCCACCGGGTCCAACCGGGAGAACCCCGCGGCGAGTTATTTCAAGGTCCTGCGGACGCCGGCCGAAACGATGGAGAACACCACGCATCTCTTCCTCGCGACGCGCTTCAACTGCAACAAATGCCATGATCATCCGTTCGAGCGTTGGACGCAGGATCAGTATTACCAGCTCGCCGCGTTCTTCGCGCAGGTCGAGTTGAAGAAAGATCCGGAGAGCGGCAATAAAACCATCGCCGGCACGGCGGTCGAGGGCGCCAAGCCGCTCTACGAAATCACCTCCGACCAGGCCGAGGGCGAGGTGAAGCACGATCGCACCGGGCAGATCACGCCGCCGGATTTTCCGTTTCCCGCCAAAATTTCGGCCCCGCCGGAAAAGCCCACGCGCCGCGAGCAGCTCGCCGGGTGGATCACCTCGCCCGACAACCGCTACTTCGCGCTCAGCTACGTCAACCGAATGTGGGGTTACCTCATGGGCGTCGGTCTGATCGATCCGCTCGATGACATCCGCGCGGGCAATCCGCCCTCGAATCCGGAGCTGTTGCACTGGCTCACGCAGGAGTTCGTGCAGAGCGGGTTCGACGTGCGCCGCCTCCAGCGCCTCATCTGCCAGTCGCGCACCTACCAGCTCACCCTCGCCACCCACGCGTGGAACGCGGATGACCGGACCAACTATTCCCACGCGCTGGCGCGCCGCCTGCCGGCCGAGGTGCTGTTTGACGCCGTGCTCCGGGTCACCGGCTCGACGCCGAATTTTCCCGGCGTGAAGCCCGGCACGCGTGCCGCACAACTGCCCGACTCGGCGGTCGACGTGCCGAGCGGATTGCTCGCCAGCCTCGGCCGGCCCGCGCGTGAATCCGCCTGCGAGTGCGAACGCAGCGGTGACCTGGGCCTCGGCTCCATCATGGCGCTCCTCAGCGGCCCCGCGGTGTCCGGCGCCATCAACGATCCGAAAAACGAACTCGCGCAACTCACCGCGAGCGTGACCGACGACCGCCAGCTCGTGGACGAGATTTTCCTCCGCACCCTCAACCGCCACGCGGCGGAAAAGGAAATCACGGCGACCCTGGCCACGTGGAACACCCTCGGGAACGAACACACCAAGCTCGCGGCCGATCTCGCCCAGCGCGAGGAGTGGTGGGCGCCCATTTACGTGCAGCAGCAGCAGCAGCGCGAGTCCGCCGCCGCCACCGCCACCACCGCGGTCGCCGCGCACACCGCCCAAATCGCGCCGCAGGTGGCCGCCGCGGAGCAGCAGCGGGAGGAAAAAATCGCCCGCGAGGCGACGGCCCTCGCCGCCTACGAGGAGACGCTCGGCGCGAAGCAGGCCGGGTGGGAAGCGGCGCTGGATGCCGCCCGGCTCGGCACCGCGTGGGTGCCGCTGGAATTTCAGAAAGCGACGGCGAACAACCTCAACCAGCTGACCAAGCTCGCCGACGGTTCCTATCTCGCCTCGGGCGCGGCGGCGAATTTCCTGAACTACGATCTCGCGGCCGACACCAAGCTGGTCGGCATCACCGGCGTGATGTTGGAGGTGTTGCCCGACGACCGCCTGCCGGTCTCCGGCCCGGGCCGGGCGGCGGGGAATTTTGTGTTGTCGAAATTTTTGCTCCGGTGGACCGACAAGGCCGGCAATCGCCCCAACCTGGAAGTCAAGTTCACGGATGCGCGCGCGGATTTTTCCCAGAACAAATTCGATGTGAAGACCGCGATCGCGGAGAAGGAAGACGGCGCGCGCGACGGCTGGGGCGTCTCCCCGAAATACGGCGAACCACACTACGCGCGGTTTTCGCTGGCTGAGCCCATAGGCGGCGCGGAGGGCGCGACCCTGAATTTCACGCTCCTGCACCAGTTCCGCGAGAATTTTTCCATCGGCCGTTTCCGGCTCTGGGTGACGACGGCCCCCGCGCCGCTCGAACTCGGCCTGCCGGAAAACGTCCTCGCCGCCGTGAAGACCCCGGTCGCCGAACGCACCGCCGCGCAGCAGGAAACGATCGAGGCTTACCGCCGCGCCACCGACACCGGTCTGCTGCAAAAACAACAGGCACTCGCCAAAGCAAAACTTCCCGTGCCCGAAGACCAGCGGCTCACAGAACTCAAGTCGGCCCTCGCCGCCGCCCGGCAACCCATCGCCCTCGACTCGAAACTCGTGCAACTCCGCGCCGACGCCGCCATGAGCGCCAGGCAACTCGCCGATCAACGCCTCACCGGCGCGCAAGACCTGACCTGGGCCGTCATCAACAACCCGGCGTTCCTGTTTAACCGCTGACGAGCAACCTCCGATGCCTTTTCCCATGTTTGTCATGCTGAGCGCTTGATTTGTCACCGCTCCGCGAAATTTCGTTATTTCTCTCCGTCTGCCCAAAACCTCAATCCCGCTCCCGCCATGATACGTCTCCCCGGTGGATCAAATTCCGATCTCTGCGATACCCACGCCAAGATGACGCGCCGCGATCTGCTGCGCCTCGGCGGCTCCAGCATCCTCGGCCTCTCGCTTGGCCAGATGCTGCGGCTCAACGCGAGCGCCAGCACTGCGCCCGCCACCCGCGGCGGTCCCGGCTGGGGCAAGGCCAAGAGTGTCATCATGGTTTACCTGCAGGGCGGCCCGTCGCATCTCGACCTCTGGGACCCGAAGGAAAACGCGCCGGAAAAAATCCGCAGCTCGTTTAAGCCCATCGCGACGAAGATTCCCGGCGTCAACTTCACCGAAATCATCCCGCAACTCGCGAAGGTGAACGACAAATTCACCATGATCCGGTCGATGAGCTACACGCCCAACGGCCTGTTCAATCACACGGCGGCGATCTACCAAATCATGACGGGCTACACGACGGACAAGGTCAGCCCGTCCGGTCAACTCGAGCCGCCCAACGCGAAAGATTTCCCGAACTTCGGCTCCCAAATCGTGCGCCTGAAACCCGTCACCGAGCCGATGCTGCCGTTCGTGATGCTGCCGCGTCCGCTGCAAGAATCGAATGTGGTGGGGAAGGGCGGCTCCGCGGGCTTTCTCGGCAAGGCCTACGACCCCTACACGCTCTACCCCGAGGGCGACGACCTCGACATGACCAAGATGGACCGCCTCAAGACCGAGGACCTCAAACTCCCACCGGAAGTCTTCGCCATGCGCCTCGAGCGGCGCGCCCGCCTGCGCGAGACGATCGAGGCGGCGATGCCGGACATCGAGAAAGCCACCGCGTCTTATAATCTCGATGAATACTATCAACGCGCGCTCAACCTCATCGTGTCGGGCCGCGCGCGCGAGGCGTTCGACCTGGCCGCGGAAGGCGAGAAACTCCGCGATCGTTATGGCCGGAACACGTTTGGCCAGAGCCTGCTGCTCGCGCGCCGGCTCGTCGAAGCGGGCACCCGCGTCGTCGAGGTCATCTGGCCGAAGGTGGCGAACTCCGACAACCACTCCTGGGATCATCACGTCGGCCTGACCGAGCGCATGAAAGGCAAATCCGGCCCCATGCTCGACCAGGGCCTCAGTGCGCTCTTCGAGGATCTTGATCAGCGCGGCCTCCTGAGCGAAACGCTCGTGGTCGCGCTCGGCGAATTCGGCCGCAGCCCCGAACGCGGGGTCAGCACCTCGGGCAATACCAACAGCGCCGATGGTCGCGACCACTGGCCGTATTGCTACACGAGCATCATCGGCGGTGCCGGCATCAAGCGCGGTTATGTCCATGGCGAGTCCGACAAGACGGCGTCCAGCCCGGCGAACGATCCCGTGCATCCGACCGAGTTACTGGCGACGATTTATCACGCCTTCGGCATCGACCCGGAGACGATCGTCTATAACCACCTCAACCAGCCGCGTGAATTGGTGAAGGCGAAGGCCGTCACGAAACTATTTGTCTGAAGCGCGGGTTGGGCTCGAACCTTCCCACCAGCGCCGCCTCACGGGCGTCGCTCAGCCACGCTGGCGGCTGGTCCGATGCGATAGAGCTGACCGACGGTCCGGATAAACAACGAATTTTCCGCGACGGCATAGGAGGCGAGCGAGCGTTCTCCAAGCTGGTTGGTCGCGACCTTGGAAAATTTGCGGGCGGCCTTGATGACGGTGCCCGTGCCCTCCTCGTCCTGAAAATAGATCCGCCCCTCCGCGGCGACCGGCGATGCGGAGTAGCTGCCCTCGAGCCGCTCCTGCCAGTGCAGCTGGCCGGTCTTCGCGTCGAAACAGCTGGCCAGCCCGATGTCGGCGACGGCGTAAAGTTCTTCGCCGACCACCAGCATCGACGGCGTGAGCGGTGCGCCCTTGGTCGTGCGCCAGACGATGTGGGTGGCGGTGACGTCGCCTTCGCCGTCGGGCCGGATGGCCAGCAAATCCGCGCGGTCGTAGCCGGTCGCGAGGAAGAGCAGGCCCTGGCCGAAAACCGGCCGCGGCACGACGGAATAGCCGCGACCGTAGAGGACGCGCCAGATCTCGCGACCATCCTTGGGATCGAGCGCGGACACCGCGCCGCTGCCGGGACAGATGACCTGGGGCCGGCCGTTGACCGTGATGAGTAACGGGGTAGAAAATGAAAACGTCTGCCGGGGTTGCGTGGCGCGTGGGACTTTCCAAATAATTTCCCCGGTGCGTTTGTCGAGGGCGACGACGAACGGCGATTTCCCGCCGTCCGCCGAGTAGATCAACCGGTCGTCGACGAGAACGGGCGAGCCGCCGTTGCCATGCACGGGCGCGTAGCTGAGCTGGTTGTTGCGCCAGATGATTTTTCCCGCGCGGTCGAGACACGCGGTGCCGTGATGACCGAAGTGCACGTAGAGGCGATCCCCTTCGATGATCGGCGTCGGGCTGGCCGGGCTGTTCTTGTCGTGGATCGGCTGCCCGGGGGTTTCGGCCGGAGGAAAGACCTCGGTGTCCCAGAGCGGCCGCCCGGTCGCCGCGTCGAAACCGAGCGCGCGCAGCGACGGCCCGCCCCTGGCGCCGCCGACGCCGGAGGTCAGGAAAACCTGCCCCGCGCTGACGACCGGCGACGACCAACCCTCGCCGCGAACGGCCTGTTTCCATGCGACATTTTTCCGGTTCGACCACTCGACGGGCAACCCCGTCGCCGTCGAATGCCCCTGGCCCGTCGGCCCGCGAAATTCCGGCCAGTCTTCGGCGCCGAAGCCCACGGCCGCCCCGCCCAGCAACGCGGCGAATGACAGGCGTTTCAACATGGGTGCCCTTGGCGTAGCTCTTCCCGGCATGGAATCATCACTTCCCCGCCGCGATCGCGTAGAGGTGTTTCTGACCGGTGATGTAAAGGACGCCGTTGGCGGCGACGGGTGTGCCGTGCTGCACTTCGGGGAGCGTGGTGTTGGTCGCGAGGATTTTTTTCTCCCGGCCCACGGCGAACACCGCGACCGCCCCTTCCGAGGATTGCACGTAGACCTTGCCGTCCGCCACGAGGGGCGAGCCCCAGATGTTAGCCTTCAAATCGTGCGACCAGAGTTTTTTCCCCCTCGCCGCGTCGAGACAATAGACGTAGCCCGGCGTATCGACGGCGTAAATGAGGCCGTCGTGCACCACCGGCATCGAGATGCTGTCGTTGAAGTCGCTGCCGCCGAGCCGCCAGAGTTCGGCCGTCTTGGTCACGTCGCCGCGCTGGCGCGCGTCGAGGCAGCGCAGGGCGCCCGGGCCCGTGCCCGCCTCGGGTTCGCCGATCGCGGCGAAGACCTGATGACCGACGAACACCGGGGCGGCGAGGAATTGCAGCGTCGTCTCCGGTTCACCCGAGGCGAGCGGTTTCTCGTGCGCCTTGCCGTTGAATTTCCAGAGGAGTTTGCCCGTGGCCGGCTCGAAGCTGTAGAGCCAGCCGTCGCCGCCGGGGAACGCCACCTGCGGCACGCCGTCCACCACGCCGTATCCGGGCGAGCCCCATTGGCCGGTCATGATGCGGGCGCCGGGAGAGTTGTCCTGCCACAGGACTTTTCCGGTCTTGGCATCGACGGCGAGAAAACTGGGGGCGGTGGGGTTTTTGACCTTGCCGGTCTTGTAGTCGGCGGCGGTGCCGGTGACGACAAACACGCGGCCGTCGACCACGATGGGCGAGGAGGAAGACGCTTGGTTCGGCATCACACCGAGTGTCGCTCGCAGGTCGATCGACCAAATCTGCTTACCGTCTTGCACGGCGCGGCAGACGAGCTCGGCGCGGTTGCTCACGTAGTAAACAAATTCGCCCGCCACGCAGGGCGTGGAGCAGATGCCGATCGTGCCGTCGTCTTCGCCGGGGTTGCGGAGTTTCTCGTGCGTCACGGACCAGAGGAGTTGACCGTCGCGCTCCGAAAAACACTTCAGCACGCCGCGCTGCTCGGTATGCTCCTTGGCCTCGTGGTCGGTGCCAATGAAAACCCGGCCCTGACTGATCACGGGTGCGCCGAACGTCACGCGGCCGAGTGGTGCGATCCATTTGAGGTTGCTCCTCGGACTCTTCCCGCTGGCGTCCCACTCGCCGGGCAGGCCGACCTCGCGTGAGACCATGTTGCGATCCGGCCGGCCGCCGAGCATCGGCCAGTCGTCGGCGCGAGCGAGCGAGCATCCGAAAACGGCGAGGGCTACCAGATTCCGCGCGCGCCTCATTTGCTCCCGATGCACACGAGGTGCGTGAACGTTTTCACGTAGATCCGGCCACCGTCGACGCACGGTGTGCTGTGCGTGCCTTCGCCGAGGGGGCTGCGCCCGAGTTCCTTGAAGGTGTCGCCGGTGGCGATGACGATCATCTCGCCCTTGGAGGTCGGGCAATAAATCTTGCCGTCGATCAACACCGGCGAGCCGAAGAACTCGGCGCGCAGACGTTCACTCCAGATCTCGCGTCCGGTCGCCGCCTCGATCGCGCTGGCCATGCCGTTGTCGCTAATCAGATAGAGCCGCCCGTCGAGGGACAGCGGCGTCGGCACATACGGCGTCGCGCGGCGCAGCGTGTAGGCGACGTGCGTCTTGCTGACGTTGCCCTGGCCGCCGAGCTTGATCGCCGAGAGATAGTTGCCCGTGCCAAGGCCGGAGCCGCAGCTGCCGATCGCGAGATCGCCGGCCACAATGGGTGAGGCGACCATGCGCTTGTCGAACATAGGCGACTCCCAGTTGAGCACGCCGGAGCGCGGATCGAGGCTGGACACACCGTGCGACTGGCTCGTGAGCAGCAACTCCTCGGAACCGTCAGCGCGATGGTGGATAATGGGCGTGGCGTAAGCCGCCGCGATATTGGGGTTGCGGCCTGGTCGGCGTGGGGCCTTCCACGCCACGGCGCCCGTCTGCAAATCCAGCGCGACGACCGAGCTCTCGCCGTCCTGATCGTTCGTCACGATCACCTTGCCGTCGTGGATCATGGGGGAGGCCCCGTGACCGTGCTGCGATTCGAACGTCCCCAGGTCCCGGCTCCACAATTCTTTGCCGGCGTGATCGTAGGCTCGCACCCAAAAATGTTCGCTGGAAACAAAGCAGGTGATCACGCGCTCGCGGTCGACGGTGGCCGAGCCGTTGGCGTAGCCGGCGTTCTTGTTGCCCGGCCGGTGCGTCGGCAGCGGGTAGGACTTGGTCCAGAGTTCCTGGCCGTCGCTCTTGCGCAGGCAAAGAAGGGCGCGCTCCTTGCCCCCATCCATCGCCGTCATCAAAAACAGGCGGTCGCCCCAAATGACGGGCTGCGAGTGGCTCTCGCCCGCGATGGGCCGGCGCCAAAGAAAATCTTTTTCCGTCCACGTCACCGGGATATTTTTGGCGGGACTGATGCCGGTGCCGTTGGGTCCGCGGAAGCGGGTCCACTCCTGGGCGACGACGGCGGTGGAGCAGAAGGCGGTCGCGAGCACGGCGAGCATGGCGCCTCGTGGTAGGGATTTCATGGGGTGGGGGATCGGCCGGTGGGCGGCGCGAGCCGGAAGCACAGTCGGCGGGGGACTCGCGGTCAAAGAGAATTCCGCCGCCGCTCCGCGGAGGACGGCGGGCGCCAGCGCGGGGCCGGGCGCGACCTTGCGCCCCCTCACTCCCCGCGGAAATCGTAGCAGATCAACCGCGGCGGCTGGTCGTCGCGGACATCGCGGGTGTTATGCACGACGTAGAGCAGGCCGCGATGCAGCGCCGGGAGCGTCCAGGTGGAAGTCGCGTAAAAGAGGCGGACGCGCTGCTTCGTGACGGCGCCCTTCGGCGTGAGACTGAATTCGGCTAGGAGTCCGTCTTCGCCGAGGCAAAAGACGCGACCGTCGGCCTGGAGGAGACTCGCGCGAAAAAAACTGCTGGTCCGGCCGTTCTCGTCGAACTGCGTGTCGTCGCTCCAGACGATTTTTCCCGTGGCGACGTCGAGGCCCTTGAATTCGGTGTCGGGTGGGTTGCGGCCGGCGAAGCCGTAGAGATGGCCGCCGAGCTGGAGCGGCATCATCCAATGCAGGCCGAAGCCGCGCTGCGTCCAGCGCTGCTTCGATTTCAAATTCTCGTCGAACTCGAGCAGCGTGCCGCCCTTTTCGTAGGTTTCGGAAATGAAGACGCGCTGCTCGTCGACCACGAGGGGCGTGCCGGCGATCACGGATTCGTAGACCTTGGCGCGCCATGGAAAACGATCGAGGACCTGGCCCGTTGCCGGGTCGATCGTGAGCAGCCCGCCGACGCTCGGCCGGCTCTCGCCCGCCGCGATCACGAGGGCGACCTCGCGGCCGCGGAGCTTCGCGACGATGGGCGAGGCATAGCTGGCGCCCCAATCGTCCTCCACTTCCCAGAGTGTTTTACCGGTGAGTTTGTCGAACGCGGCGACGCAGGTGCCGGTGACGCCATCGCGGGCCTTGCCGCCGACGTTGACGATCACGCGATCTTTCCAGACGAGCGGCGTCGGGCCGTAGCCGAAAAAATATTGAGGGACCTGGTAGTCCGCCATCAGGTCGCGCCGCCAGATCACCCGGCCGGTCTTGAGATCGAGACAGTGCAACCTGGCCGTCACGCCGGCGACGTAGACGCGCCCGTCATCGATCACGGCACTGGAGCGCGGCCCGGGACTGAAACCGTAGCGATCTTGGTATTCCGCCGGGTAGTCGAAACGCCAGAAGCGTCGGCCCGTCTCCGGGTCGAGGCAATCGACGGTTTCCTTGCCGTCGATCCGGTGGAAGTAAACCAACCGGCCCCCCGCGAATACGGGACACGCGTAGCCCTCGCCGGTTGCCATTTCCCAAATCTTCTTCGGGCCGCCCACGGGCCAGTGGGCGAGCAACTTGGTTTCGCGCGTCGTGGCGTCGTGATGCGGGCCGAGAAAGTGCGGCCAGTCCTCCGTCATGGCGCCCGCGGGCAACGGCTTCGGCGAACCGTGAAACGTGAGTCCCGCGTAAGTCTTCGCCTCCTGCGCCGGCGTGCGGTGCGGAAAAAACGCGAGCGCGAGGATGCAGGCGAGACCGGCGATTTTGGGGGAGGCTTTTGACAAGTTCATGACGGGACCGGGGACGAAGTCTCCGAATTTGAGTGGACGCGGCAACTGAAAGCTTCGTGGTGTTGTGGTTTGTCATTGCGAGAAGCCCGCGAAGCAGGCGACGAAGCAATCCATCTGACTGGATCGCCGCTCCTTCTCGCGCAATGCCACGCGCTGACCGACTCGTATGCAGCGGTGTTCTCCGCGCTGGCCGGGGTCGTGACGCTGCTGGCGCTCGCGGCGGGACGGGTGCGGCTGCCGGGGGTCAGATAGGCCGCGAGTTCGCTGGCACTTTTACGTGGGCGGACGGAGCGCTCCGGACCAAGCAACGGAGTGAATGATTGGCCACCCAGGCCCGGTTTCTGACCCCTCCGATGGCGGAGAGTGAGCGACAATCCGTCAGCGAGGGAATCGCGCACCGTGGGCCGTGGAAACGAGGCGTCCGATTTCGGGTTACGCGTTAATCGCGTCGAGCACCGCCTGCGGGTTGTGGCCGGCGACGGTAATGAGCACCTTGGCGGCGCCTGACGGCTCGCGATGGTTTTGCTCCCAGTTGCGCAGCGTGCCGCGCGGCACGCCGAGAAGCGCCGCAAACGTGTCCTGCGTCATGCCGAGCTTGCGCCGCGCCTGTTTCACGCGCTCGGCGTAGTCGGCCGCCTGGTCGCGCCGCCACGCGGCGGGGTCGAGCTCTCGCCGGACGAATCCGCCGCGACCGTCGGAGAGCACCTCCGTCACGCGCGCCGGCGTCACGCGACCGCGGAGGAGGCGCTCCTTTTTTAGTCTGAGTTTCGTCGGGTTCATGGGTTGATTTTCCTTTTAAGTCTTTTCAAGTCTTCGGCGGTGAGGTCTTCTTTTTCGTTTTTCGGATAGATTTCCAAAAGGAGGATTTCGGCGGCGGAGAGGCGGTAAAAATAGATCACGCGCACGCCGCCCCGCTTGCCGTGTCCCTTGGCCGCCCAGCGAATTTTTCGGCAACCGCCGCTCCGCTGGATGACCGCGCCGCTCTCGGGAGAGACGAGGAGCCAGTTTTGCAGCGCGTAAAAATCGTCATCGGAAAGCAGGGTTTCGCGGGCTTTGGTGAAAGCTGAATCCTCAATGAAGATCAAGCGGAGAGTATGTCAATGACGGACATGAAAGGAAGTCGAACACATTGGGAAATCCCCGGCTCGTTCCTGCTCACGCTCCGGCCGCCAGCGCCGGTGTCGATTTCAGCCGCTCGGATGCCAGCGCACTAAAAATTAAACATTAAAACCAGACCCTTTTTGCCCCACACCTTTTTGCCCCACTTTTTTGCCCCACTGTGAATTCATACCGCAGGGAGGCGCGAATCGTGGCGTGGGCCGCGTGCCACGCAACTGAAACGATCGCCGGGCGGTTTTTTCTGCATCATTTCAGTCCCGCCGCCGTCATCGGCGACGACCGTTGACCGCACTGCGCTCTTGCTTGCGACGGTAAAATCGGCGGAACTGTCGGCGGGTCCCCATGAAATTTTTTTACCGGCTGGCGCTCCTCTCCCTCCTGCTCGGCTCGTTCGCCCCGCCCCTCGCTCGCGCCGGTGCGAGTGCCGACTGGCCCGCGTGGCGCGGCCCCACGCGCGACGGCCAGGCGGCGGCGGACCAAAACGCCCCGGTCAAATGGAGCGAGACCGAAAACGTGCTCTGGCGCGCATCGGTTCGCGGCAAGGGCCACGGTTCGCCCACCGTCGCTGGCGAGCGCGTCTACCTCGCCACCGCCGACAGCGCCACCAGCGAGCAGCTCGTCATCGCGTTCGATCGCAGCACCGGCCGGCAGCTCTGGCAAACCGTGGTCCACCGCGGCCCGCTCGAGTCCGGCAACCACAAGAACTCGTCCGCGGCGTCCGCCTCCGTGGTGTGCGATGGCGACCGGCTCTACATCAATTTTCTCCATGGCCAGGCGATTCACACCACGGCACTCGACCCCGCCGGCAAAATTCTCTGGCAGACGCGCGTCGCAGACTACCAGGTGCATCAGGGCTTCGGTGCCTCGGCGGTCGTCCACGAAAACGTCGTCATCGTCGCGGCCGACAACCGCGCCGGCGGCCGCGTGGCCGGCCTCGATCGCGCCACGGGGAAAATCATCTGGTCGCAGGCGCGTCCGAAAATTCCCAACTACGCCTCGCCGGCAATTTTTACCATCGGCGGCCGCGTGCAGGCGGTGCTCGCCGGCTGTAACTTGGTCGTCAGCTTCGATCCCCTCACGGGCCAGAAACTCTGGGAAACCGCCGGCTCGACCGAGGAGACGGTCGTCACGGCCGCGAGCGACGGTCGGCGCGTGTTCATCAGCGGTGGCTACCCGCGCAACCACGTTGCGGCCGTCGCCGCCGATGGCTCGGGCCAGGTCGTCTGGCAATCGCCCGCGCGCCTTTACGTGCCCTCGCTCCTCGTGCGCGACGGCCATTTGTTTGGCGTGCTCGACGCGGGCACGGCCTTTTGCTGGCGCGCGGACACCGGCGCCGAGGTGTGGCGCGAAAAGGTCGACAAAGACTTCTACGCTTCGCCCATCATGGCCGGTGATCGCGTCTACGCGACCAGCCTGCGCGGCGTGACCAGCGTGTTCGAGGCGACGCCGCAACATTTCAAACTCCTCGCGCAAAACCAACTCGGCGACGAGGCGTTCGCCTCGCCCGCCATCTGCGGCGGGCGCGTCTACCTCCGCCACGCGAAAAAGGGCGAACCACGCGAAGAGTTTCTCTGGTGCGTGGGCGTGCCGGCCGGGGGAATTCCAGCGCGGTGAGACTGACAATCAGCCGGGCCGCCCGCCGTTTTGGGCCGTTGGCAACGATCGCGCCAGGGCGTCCGCTCCCAGCGGTTCGCCGTAGGGTAGATCGTCCGGCAACGGCACGAATTCGCGGATGCGGCTCCACAGTTGGGAAAAATCCTTGTTCACGTCGCCCGAGAGGCAGTCGGTGATTTCTCCGGCCGCGTCGGGATAGCGCGCAATGACTTCGCGGAAGGAAAATTTCGGGTCGTAGAACGCGTAGACCAGCTTGCGCATGTTTTCGACGCCCTGCCGGACCGTCGCGCCATAGGCCGTGAAGCGCGCGGGCGACAAATCGCCCGCCAGCAGGCCGACGTGGATGGTCTCACCCACGAGTTGTCCGCTCTTGAGCGCGAGCATCACGCCGCTGCTGAACACGGGATCGAGAAACGCGAACGCATCGCCGACCAACACCAAGCCGGGCGACGCGCAGTAGCGGGAGTGCCGCGAATATTCGCTCGTGATGTAATACTCGCCCGTGCACTCGCCGACCGACAGGCGGTCCTTGATCCAGAGGTTCTGCTCGACCTCGCGATGGAAAATTTCCTTCGGCTCCTTGAAGCCATCGCGCGTGAGATACTTCCCCTCGGCGACGACCCCGACGCTCGTCATCCCGCGGTGCTGCGGGATGTGCCAGAACCAGCCTTTGTCCGGCACGTAGGCGACCGTGGTGTCGCCTTCGTCGATGCCCGCGCCGCGTTTCGAATCTTTGTAGTAGGTCCAGACGGCAATCTTGTTGAGGTAAGGGTCGCGCATGCGCCAGCCGTTGCGGTTCGAGAGGAACGCCTCCTTGCCGGTGCAATCCAGGGTGATGGGTGCGCGCACCTCATAGGTGCGGCCGGATTTGTCGGTGGCCTCGACGCCGACGATGCGGTCGCCGTCCAGCAGCGGGCGGTTGACAGTCGTCTCTTCGCGCACCTCGGCGCCTTTCTCGCGGGCGTTGTCGAGCATCAACTGGTCGAACTCCGACCGCAGCACCTGCCACGTCTGCGCGACGGTCTCCCGGTCGTAGCGGTTGAAAAAATAAAAGGGCTGCGAGCGCCGGCCGTCCGGTTGCACGAAGGTCACGCTGTATTTCTTCTGGAAGGCCGACGCCTTCATTTTCGGAATCATGCCGATGCGCTGGAGCGGCTGAAACGTAAACGGGATCAGCGATTCGCCGATGTGGAAGCGGGGAAATTTTTCGCGTTCGAGGATGAGCACGCGGTGGCCGTATTCGCCGAGGATCGCGCCGGCGCAGGCGCCGGCGGGCCCGCCGCCGATGATGATCGCGTCGTAGGATTGGGTTGCGGTCTTGGTCGGCATGAGGGAAGAAAAATTATTCGAGGGCTGCGCGCGGGCGCGGCTGGCATTGCCAAAGGACGTAGCCGAGGCCCGCGCCGAAGCCAAGCCCGTGGGCCGCGCCCCACAGCAGCCGGCCCGGCGCGCCGGCCACGATCGCATGGAGGGCATCGCCCACGTAGTAGCCGAGACTGTGACCAGTGAACAACACCGCGAAGAGTGGCAGGAAGTCATCTTTTTTCCCGAAGGCACGCTGAAACAGCCACGTCATCGCCGCGAGGCCCGCGGCGGCACCGAAGAGATCGGCGTGGTATTTTCCGCGCAGCCCGAACCAAAACGCGCACCAGCCCACTGCGTAGGCGAGAAACGCCAGGGCGAAGCACGGCGGGAAACGTCGCCACGCGCCCGGCGCCAAGACCAGCCGGCTGAGCGCGAACCCACCACCGCCCACGTAAACCGCCGCCGTCGTCGCATACATCGCCGCGGTGCCCGGCACCAACCGGAAAGCCCAGATCGCGTAGGCCAGCACACTGACGGCCCCGAAGCTCAGGCTCCCGTAGCCGAGCGTCCACGGCAGTCGCCGCCCGCGCCCCGCCATCGACGATGGATCGGCGGGGAGGGCGCCAGGAGTGAGTCCGAAAAATTTCATTCGCTGTGGGTCCGATACCCCGAAGCTTGCTTCGGCTTGGTTGGACGGACGGGTTTAAGCGCGAATTGCATTATGGTCGGATGAGTTTGCGGCGGTCTTGTCAAATGCCCCGGGGCTTGCCCCGGGGATTTTTACTGGGTCGCGACTGCGCGGAAGACGCGCCAACGGGCGGTAAGGATGCACGGCATCACCCGCGCCCCGCCGCGCGCGGCCGGCGCGCTTGGAAATTCGCGCGTCGGCGGAATCGGTTTGATGGTTCATACGTCTGGCCCTTCGCCCGCTCCGGCCCGCTCCATGAAAACCTCTCCCCGTCTCCCGCTTTTCGCCACGCTCGTGCTTGCCGTCGGCCTTCCCGCCGCGCGGGCCGGCGACTGGTCGCAAATCATGGGCCCGAGCGGCAACCGCAAGACGGCGGAAATCGCCGCCGCGACGTGGACCGCGGGCCAGCCGCGCAAGATCTGGGAAATCACCGCGGGCGGCGGGTTCAGTTCCTTCGTCACTGGCGAAGGCCGGGCCTACACGGTCGTGCCGGTCGATGGTCGCGAGACCGCCATCGCGATCGATCGCCAGAGCGGAAAAACCGTCTGGCAAACGCCACTGGGTGTGACGGGCTACCGCGGTGGCGGGGAACGTGGCGCGCCCGGCAACGACGGCGGCGACGGCCCGCGGGCGACCCCGGTTTTCTCCGGCGGCCGAGTTTTCGTGTTTGGCGGCAAGTTCGATCTTCACGCGCTCAACAGCGCCACGGGTGCGGCCGAGTGGACGCGGGATCTAATCAAGGAATTCGGCGGCAACGAAATCACGTGGGCGAACGCCGCGTCGCCACTCGTCATCGGAGATCGCGTGCTGGTCGCGGGCGGCGGCAGCGGACAGACTTACCTCGCGTTCAAAGCGGAGTCCGGCGAAGTGTTGTGGAAAGCCGGCAGCGACCGCGCCGTGCATTCGACCCCCATCGTGGCGACGATTCACGGGGTGCAACAGGCCATCTTCATGGTCGAGCGTGGCATCGTGGCCCGCGATCCCGCCAATGGTCGCGAACTCTGGCACTATCCGTTTCCCTACCGCACCTCGACCGCCGCTTCACCCGTGGTCTGGGGCGACATCGTCAACTGCGCGGCGGCCTACGGCGTCGGCGGCGCGGCCTGTCAAGTCAAGCGCACGGGGGACCAATGGGAAGTGACCGAGCTGTGGCGCATTCCGGGCAAGGACGCGGAGGCGCATTGGAGCACGGCCGTCGTGCATGACGGTTATCTTTACGGGCTCTATGGGCATCGCGATTTCGGCAATAATCCCATGAAGTGCATCGATATTCGAACCGGGAAAATTCAATGGACGCAGCCCGGCTTCGGGCCCAGCCAGGTGATCATGGTCGGGAACCGGCTCGTCGCGACCACGGACGCCGGTGTGCTCAAGCTCATCGAGCCGACGCCGACGGCGTATCGCGAACTCGCGAGCGCCAAGGTCATCGAGGGCAAAGTCTGGGCGAGCCCCGCATTTAGCGACGGCCAGATCCTGCTCCGCAGCACGACGCAGGGCGTGTGCTTGGAACTGTAGTGGCCTGGCGCGTGAGCGCAGGGATGGGAGGCAGCGGCCCTGAGCCCACGCTCAGGGCCGCGCGGAGTCCGTTGCCGGTCGAGGCCGGCCCACCAGCAAATCGAAGATCGGCGAGGCCATCAGCGTCGTGACGAGCGCCATGATCGCCAGCACCGTGAATAATTTTGGCGTGATGAGGCCGCGCTCGAGCCCGATGTTGAGCACGATCAACTCCATGAGACCGCGCACGTTCATCAGCGTGCCGATCCCCAACGCCTCGCGATGGGGCACGCCCGTCGCCCGCGCCGCCAGCCAGCAGGCGACGCCCTTCGCGCCGATCGCGACGGCCAGCGCCAGCGCGGTCATCGCCCAGAGATTCGCGGTGCCCAGCGTCCCGAGCTGCGTATTGAGACCGGAGTAGGCGAAAAATAATGGTAACAACAGCGTCGCCGTCAGCGGCTGGATGCGCGTCGCCAGCCCGGCGGAAACGATGCCGCGCGGCATCGCCGCTCCCATCACGAACGCTCCGAAGACCGCGTGCAACCCGGCCCGATCCGTGCACCAGGCGCCCGCCGCCAGCAACGCGAGGCACAGTAGAAATTCGCCGACGTTCAGTCGACCGCGCAGTTCGATGGGCTCGGCCCACCGCGTCAGCCACGGGCGCACCACCAGCACCACCACCGCGACGTAACCCACCCCGCCACCCGCGCTCGCGACGATGCGCCAGGCGTCTCCATCCACGCTCGCCACGACGCCCGTCAGCAGGCACCACGCCGCCGCGTCGTTGATCGCGCCGGCGCCGAGTGACACCACGCCCATCGTCGTCGCCCCGAGATTCTTGTGTTGGATGATCCGCGCCAGCATCGGAAACGCCGTGATGCACAGCGCCGCCGCCACAAAGAGCGCCGCCTCCGCCAGCGTGGTCTTCGCCGGAAACAGCGTGGTGTGCCGGTGAAAATACCACCCGAGCGCCGCGCCGCAGGCGATCGGCGCCGCCATGCCCGCCACCGCCACTGCCAGTGCACTGCGCGCGCTTTGCCGCACGAGATCCAGCCGGAATTCCAGCCCCACCACGAACATGTAGCCGGCCAGCCCGAGTTGCGCCACGGGATAGAGCACGCGCATCGTCTCCGTCGGAAACAATCGCGCCAACCCCTCCGGCCAGATCAGCCCCAGCAACGACGGCCCGAGCAGCACGCCCGCCACCATCTCGGCCACGACCTGCGGCTGACCGATCCGCCGGCCCAATACGCCCACAAGCCGGCAGACAACCAAGATGACGGTGACCTGGAAAAAGAAATGAACCGACAGTTGAAGGTTGGTCATGGGCCGCGGACGGCCCGAGGTAGGGCAGGTCTTTGACCTGCCCTTTCGCGCACGGAGTGTTCCCAGGGCCGGTCAGAGACCTGCCCTACTCCAGGCCCGCGTTCGTGAAAAACGGCATCGCAGTCGCCAGCGGCAGAGGCTGTCGGATGAATTGTCGCGGCGGGCTGCGCAACGTCGGTCAAGGTGGGGCCGCGGTCATTTCGTCACACAATAGAGATGCGTCCCCGTGCGGATGAAAATCTCTCCATCCGCAAACGCCGGGGTGCAGAGCGTGTAGCTGCCGTCGAGCGAGTTTTTCCCGAGGAGTTGGTAGGCCGCGCCGGCCTGGATGACCGCGGTCTCAGCGGTCTGGCCGGTGAGGTAGATCTTGCCGTCCGCGATGATCGGCGAGCCCCACGTGCGGCCGACGCCGGTGTCCTCCGGGCCGTAGATGACCGCGCCGGTTTTGGCATCGAGGCAGGTGATCGTGCCGTTGTCGCCCGCCATGTAGAAATATTTGCCGTCGCTCACCGGACTGGGCACGTCGGGTGCGCTTCGCTGGTCAGTCCAACTCCACGCGAGCTGGCTGGTGGAAATATCACCTCGGCCGCCGGCGCGGAAGGCGAGGAGCGGGATCTTGCGGGTCGGGGCAAAGATCATGCCGTCGCGCACGGTCGGGGAGGGAACGACGCGAAAAGTGCGGTCGTTCTTCGGGTTCAATCCGCCGGCGCGCCAGAGTTCCGCGCCGGTCGTGACGGCGTGGCCGGTGAGGTAGTTGCCGCCGAGGACGACGAGTTGTCGCTGGCCGTCGATCATGGCAACCGCCGGCGTGGTGTAGGCATCGGGAGATTCGAAGAGGGCGTCGGTTGCACGTTCGACGCGCCAAACCACGGCGCCGGTGCGCGGGTCGAGCGCGAGGAGATAGGACGGCTCCTTGGTCTTCATGCCGTGGAGGACTTGCACGACGAGTTTGCCGTCGACGAGGACGGGTGAGGACCCGTAGCCGTGGTTGGCGCCGAGCACGCCGTATTTTTCCACCAGATTGAAACGCCACTTTTCCGCGCCGGCGAAATCGAAACAGGCGATCAGGCCGTTGCCGGAGACCACCCACACGTGCTCGCCATCCGTCACCGGCGAGGGGCTGGACGAGTTGTGATGCATCTTGAACTCGTTTCCTCGGTCGACCTGTTTCCGCCAAAGTTCTCGGCCCGTCCCGCGGTCGAGGCACAGCAGCAGCAGTTCCTGACCGCCGATGCTCCCACCGGCCGGGCCACGCCCGCCGCCTGGTCCGCCCTTCCCCTTTCCCTTTTTTCCGTCAGGCCCGGCGGGTGGGGCCGGTGGCGGGGTTTCAGCCGGGGCCGCCGCTACTTCCTTCGACGGGCTGTTGATAAAAATACGGTCACCCCACACGACGGGCGAGGAGCCGCTCCACGCCGGCATTTCCTGCTTCCACTTGATGTTCTGCGTGGGGCTCCACGTCTCGGGGAGGTTCTTCGTGGCGGTGGTGGTGCCGTCGCCGTTGGGTCCGCGCCAGCCCGGCCAGTTGGCGGCGGGCGCGACGAGCGGCCAGCCGCAGGCCACCAGCAGCGCGACGCAGGTCGCGGTGGCGGAAAAATGAGAACGCAGGGTTGTTGCTGGGCGAGGGTGGTTCATGAGGGCTGGTTCCAGGAAATTGATGCCGCGCAAACGCCGGGGTGAAGTGGGGACGGCGAATAGAACGACGACGTGGCGCGATGTCGAGAAGCGAGACTCCGCTCTGAGCCGTGGCGGGGCCGGCGGACGCCCGCACGCAACTCGGAGCTTGCAGGGCGAGAGGGCGGGTTTACCAACGCTTACCGTTCTCTGATGCGCGGCATGGCCACCATGAATACCCCAGCCCTCTCGTTGCTCCTCTCTGTTACCGGTCTGGTGCTGACCGCTTGCAAGCCGGCGGGTGGCGCGGCCACCGGCTCCGCTCCGCCGCCCGTGCCCGTGCAGACCGCCGTGACGCAGCAGCGCGATGTGCCGCGGGTCATCGAGTCGGTCGGGGCCGTGCAGGCGCTCCGCATGGTGACCGTTAAGTCCCAGGTCGATGGCATGATCGCGCAGGTCCATTTCCAAGAGGGCGACGAGGTGAAGGCGGGCGACCCGCTGGTGTCGCTCGATCGCCGGCCGTTTGAAAATTTGCTGCGCATCGCCCGCGCCGAGCTGGCGAACGCCCGCGCCGAATCCGCTCACGCCAAGGCGGACGCCGAGCGTTACCAGCAGCTCGAGCAGCAGGCGGCGATTTCGAAGGAGCAATTCGCGCTGCTCAACACCCGCGCCGAGACCACGCAGGCGCTCGTGCAGGGCAAGGAAGCGACGGTCGCCAACGCCGAACTGCTCCTCGGCTACACCCAGATCCGCGCCCCGATTCACGGGCGCACCGGCCAGTTGATTTTGCACGAAGGCGCGTTGGTCAAGGCGAACGATGTCAACCAGTCGATCGTCACGCTCAACCAGCTCGCGCCGATCGCGGTGGCGTTCGCGGTGCCGGAGAGCGTGCTCGCGGTGATCCGTGGCGCGCTCGCCGAGGGCCGCGCGAGTGTCGCCGTCACCGATCGTTCCTCGGGACTCGTGCGCACCGACGGGAAGCTGAGCTTCGTGGATAACGCCGTCGATCCGACCAGCGGCACCATCGTGCTCAAGGCGGTGTTCGAAAATGCGGATCACCTGCTGTGGCCCGGCCAGTTTGTCCAGGTGCAGACGAAAATCGGCGTCGATCTTGCCGCGCTCGTGGTGCCAGCGGCGGCCGTGCAGACGGGGCCGAGCGGCTCGCAGGTGTATGTCGTCAAGGCCGACCAGACCGTCGAGCTCCGGCCGGTGAAGGTGTTGCGCTCCTCGGGCGATGAGCTGCTCATTGCCGAGGGCTTGCACGCCGGCGAGACGGTCGTGACCGATGGTCACCTCCGCCTGGTGCCCGGCGCCAGGGTCGAATCGACCACGCTCACCGCCATCGCGCCGGCGCCGAAACCCGCCATCGCGCCGAAGTCATGACCGATTTTCGTCCACGCGTTTCGAAACTGTGGGAGGGGCTTTATGCCCCGACTCGTCGTCGTCGCATGGCGTCGGGGCATCAAGCCCCTCCCACCGTTCAACCCGGCACCGGGCGACCGGGCATGTTCGCGCCATGAGTCTGCCCGCGCATTGCATCCGCCGGCCGGTGATGACGACGCTGCTCACGGCGGCGTTGTGCGTGTTCGGCGCGATGGCGTATCGGTTTCTCCCGGTCAACGATCTGCCGAACGTCGATTTTCCCACGATCGTGGTGACGGCCAGCCTGCCGGGGGCGACGCCCGAGACGATGGCCTCGGCCGTGGCCACGCCGATCGAACAGCAGTTCTCCACCATCGCCGGCCTTGATTCGATGACGTCGTCGAGCTCGCTGGGCGCGACGGCGATCACGCTGCAGTTCGCCCTCGAGCGCAATATCGACGCCGCGGCGCAGGACGTGCAATCGGCGCTCGCCGCCGTGCAACGCCGGTTGCCGAACGACATGCCGGCGCCGCCTTCCTTTCGCAAAACGAACCCCGCGGACCAGCCGATTCTTTTTATGTCGGTCGTCTCGCCGACGTTGCCGCTGTCTGTCGTGCACGAGTTTGCCGAGACGCGCATCGCCCAGCGGATCTCCACCCTCGAGGGAGTCGCCCTGGTGCAGATCTACGGTGCGCAGAAGTATGCGCTCCGGGTGCAGCTCGATCCGCGGGCCCTCGCCAGCCGCGGCATCACGCTCGAGGAGGTGCGCGGCGCGCTGGCCACGCATAACGTCAACCTGCCGACGGGTGTGCTCGACGGCAATCAGCAGACCATGACGGTCGTCGCGTCCGGCCAGCTCGCGAACAGCGCCGAGTTCAGCCAGATCGTGGTGGCCTACCGCCACGGTGCCCCGGTGCGACTCGGCGAGCTCGCGCAGGTCATCGACAATGTGCAGGAGAATCGCGTCGGTTATTGGTTTTACAGCGGCCAGCGCGGCGACCCCGGCACGCGGGCGATCGGTCTCGGCGTCCAGCGGCAGCCGGGCACCAACACCATCGAAGTCGTCGGCCGCGTCCGGGCGCTCCTGCCGAGTCTCCGGCAGCAACTGCCGGCCTCGATGAGCATCGAGATTCTCATGGATAAATCCATCTCGGTCCGCGAGTCGGTCCACGACGTGCAATTCACGCTCCTGCTCTCGATCGCGCTCGTCGTGCTGGTCATCTTCCTGTTCCTGCGGTCGCTGACGGCGACGATTATACCGTCGGTCGCGATCCCGATGGCGCTGCTGGGCACGTTCATCGTGATGTATTTCTTCGGCTACACGCTGGACAATCTCTCGCTCCTCGCGCTCACGCTCTCGGTGGGGTTCGTGGTCGACGATGCCATCGTCATGCTCGAAAACATCGTGCGCTACATCGAGCAGGGCCTGCCCGTGCGCGAGGCGGCCTTGAAGGGCTCGGGCGAGATCGGGTTCACGATTCTGTCGATGACGCTCTCGCTCGTCGCCGTGTTCATCCCCGTGCTGTTCATGGGCGGAATTCTCGGGCGACTGTTGCACGAGTTCGCGGTCACGATCACGGCGTCGATTCTCGTCTCGGGGGTCGTGTCCCTCACGCTCACGCCGATGTTGTGCAGCCGGTTTCTCCAGTCGCATCGTGCCAGCGGGGCGGAGGGGCACGGGAAAATCTATCAGGCCAGCGAGCGCGCGTTCAACGCGATGATCTCGTTCTACGAACGGTCGCTCCGGGTGGCGATGCGCCACCGGGCGGCCACGGTCAGCGTGGCCGCGATCATGCTCGTGTTGACCGTGGTCGTGGCCCGCGTCCTGCCTACCGGATTCCTGCCCACCGAAGATACGCGGCAGATTTTTGTTTTCACCGAGGGGGCGCAGGATGTGTCGTTCGGAGAGATGGTGAAACATCAGCAGGCGGCGGCGGCCATCGTGGCGCAGCATCCGTCGGTGGAGGCGTTCATGTCGGCCCTGGGCGGTGGGCCGACGGTTTCGACGATCAACCAGGGGCGGATTTTCATGCGCCTGAAGCCCCGTAGCGAGCGTCCGCCGGCCACCGAGATCGTGCAGGATCTCCGGAAAAAACTCGCGGTGATCCCGGGGCTGCGCGCCTACCCGCAGATTCTCCCGCCGATTCGCATCGGGGGCTCGCTCACGAAGGCGCTTTATCAATTCACGCTCTTCGGCACGGACCTGAAAGGCCTCTACGCCGCGGCGCAAAACATGGAGACGAAGATGCGCGGCCTCGATGGCTTGCAGGATGTAAATTCGGATCTGCAAATCTCCAATCCGCAGCTCCGCGTCGCCATCAAGCGCGACCGGGCCTCCGCCCTCGGCATCACGCCCCAGCAAATCGAGGAGGCGCTCTACAGCGCGTATGGCTCGCGCCAGGTCTCCACCATCTACACGCCGACGAACCAGTATTTCGTCATCATGGAGATGGCGCCGGAGTTTCAGAAAAATCCCGAGGCGCTGTCCCTGCTCTATCTGCGCAGCCGGGACGGCAAGACGGTGCCGCTCGATGCGGTGGCCGAGTTGAAACGCGAGGTCGGGCCGCTGACCGTGAATCACCTCGGGCAGGTGCCGGCGGTCACAATTTCTTTCAACCTCCGGCCCGGTTATTCGCTCGGCGAGGCGTCGGTGGCGGTGTCCGAACTCGCGCGGATCGAGCTGCCGGCGACGATTAGCTACGGGTTTCAAGGTTCAGCGCAGGCGTTCGCGTCGTCGATGCAGGGGCTGACGCTGCTGCTCTTCATGGCGGTGCTCGTGATCTACATCGTGCTCGGCGTGCTCTACGAGGATTTCATCCATCCGCTCACCATTCTCTCGGGTCTGCCCGCGGCGAGTTTCGGGGCGCTGTTCACGCTGTGGCTGTTCAAGGAGGAACTGAACATCATGGGCTATGTCGGCGTGATTCTGCTCGTCGGCATCGTAAAGAAAAACGCGATTATGATGGTCGACTTCGCCATCGCGCGGGAACGCGAACAGGGCGCGGCGTTCCACGCCGAACAGGCCATCGTCGAGGCCTGCCTGGTGCGCTTTCGCCCGATCATGATGACGACCTTTGCCGCGCTTGCGAGCGCCCTGCCCATCGCGCTCGGTCTCGGTGCCGGCGCCGACTCACGCCGGCCGCTCGGCCTCGCGGTCATGGGCGGCCTGATCGTTTCGCAATTCCTGACGCTCTACATCACGCCGGTGATCTACGTTTACATGGACAAGTTCACCTCACGCCTGAGGAAAAAGCAGACTGCGGCCCACGCGTCGCTCGCCGGCGAGACGGCGATGGCGAAGTGAAGGCTTGCCCGCCTCTGGCGGGGTGGAGCGCGTTGTCCCTAACGCGCTTTCTGTGGATGCTCCCGAACAGCGCGCTGAGGACAACGCGCTCCACCTTGCGTGAAACCTTGCGCCGTTGATGCTGTCGCACAGTTTCCACTCATCATGAAAACGTCCCTCGCCCTCGGTTTTGCCCTGCTTGCGCTATCCACTGCGTCAGCGCAGGTCTTCCGCCCGTCGTCCGTCAATGGCGCTGTCCTCGGCGGCGTGGCGGGTGCGGTCATCGGCCACAACAGCGGTTCGTTGCACCACAAGGCCTGGCAGGGAGCGGCCATCGGGGCAGGCGCGGGTCTGCTGCTCGACGCTGCTTTCGGTAACTCTCGCTCAAGTTATGGTTCACCGGTCCAGCCCGGCGGCTACGTTTATCGCGACGGCTACCGCGGCAGTGCCGCCGCCAACGGCCTGGTGCTCGGTGCGCTCGCGGGCGGTATCATTGGCCACAACTCTTCCCACGGTCGCGGCGGCTATTATGGACGCGGGGGCTACTACGGCCGCGGCGGTTATTACCACGATGGCTGGCGCGGCGCCGCGTGGGGCGCGGGTGCTGGCTGGCTCCTCGGCTCCATCATCAACGCCAATTCCTATTACTATCCTTCCTACGATTACCCGCGCGGTGTCCTCGTGCAGCAGCCCCAGCCCGTCGTCGTGCAGGCCGCACCTGCGCCCGCCGCCGCCGCACCGCAGCAGGTCACGATCATCAACAACTACTACGGCAACGCCACGCCGATGACGGCCGCCAACGGCCTCTTCGGCCGGTAGGTAATGGCGCTGGTTGCGACCGCCGGTTGCCACGCCGCGCACCCAACGCACCGCCTGCTATTTTTCCGATCACACCAATGAAAAATTCCTCCTCCCGTTTTCTGCTTCTTTCCAGCCTCGCCGTTGGCTCGGCCTTTTTTGCCGGCTGCGAGACCACTCAGGGCGTCCGCAATCCCACCGGCGTGCCTGTCACCGAGATGCGGCCCGATGAACGCGGCTTTGTCGCCGGCACCGGCGTCGAGTCGCAGGATCTCGTCTCCGTCACCGACAAGATGGCCCGCAGCATCATCGGCATTCCGCAGATCGCCCGCGCGCCGGTGAAGCCGGTCATCGTGATCGATCCCGTCGTCAACGACACGCGTTTCCCGATCAACAAGGATCTCTTCACGGATCGCATCCGCATCGAGCTCAACAAGCACGCGATCGACCGCGTGACGTTCCTCGCGCGTGACCGGATGAAGGCCCTCGAACGCGAGCGCGCGCTCAAGCAATCCGGCCAGGTCACCGCCAGCGCCGATCCCCATGTCACCGAGTTTCGCGGCGCCGACTATTTTCTCACGGGCAAACTGGGCGGCCTCACCACGCGCACCTCGCAGGGCACAAGCGACTATATCCTCTACAGCTTCCAATTGATCAACGCGCGCACCAGCGAGATCGTCTGGGAGGATTCCTCGGAGATCAAGAAGCAGGGCCTAGAGGACGCCGCTTACCGGTAATGCCCTTCCGCGTTGCGGCGCCCGCCAGCGCGTCGCAAACACCATGACTGACTCTCGTCCCGCCACGCCGAGCCGCGCGCGCCCCCGTTCCACGTCCACCGCCTCCGGCCTCCGCCTCGTCATGACCACCGCCGTCCTCCTCTCCCTCGCTGGTTGCGAAGTGGTGCCGGACCCACCCGCTCGTGCGCCCGTGCGCCCCACGGGCAACGCGGTCGTCGACGGCAACGCCGAACTCGCCGCCGCGCCCGCGAAAGATCGGGTGCTCTGGGATTATCGCATTGCCGCCGCCGCGCTCCGCGCCGGCAATTTCACCGAGGCGAAGGCCAAGCTCGACGCCGCCATCGCCCAAATCGGGGGCATCATCACCAACGACGAATCGGCGAAACGCGCCCGCAGCCTCTTCACCGCGGAGCGCGAAAAAACCTTTATTGGCGAACCCTACGAGCGCGTGATGGCGTATTATTATCGCGGCCTGCTTTATTGGCGCGACGGCCAGCCCGACAACGCCCGCGCGTGTTTCCGCTCCGCGCAGTTCATCGACAGCGATGCCGAGTCCGACTCCTTCAAGAGCGACTATGTGCTGCTCGATTATCTCGACGGACTTGTCTCGGTGAAACTCGCGGCCGACGGCGCCGACGCGCGCGCGCGCGCGCAGAAACTCGCGAAGCACGAACTCCCGGCCTACGAACCGCAGGCCAACGTGCTTTGCTTCGTCGAATTTGGCCCCGGCCCGCGCAAAATCGCCGCCGGCCAGTATGGCGAACAACTGCGCTTCCGCGTCGAACCCGCGCGCATCCGCTCCGCGGCGCTCACGGTCGGGGAGCAGAATCTCCATTTCACGCCGTGGGACAGCCTGAATTTCCAAGCCGTCACCCGCGGCGGCCGCGTGATGGACCATATCCTCGGCAACAAGGCCGTCTTCAAGCGCAACGCCGACACGGTCGGCGACATCGCGCTCGCCGGCTCGGCGATCGCCGCTGACCGCATCTACAAGGAAAAGAAACACGTCGAAACCGACGAGAAGGGCCGCAAGCGCGTCGTCACCGAGGTGGAAAAAAACGAGGATGCCCAGACCACGGCCATCGCGCTCGGCGTCATCGGAGTTTTTAGCAAGATCGCCTCCGCCGCCACCACGCCGCAGGCCGATACCCGCACGTGGGACAATCTCCCGCAATATCTCAGCTTCGCCACGCTCCGCCTGCCGCCCGGCGAGCATCCCGCCCTCCTGCAGTTTTTCGATGCCGGCGGCCACGCGGTCGCCGACCTCACCCGCCGGCTCACGCTGACCGTCGGCGATCCCACGCGCGATACGGTGATAATTTTAAGCGAACTTAAACGCTGACTTACAGTCTCACCCTACGACCACCACCTTGCCGAATATGAAAATCAAGCCCTCTCATCTTTTCGCCGCCCTCGCGACCCTCGCGTTTTTCGCCGGCTGCGCGGCCGTCCCGACCGGCCCGTTCCTCCCGCAGGACACGACTCGATTCACGCTCGAGAACACGGAAAAATTCGTGCTCCTCGATCAACCCGCCCAGTTCTCCGTCACCTGCACCGGTCTCCAGGAACGCACGCTGGCTGATGGCCGCCTCGAAGTCGTCGCCAACGTGAAAAATCGCGAAAGCCGCCGCATCCAAGTTCAGATCAACTGTGTGTTCAAGGACGACCTGGGTTATTCCACGAGCGACGAGACGCCGTTTCAGACCCTCATCCTCGCGGAGAATTCCACCGAGGCGGTGCGGTTCACCGCCATGAACACCGCCGCGAAAAAATATACCGTCCGCGTCCGCCAGGCGCGGTGACGTAGCCCATCTTTTTCTTTCCTCTTTCTCTCGGTCGGAAAGTTTCGAGCCGGAGAAAAATAACGAGAAAGAGGAAAGAGAAAGACGAACAAAAACACCCGCCATGAACTCCCGCTTTTTTCTCTTCGCCCCGTTTACTTTTTTTGCCCTCCCGCTGCTTCTCGCGCAAGGGCCCGCCACGGTCGAGGCGCCCGTGCCGGTCGGCCAGACCCTCGCCGCCGCGCCGTCGCCCGGCCCACAGGCCGGCGCCCAGCGCATTTACGGACCGGTGAGTGGGGACACGCTGATCGCGCGCCAGACCGCCGACGGCATCCTCGAAAATTTCCGCAAAGTCTACAAAACCGATCGCGCCCCGCGCGTCGTCATCTGCGTCAACCGCGCGCTCGTCGACACCACCTCCGGCCCCAAGCTCACGGGGCATACGGAGAATTACGAGAAGGTCGAGGCCATCGTAAAAACCAGCGGACAGAACACCTACACGGTGAAGGACCCGCCCGCGCCGACGCTCGCCGATCAGCAGACCGTGCGCGAAGTGGAGCGACTCTTCGGCCGCGCGTTCCGCAACGCTGGCGCGCAGCTCGCCGATCAGAAAGCTGCCGCCGCCCTGCTCCCGGATCAGCCCGGCCAGCGCCTCGTCGGCGATCAGGCGGCGAAGGAGCGCGAGGCGCTCCTGTCGGTCGCCGACATCGCCGTCGAAGTCCTCATCTCAAGCCGCAATCTGACGGTGCCGCAGGTCTCGGGCGATGCCACCTATGCCGTGCCTGACATCCAGGCCACCGCGATCCGCCTGAAGGATTCCGCGATCATTGGCCAGGCCGCGGCCAGCGACATTCTGGGCAAGGACGCGCAAGCCGGCCGGATCGTGCGGCAGTTCGACGTGCGCGACATCACCGAAGCCACCGCGCTCGCGCTGATGGAAGACATGCTGACGGGGAAAAAGTAGGGCTGGGTCTCCGACCCGCCCTTTCGGGGTTTGTCATTGCGAGGAGCCGCGCTGGGCGCGGCGCCGAAGCAATCCAGCTGGATCGCCCCGGCGCGCTTCGCGCACCTCGCGATGACCATCATTTAGGAGGGGCCCTATTTTTTCGGCTCCGCCGGTTTCTTTTCCGCCACCGGCGCGACCGGGCTGAACGTCACGCCTTTCGCGGCCTCGGCCATGTCCTTTTCCGCGCGCGCGATGATGGCTTTTTCTTTTTCGGTGTCCTTCACGACCGGCTTGCCACTGGAAAAATCGATGGTCTTGCCGTCTTGGATCGCGACCTCGGGCTTCAATTTACCGGGCAACATTTTTTTCCGCGCCACCAGCAGGCCGATGGCACCCAGCACGATCACCGCGACGAAAATCCACAGCGGGCGGCTTTTCATGGGGCGAACATGACCGATCGCTCAGCCCAAGGCCAGCGCGATGACACCCGCGGCCATCGCCACCGCGGCCCAGCCCCGGCGGCGGCCATCCGGCTCCTGAAGGACGCGCGCGCCGAGGAACGCGCCGATCACGATGCTCACCTCGCGCGCCGGCGCCACGTAACTCACCGGCGTCGAGCGCAGGGCGGTCAGCACGAGCACGTAAGCGATCGGCGAAAGCAGCGCCACGGCGAAAGCCCAGTGTTTTTTCTCCCGCCACTCGGTCACCACCTCGTCGCGGCGGCGGAGGGCAAATGGCGTCAACAGTGCGAGCTGCGTGAACGCCGTGCCGGCGTCGTAGAGCAGGGGCGGCACGCCGAGCGCCGCGACCCCATGCCGGTCCCAGAGCGTGTAGGCCGCGATGAACACGCCGGACATCACACCGTAGAAGACCGCTCCGAGGTAGGGCGCGTTATCCTTAACGCGCCGCTCCGTGCTTGGTGCGCGCCGAGGCGACGGCTTGAGGATAATCCGTCCGGCCGCGGACGCGCCGCTCGTGAGGAAAAAAATCGCCGCGACGATCACGAGCCCGCCGCCCATCGCGAGCGCCGATGGCCGTTCGCCGAGCAGTGCGACGGCCGCGAGAGTGGAGAGCAGCGGCCCGGTGCCGCGCGCGAGCGGATAGATCAGTGAAAAATCGCCGGTGCGGTAACCGCGTTGGAGAAAAAGCGCGTAGCTCGTCTTCAGCCCGCCGCTGCCGAGGATCCACCACGCGGCGCCCGCGGGCAGTGTGGGATGCTGCCACGCCCAGTAGCCGGCCACGACGGGCACGTAACCCACGCAGATGATCGCGCCGACCATCCACACAAACGGCAGCCCACCGCCGGCGCGTTTCGCGCAGAGATTCCACGTCGCGTGGAGCACCGCGGCGACCAGCACGAGCGTGAGCGCGAAGGCAGTCATGGATCAAGGTGGGTTGCGAAGGGCGGGGACGACATGGAAGAAACAAACGGGTCGCTTTGACGTGATGGGCGGCTCGGATGTAGCCCGCTGCGTGAGCGGCGGAAGGGCGAGACGTGAGAACCGTGTCCGTCGCTGCCCTCACGGGCAGGGCTACAAACATGCCGAGACCATTGCTATTTCAATTCCGGGGGCGCGGCTTTTACGTGGAAGTCGAGCCAGTTTTCCATTTCCCACAGCATGTGCAGGAGGCTTTCGCGGGCACGGTAGCCGTGTGATTCGTGTGGCAGCAGGGTGAAACGCGTCGTCGCGCCCTGGCCTTTGAGCGCGGCGTAGAAACGTTCGCTCTGGATGGGAAACGTGCCCGAATTGTTGTCGGCTTCGCCGTGGATGAGGAGCAGCGGATCTTTTATTTTGTTGGCGAAATTAAAGGGCGACATCGCCGCGTAGACTTGGGGCGCCTGCCAAATGGTGCGGGTCTCCGATTGGAAACCATTGGGCGTGAGCGTGCGGTTGTAAGCGCCGCTGCGCGCGATGCCGGCGCGGAAGAGACGGGAGTGGGCGAGGAGGTTGGCGGTCATGAACGCGCCGTAACTGTGGCCGCCCACGGCCACGCGTCGCGGATCCGTGACGCCGCGGCGGGTGAGTTCGCCGATCGCGGCCTGCGCGTTTGCGACGAGTTGTTCGACGTAGGTGTCGTTGCCCGGTTTTCCCTTTTGGTTGACGATGGGCATCGTGGGGTCGTTCAGCACGGCGTAGCCGGCGAGGAGGAAGGGGAGCGGGCCCTGAACGCTGAGACGCACAAACTTTTCCGGTGTGCCGCTGGCGGTGATCTGCTCGGCGGTGTCGGCGGCGAGGAATTCTCGCGGGTAGGCCCAGAGCAGGGTCGGCAGCGGGCCTTGGCCGGGGGTGTAGCCGGGCGGCAGGTAGAGCGTGCCGGAGAGCGCGACGCCATCGGCGCGTTGGTAGCGGATGAGTTCTTTCTTCACGCTGGCGAACTGCGGGTAGGGGTTGGGAAAGGCGGTGAGCGCGGTGAGCGCACCGGTGGTGAGGTCACGGACGAAATAGTTTTCTGGCTCGGTGGTCGACTGGCGCACGGTGAGCGCGCGCGTCAACGTGGCGTCCGTGAACGCGACGAATTCTTCGTAGTGCGGTGGCGCAGAGCGCCAGACGCGCCGGGTCTGTTTCGTCGCGAGGTCGAACTCGTCGAGGAACGGACGGTCGCCATCCGGCGAGGCGCCGAGGCCGTTGAGGAAAATCTTTGTGCCGTCCGTGCTGCGTTGGAGGACGAGGCGGCCGGCGGCGTTGCGTTCGTTGACCGGGCGGCCGGGGTCGGCGTAGCGATCTTGTGACGAGCGTTCGGAGAGCAGTTCACGTTTGCCGCCGGGTTTACCGGGAGCGACGCGCCACGTGCGCACTGTGCGCGTAGTTTGCCAATTCTCGGTGACGAGCGCGAGGGTGTCGTCACCCCACGCGACGGACGCGACGCGATATTGGAAGCGCTGTTGTTCGACGGGCGAGCCCGTGAACGGGGCGGCGATGGTGAACCAGACGTCGCGCTCGCGAACTGGGGCGGATTTTTTTCCTTCGCCCGGGGCGGCGGCGTTGGCGGGTCCGCGGTCGAGCGACTGGACCCAGCTCAGCGTGGCGGGTTGGTCCGCGCGCCAAACAATCTGCCGCGGGCCGCCACGCACACCGCCGGCACCAGCGTCGCCGGCTTCGTCGAGGGCGAGGTCGGACACACGATAGTCGCGGTGGCCAGTGCGGTTGATCACGTCGATGAGCTTGGGGAAGCGGGCGGCGGGCACCTGGTAGGAGTAGGGACGATGGAGCGCCTCGCTGAGGAGGAGCTGACCGTCGGGCGAAGGTGTGACGCGGGTAATGAGTCCGCGAACGTTCAGCGGGGTGAGTTTCCCTTCGACGGAAACGAGGGCGAGATCGGCGGTGCCGTAGTGATCGAAGAGGGCTTCATCGTGGGGGTTGGCGAGCAGATCCTCGTAGGTCCGGGTGGGGACTCTCTTGCCGAGATTCTCCTGGGTGATTGGACCTGTGGGGACGCGCGGTGCGAGGGGAGCGGGGCCGCGGCCGGCTGGAACGTGGAGGATGGCGAGCGTGGCGTCGTCGAGCCACACGAACGGAGTGTCAAGGACGGCGTTGAGGGCAGACGGAGTGAGGAGATGCGCCTGGGCCCGGGCGGGGTCGGCGAGCCAGAGTTCGAGAATGTTTTCGCGGAGCAGCGTGAAGGCGAGGTGCCGGGAGTCGGGTGACCAGGCGTAGTGGGCGATGCGCACGCCGGCAGGCAGGCCGCCGATGCGCCGCTCGGCAGCGCCGGAAATCGGTTTTAAGGTGAGGCCGGTGTAGGTGAGCGCGCGGCTCGTAGAATTGTTCGCCGGATCGAGGCGGATGCCGGCGAGCCGCAGCTCAGGCTGCGCGAGTTCAGCAATGGACGGAGCCTCGGTGCGCTCGAGCAGCAGGAGGGACTGGCGGTCGGGGCTGATGCTGACGGCGGGTGCCGCGAGAGCGTCGACGAGCGCGGCGAGCGCGGGGGACGGCTTGCGGTAGGATGAGTCGGACTGCGCGCGGAGAGCCGGCGTGAGCGCGAGGAAGAAGAGCAACGCGAGGCGGGGGGCGACGGAGCGGAGCATGGTCAGGAGAGTGGAGGGTGAGTCGGTCGAGAGCACGGAGAAAACGACCGAGGGCGAGAACTGAGCCGCGCCGCGGCGGGGTGCGCTGTGCGGAGGAGGCGGCGCGATTCGGCGTGCGCTAGAAAATGACGCGAAGCATCATCGCGCTTCCATTGACATGAAATCCGCCCTCCGCGAAATCCGCCCGACGCTCACGCTGGCCCTGCCGATCATCGTCGGGCAGGTGAGCCAGATGCTCATGGGCGTCACGGACAGCGTGATGATCGGCCGCGCGGGCACGGTGCCGCTCGCGGCGTCGGCGTTTGGCGGCAATGTCTTCAACGTGTTTTTTGTCGTGGGCATCGGGCTGATGATCCCGGTGTCGATCCTGGTCTCGCGGGCGCGGGGGGCGGCGAAACCGGCTGAGGCCGGTGAATATTTGCGGCATGGCATGGCCCTGGCCCTGGCGTTCGGGGTATTGGAAACGCTGGCGATGGTCGCGCTGAGCACGCAGCTCGCGCGCTTCGGTTAGCCGCCGGAAGTGCTGGCGGTGGTAACGCCGTTTTTTCTGCTGATGGCGGCGTCGATCACCTCGGTGTTCGTTTACCTCGTGCTGCGGCAGTTTGCGGAGGCGATGGGGCACCCGTGGGTGCCGATGTTTATCATGCTCGCCGGCGTCGGGCTCAACGCGGCGCTCAACTGGGTTTTTATTTACGGCCATCTCGGCGTGCCGGCGCTGGGGCTCACGGGCGCGGGCCTCTCGACGCTGGTGTCGCGCGCGCTGGGCGCGTGGGTGATTTTCGTCTGGTTGCGGCGGGATCCGGCCGTGCGGGCGGCATGGCCGGAGAAATGGTTTGGAAATTTTTCGCGCAAGCGGTTTTGGGAAATGCTGAAAATCGGGCTGCCGGCGTCGGGGATGCTGTTGTTCGAGGCCACGGCCTTTGCGTATTCGAGCGTGATGATCGGCTGGCTGGGCACGGTGCCGCTGGCGGCGCACCAGATCGCGATCACGAGCGCATCGCTGGCGTTCATGTTCCCGCTGGGGCTTTCGATAGCCGCGGGCATCCGCGTGAGTCGCGCCGTGGGCGCGGGCGAGCTGGCGCGGCGGCGGCCGATCGCGTTTGGCGCGATGGGGCTGGGCGTGGCGATCACGGGGGTGTGCGGCGTCGGGTTTTGGTTTGGCGGCGGAGTGATTGCCGGGTGGTTCGTGCAGGAGGGGGCGGTGATCGCGCTGGCGACGCGGCTGCTCGCGGTCGGGGCGCTGTTTCAAATCGTGGACGGCGTGCAGGTGATCGGCGCCGCGTGCCTGCGCGGCATCTCGGATTTGAAAGTGCCGGCGGTGATCACGTTTGCGGCCTACTGGGCGGTGGCGCTGCCGCTGGGCTACACGCTGGGCATCCGCGGGGGTTTTGGCGCCGTCGGCGTGTGGGTTGGCATCGCCTCGGGTCTTGCGCTCGCGGCGGTGTTCCTCGCGGCGCGATTTGCGCGACTGACGCGCGGGAGTTGAAGTGATGGCGGGCGGTGCGGATAGGCTACACGCCGAGTCTGGCCTTCACCTCGGCGAGCGTGAGGCCGGCGATGCGGACGAGTTTCTGGCGGGACTTGTCGCCGTGCGCGAGGGTGACGGCGCGTTTGGGCAGGCTGAGTTCGGCGGCGAGGAATTCGCAGAGGGCGTCGTTCGCGCGGCCTTCGAGCGCGGGCGCGGAGATTTTTATTTTCAGCGCAGCGCCCAGCCAGCCCACGACGACGCTGCGCGGGGCGTTGGGCACGGCTTTGACGGCGAGGGTGCAGGAGATTTCGGACACGGAGGTTTAACCACGGATGGCGCGAATCGGCGCGGAGGGGGCAGCCGGAAGCTCCGCGTTCATCGGCGTAATTCGCGGGCGGGATTTATCCCAGCGCCTCGGCGAGCGCGGCGATGATTTCTTCGGCGGGCTCGGTGCCGACGCAAAGGCGGAGGAGGTCGGGGTCGAGCTGGCTGGCGGCCAGTTCGGCGAGGCCGCCGGGCGTTGTCACGAGATCGTAGTGCGCCAGATACATGAACGGACAGATGAGCGTCGTGGTCATGCCAAAGCTCGGGCCTTTTGGCAGACGCAGGCGGTCGTAGAAATTTTCCAGCGCCCCGATTTTTCTCAACGTGAAGGTGATCATGCCGCCGGTGGCGTTGGGCGCGCGGGCGAGGCGGCGGTAGTTTTCGCGCGACGCGGGATGCAGGGCCCAGAAGACGTTTTTCACCGCCGGATGCTGCTCGAGAAACGCGGCGACTGGTGCGGCGTTGGCGTGGATGCGCTCCAGGACGTCGTCCACGCGGCCGATCTGCGCGGCGAGACGGGCGAGGTCGCGGGGATAGACGGGATCAAGCGCGGCGGCGACGCGCTGGCGCAGTTCGGCGGCATCAGGGCCGGCGGGATTGATCGCCACGAAGCCGGCGAGGACGTCGCCTTCGCTCGCGGCATATTTAGTGAGGCTGGAGGTAACGAGGTCGGCGTGAGGGAGGACGTCGAGGTTGAAGACCGAGGCGGTCGTGGGGTCGAGGACCAGGCGCACCCCGTGGTCGCGGCAGAGCGAACTGAGGGCGATGAGGTCGGGCGTCTGGATGAGCGGGTTGGTGGGCACCTCGGCGACGAGCCCGGCGATGCGGTGGCCGTGCTGGGCGAAAATCCGCTCCAGCCCCTCGCGGTCAAAGACGTCGCGCACGTAAACGTAATCGGCGGGCGAGGCGCTGAATTTTTTCAGGATCGCGATGGTGTCGAGGTAGAGCCAGCCGAGTTGCACCCAGATTGTGCGGCCCCGCGCGGCTTGGACCGCGGTCACGGCGCGAAAGGTGGCGTAGATGGCGCTCATGCCGGAACTCGCGAGCCACAGGTCGGTGGCGGTCGTGGTGGGCAGGGCGCGGCGGAGGTGGCGGCGCACTTCGGCCGCGGCGTCGCCGGCAAAAATTTCCTCGGGGTGGAGCGCGGGGCGCCGGCCGAGCCGGACGAGGTGATCCTCGGCTTCGCGCGACGAAAGGAAGCCGCCGATATTTTGGAGAAAGGTCTTCGCGCGCGCAAAGAGTTTGGGCGCCGTCACGTGCGAGGCGCCGTGCAGGCCATTGCTTGAAAACCGCTGGGCCTCAGCGGCGGCGCCGAGGTGGGCCGCGAGGGCGTCCGCCGTTCTCGCCGACGAGGTGAGCCAGAGGGTCCGCGGCGCGAGCGCGGGGGTGGCGTCGACGAAGTGTTGGGCGAGCTCGCGGACGAAGGGATGCACGACGAAACGCGGATAGCCCGAGGTCAGGTGGCGCAGGACCGCCGGGTCTTTCTCCTCGTAGCCGCGCACGTCCCGCATCGTCGGCAGGCTGCACGAGACGGCGTGCGGGCTGGCCGGGATGCGCTGGCCGAGGGGGAGGGGCGGGAAGGCGGACATCGTAAAGGGGAGAATTCGGCGCGAGCGTTGAGCGGGATCGGCGTGTGGGCAACCGCAAGCTTTGCGGCCGCGTGTCATCGCGGAGGCGGAGGGTGAACCGTAGGCTTTATCTTTGCCCGGGCGCGGCTAGGCTGCGGCCGGTCTAGTTCAACCCCCTGAAACCCCATGAGAGAAATTATCACCCACCTTAACTATGTCCATGTGCTCGTCGTGACGATCGCCGGCTTCATCCTCAGCTGCCTCTGGTTGCATGGTCCGTTGTTTGGCCAGCCGTGGCGGGCGGAAATGAAATTCACGAAAGAGTCGATGGAGGCGGCGATGAGAGCCCAGGGCCTGGCGAAGGTTTTCATCCAAGGTTTCACCCTCACGCTGCTCAGCACGTTTGGGCTCGCGGCGCTGATTGCGGCGCACGGTTCGCCCAACTGGAAACACGGCGCGGCGCTCGGCCTGTTCATCGGGCTGTTCGGGCCCGGCGTGCGGCTGCTGAATGGCGCGTGCTGGGAAAATAAATCCGTGAAATTGCAGGCGATCAATCTCGGCCACGAAGTCGCGGTCTACGCGCTGCAGGGCGCGATGCTCGGTGCGTGGCATTAAGCGCGGGGCGAAACGATTTGCGCCCGACGGTGCGCCCGCGTTGAACGGACGCGCATGAAACTCGTTTCCTGGAACGTCAACGGCGTGCGCGCGGCGCACGGCAAGGGCTTGGGGGATTGGCTGCAGGGCGGCGGCGCCGACGTGGTTTTCCTCCAGGAGGTGAAGGCGTTGCCGGGCGACGTGCAGCACATCACCTGGCCGAAGGGCTACGAGGTGTTTTGGAATGCCGCGCAGAAAAAGGGCTACAGCGGCACGGCGCTTCTCACGCGCCGCCGGCCGGTCAAAGTCACCAAGGGGATCGGTTCACCCGAGCACGACGCCGAGGGTCGCGCGATCACGGCGGAGTTCGAGGACTGCTTTGCCATCGGCGTCTACGTGCCGAATGCGCAGCCGGAGCTGGCGCGGATCAGCTTCCGGCAGGCCTGGGACCGCGCGCTCTTGGCGTATGCCAAAAAGTTGGAGAAGAAGAAGCCGGTGATAGTTTGTGGCGATCTCAACGTGGCGCACGAGGAGATCGATCTGGCGCGCCCGAAGGAAAATGTGGGCAGCCCCGGTTTTTCCGCGCCGGAACGCGACGGGTTTCGGGCTTTCATCGGGGCGGGATTGGTGGACACGTTTCGCGAATTTGAAAAAGGGCCGGGGCACTACAGCTGGTGGACGTATCGGGCGGGCGCGCGCGAGCGGAATATCGGGTGGCGCATCGACTATGTGCTGGCGAGCGCGGCGCTGCAGCCACGGTTCCAACGGGCGTGGATCGAGTCGCACGTGATGGGGAGCGATCATTGCCCGGTGGGGCTGGAGTTGAAGTGACGCCCGGGCGCCGGGCCGCGAGGCGAACCGGGAAACGGCGGGGCGGTGGTGATGGAAACGTGCTTTCGTTTCGTTCCGTGGCGGGTAGGGTCGCGGCCATGATGCGACGTATTTTGGTCGGGCTCGTGCTGGGGCTGGGCGGTCTGGTCGCGGCGAGCGGCGCGGAGGCGACGGCCGCGAAACCGGGCGAGCGATTCGCGTTCGTGGCGTTTGGCTGCATGCCATATGGGCCGGAAAATTTTCCGGCCTACGAGTGCTTGCTGACGGAGATCAACCGGCATCATCCGGCGTTTACGGTGCATTGCGGCGATACGAAGAGTGGGGGCGAGCCGCCGACGGAGGCGTTCATGCGGCAAGTGCACCGGTGGTTTGATTCGCTCGAGGGCGCGTTGATCTACACGCCGGGCGACAATGAGTGGACGGATGTGCATCGCAAGAACAACGGCAGCCAGGATCCGCTGGTGTGGCTCGCCAAGGTGCGCACGGAGTATTTTGCGACGGAGCGCAGCATGGGGCGCGCCGCGATCCCGTTGGTCACGCAACGGAGGGAAAAGGGTTTCGAAAAATTCGTGGAGAACGCGCGGTGGACCCACGGCGGCGTGGTGTTTGCGACGGTGCACGTGGTCGGCAGCAACAACAACCGCGTCAAGCCCGACGACCGCGAGCGGAGTGCGCGCGACCGGGAGAGCGCGCTGGCGGAATTTCGCGAGCGCGACGCGGCAAATGGGGCGTGGGTGCGTGGAACGTTTGCCGAGGCGAGGGCGACGCAGGCGCCGGGGGTGGCGCTGTTTTTCCAGGCGGAGCCGTTTGATGCGGCGGAGAAGGAGGGAGGGGGCTCGGGGTTCACGGCGTTTCTCGCCGCGGTGGAGCACGAGGCGAAACTTTTTGAGCAGCCCGTGCTGCTGGTGCATGCGGACGACCACCGCTATCGGTTGGAGCCGAAGGTGAAATTTCCGAGCGGAGAGAAGCACGACAACGTGACGCGGCTCGGGGTCTTTGGGGCGCGAGACATCCATGCGGTGCTGGTGACGGTCGATCCGGGCTCGAAAGCGGTGTTTTTGGCCGGGCCGTTGATCGTGCCGGAGAATGCGTTGCCGGTGCTGCCGCGGGCGAAAAAGGAGGCGGGGAAAAAATGAGCGGCAAGCGGGTGAAGGCGAGGAAGCCGACGACGGCGGAGATAAAAGAGCTGCTGTTGCGCGAGCCGCGGCAGACGCTGGCGGTGGCCGAGAGTCTCACGTGCGGGCACGTGCAGGCGCAGGTGGGCGCGATTTCGGGCGCGTCGGATTTTTTCCTCGGCGGGGTGACGGCGTATTCCCTGGAGCAAAAAGTGAAACTGCTCGGCGTGAATCGGCCGGCGGCAAAAAAAGTGAATTGTGTGTCGGTGCGGGTGGCGGAGGAGATGGCCTGCGGGGCGTGCGGCTTGTTTGGCGCGGACTGGGCGATCGCGACGACGGGATACGCGGAACCCTCGCTGGCGGACGGCGTGAGGGAGCCGTTTGCGTGGTGGGCGATCGCGGGGCGGGGCGAGGGCGGTTGGGCGGTGGCCGTGCGTCATGGGCGCGTCGCCTGCCCTGGAGCGAAACGCGGGGAGGCGCAGGCGCGGGTCGCGGCGGCGGTGATCGGCGCGCTCGTGGCGTATTTGCGCGAGCGGGCTGGGCGCGGGTAGGGCGTGGCCCGCCTCACGTCAGCGTGTTCTGGAAAAACTCGATCACCTCGCCGCTGGGGCCCTCGCAGAAAAAGATGCGGATGGGCACCGGGCCGGCGCCATGGCTGGTGGCGATGGTGACGTCCTTCGGCTCCATCGTGATTTTCGCGCCGGCGGCGCGCACGCGGGCGGCAACCTCTTCGAGCCGCGTGGTGCGAAGGGCAAAGTGGACCACGGCCCCGTTGGGCGCCGGCGTATAGGTGAGGTCCTCAAAGATCTCGAGGTAGTTGCCGTCGCCGGAGTCGAGCATCACCGCGCGCTCGGGGGCGGCGCGCCACGCAATTTTTTCGGTGCAGCCAAGCGTGTCGCGATAAAACCGCATGGTGCGCTCCCAGTCGCGCGTCTTGACGCACACATGGTGAAAACCGCCGCCGCCGAGAATCGCATTCATGCGATCAAGGAACCAGGGGCGTGGCGAAGTAACAACGAACCAGGGATCGAGCGGCCCGGGCGGGCCCTGGCTCCTTCCCCCTTGCGCGCGGCGCCGCCGTGCGTCACGGCGCGAGTTTCTGCACCAGCGCCATCAGCGGCTGCACTTCGGCCGGTGGCTGCACCCAGTCGCTGTAGAGCAACTCGGGCATCGTGTAACGCGTGCTGTAGAGGAGAAAATTCGCGGAGTCGTTGCGCGAGAGATGACCCGCCTTCACGGTGGCGCCGGCGTAGAGCCCGGCGACTTTCGTATAGAGCAGCATCGGCGTCTGGAGGATTTCGGTGTTATAGCGCTCCGCCTCGGCGGTTTTCGGGCCGGCAATGGCCTTGGCATCGACGCCGATGTTGAACCGGTGGTTGAAGAGCAGGCGCGGGGTGTTGGCGTCTGTGACGATGTAAACACTCTCCACGGCCGAGGCGCCGACTTGCAGGCCGAGGCTGGCTTCGCCTGCGCTGATCAGCACCGGGAGGCTCCAGCGGCCGTTCGGCTTCTTCACGAGAATCACCCCATAGCCGTCCTTCACTCCCAGGAAAATACCCGCCTTGAACTGGTTGAGAATGATGATCGCGCGGGCTTTCGCCAGCACCTCGGCGGGGATCGCGGTGTCGCGCCGCAGCTGAAATTCCTGGAGGATGGCCTCGCAGGTTTCGATGCGGTCGACCAGATCGACGCGCGACACTCCGCCGCGAACGACGGCGGCGCTGAACAGGGCGACGAGGGAAAGGAGCAGGAGTTTCTTCATGGCAGGTGCGGAAAAGACTGAATGGGGCCAAGTGTATGCACGGCGGGATGGACTTGGAAAGCGCGGAGTGAGGGCGGTTCCGTGAGGTCGGCGAGTTATCCGTCGCCCGCCGTTCGCCACCTTGGGTGCTGCGGCGGCGCGTGAGGGATCACGGGCCCGACCGTCAGTCGAGCCCGCGGGCAGTCAATTCATCCTCGTCCCAACCGAGGTAGTGGCCCAGTTCGTGGAGGTAAGTCAGCCGCACTTCCTCGCGGAAGACCTCCTCGTCCTCCTCGGCGAACTCCCAGAGGCTCGGTAGGTAAAGGAGGATTTGCGGTGGCGCGGGCTGGTCGTGGCTGAACTCAGTGCCGTGCGGGTTGCCACTGAACAAGCCGAGAATGTCGGGCTCGAAGCCCTCGGCGAGCAGGTCGGCGGCGGGGGCCTTTTCGTAATGGACGGCCACGTGGAGCGCCAGGGGGCGGATCTCGGGGGGGAGCTGGCGCTGGGCCGCGCCCACGGCCTCGGCGGCGATGGCGGTGAGGCGGGGGAATTTCACGGCCGGAGTTCCGCCGAGAGGTCGAGTTTTTCAAACCGGCCGCCGAGCCACCACAGGCCGCACCAGATTTCGCCGACGAGGATCGCGAGCACGACCAGCGTGGCGAGCACGACCGCCGCCGGCAGCCCGATGAGCCACTGCGTGAGAAAGACGAGGGCCCCCGCCACCAGCACGGCGGGCACGAGCGCGAGGACCATGGTGAGCATCTGCCCCACGCCGAAGATCAGGCGCTGGCCCATGAGGTCGATGCCGCCGCCGCGCTGGCGGGTGGCCTGAAACCACGCGGGAAACACCAGCGCGGCGGCGTTGGGCACGAGGAGCTGGAGCGTCACGAGCGGCGGCACGGTAAGCGCGAGGCACAGGCCCGCGGTCGGGCGGAAGCCGGGGGTGAGCCACGAGATGGTCCCGCCCCGCGCCGCCAGCGCGAGCGCCGCGGCGAGCAGCGCGAGCCAGAGGAGGCCGGTCAGAATCGCGATCGGCGTGAGCAACTGGCCGAGCAACAGTTGCCAGCCGGCGAGCGGATAGGTTTTGAGGATGTCGGTGTTCGATAGATCACCGCGCAAATCCTGCCGCGCGAGTTGCGGGCCGATGAGCAGGGTGTAGCCGGCGAAGAGCGCCGCGAACGTGGCGACGATCCCGGCGAAGAGGCCGCTCGGGTCTTGGCGGCCGCCCCACGTCACCCCCCAGGCGATCAACCCCGCGGTGACCAACCACACACGCCAATGGAAATAGGGCCGCGTGGAGAGCAGATTTTTCCACAGGAAGGCCAACTCGGGCCGGCCACGGCCGCGCAGGTGGAAGGGTTCGCGGCGGGCCTTGGGTTTGGCCGTGCCGAGCTGGAAATTGCCGCTGCGGATCCGGGCGACGCGCGCGGCGCGTTTTTCCGCCAGCGCGATCGAGGCCTCCTCGAACGACGTCTCGCTGCGCACCACCCAGAAATAATGCGCGGCGAGCAGCAGCAGCGCCGGCCCGAGCGCGCGAAAAAACGCGCCCGCCCCGGACGCCAGGAACGGGCCGACGAGCAACTTTCCCGGCCACAGCAGCCAGTGCAGCACGCCCGTATCGATCAGCCGCGCGACGTAGGCTAAAATTGCGCCTGGTCCCGCGCGGTCGCGGGGCGTGAACGCGGGCGCGCTCTGCCACGTCATCGCCACCGTCCCGACTATCACGGCGCCAACGAGACCGGCCACCAGCACGCGCCGCCGCGTCGTGCTCACGCCGCCTTCGACCAATCGCGAAATCGTGAGCGCCGCACCGGTCAGGTGGAGATTAAGGGCCGACAGCAGCACCCACCACCCGACGGCGTGCATCAGGGCGTTGCCGCCGAGAAAACTCCACTGACTGGAGATCAGGGTGAAGAACAGCGCTGAGAGCAGAATCCGCAGTTGCGCGCCCAGCACTTTGAAATGGATGAGCCAGCGCCGCGAGATCGGCGCGGAAAAGAGAAACGCCACCTCCGCTTCGGTGAACGCGAGCCCCGGTTTATCCGAGGGCAGCGCCCACGCGAAGGCCGCGATGACGAGCAGGGCGAGCGCGCCAATCGTCGCGAACACCGCCGTCAGGTCGAGCACGGGCAGCGCCGCCAGCGAAAGGCCGGACGGTCGCGGCCGCGAGGACATCGCGCCAAAGCGACGGAAAAACATCAGATAGAAATATCCGATTCCGACGATCGCGCCGACGAGGTATTTCGGCTGCTTCAGCCGGCGCACGCGGGAGAGCAGGAGGTTTTTCAGCGACGTGAGCCGCAGATAGAGGAGGGCGCCGAGCATGGAATTAAGGGACCAAGGGACCAAAAGACCAAAGGGTCACGGGACTGCCGGACCACTCAACGTCGTCACCGCGCCCCCGCGGTGTTCGGTCCCTTGGTCTGGTGGTCCCTTGGTCCATGGTCTTTTCAGCTCAATGCTCCGTTCCGCCGGTGGCGCGGATAAAAATCTCCTCGAGGCTCACGCCGGTCTCGCCTTGCGCGAATTGCGCGGTCACCTCGGCGAGCGTGCCGTGGGCAATCTTCTCGCCCTGCTTCAGGATCAGCACGTGCGAGCAGACTTCCTCGAGCAGATGCAGCAGGTGCGAGCTGAGCACGATGGCCGCGCCGTCGCGCGCCCGTTTCAAGATCGAATCCTTCATCCGGCGGATGCCGAGCGGATCGAGACCGGTCAGCGGCTCGTCGAAGAACATCACCCGTGGCCCGTGCAGCAGACCGCAGGCGATGGCGAGTTTCTGCTTCATGCCGCGCGAGAGTTCGCCCGGCAGCTGGTCCGCCTTGTCCGCAATCTCGAGTTCGTCGAGCAGGGGTTGCGCGATCGCCTCGTGGTCGGCGACGCCATAGATGCGCGCCACAAAGTTCAGATGCTGCCGCACCGTGAGATAGTCGAAGAGCCGCGGCTCGTCGGGAAAAAACGCCAGTGCCCGCTTGGCCGCCACGGGCTCGGTGGCGACCTCGTGCCCGGCGATGCGCGCGGTGCCGCTGCTGGCGGGAATGATGCCGGCGATGCAGCGGAGGCTGGTGGTCTTGCCCGCGCCGTTGGGGCCGACGAGCCCGAGCACTTCGCCGGGTTGCACGGTGAAGGACAACTCGCGCACGGCGGTGAAATCACCATAGCGTTTCGTGAGGGCGTGGACCTCGATCATGGGCGGCGACGCTGGCCACCCCGCTGGCCGGCCGCAAGCTTGCACAAAAATTGCGTAACCATGGCCCCGACGGTGCGTCATTCCGCCCGACCAGCTCCGTCCATCGTTCAGTTCAAAAACCCAAACCGGAATCCCGCCCGTCCCCGCTATGAAAATGACCGTCAAGTTCCTCCTCTCCCTTCTCGCGCTCGGCCTCGTCGCCTCGAGCCCGACGCTCTCCGCCCAGGAAAAACCCGTGACCGGCACCTCCACTCCGACCGAGACGCCGGCGGCCACGCCCGCCAAGGGTAAGGGCAAGGGTGGCGCCCGCGGCGCCGCTCAGGTGAGTCCCGAACAACGGATCGCCGATCTGGATAAGACGGTCACCCTGACGGACGAGCAAAAGACCAAAGTCCGGGAAATCTTCACGAAAGCCGACACTGAGGCCCAGACGCTCAGTAAGAAAGATGCCCGGACCAAGCTGCCGGGAACCCTGCAAGCCGCACGGACTGACGTCCGCGCGCTCCTGACTGACGACCAACAGAAAAAATTTGACGCGATGCCTTCGGACTCCACGGCCAAGCGGGGCAAGGGCAAGGGGAAGGGCAAGAAAACCACCTGAGTCAGACAATTGGGTTGGGGTGGCCGCCGCGGATTGCAGTCCGCGGCGGCCTTTTATGCCCGCGGCCCAAACTGGTGATAAATCGGTGCAACCAATCCCGGCCGGCGGCGTCTCGCTGTTTCCCGGCATCCCGCCGCTTTCTCCCCTGAAACGATAGTCAACGTAAACAACCGATCCATGAAATTAACCCTGAAGACTCTAATCGCGGCCGTCGCCCTCGGCGTCGCTGCTCTCCCCGCCATCAGCTCGGCGCAGGCCGAAGGTAAGAAAGGTGAAGGCAAAGGCCAGCGCATGACGCCCGAACAGCAGGTTACCCGCCTCGAAGAGGCGGTCGGCTCGCTCAGCGCCGAGCAGAAGACCAAAATCACGGCCATCTACACGAAGGTGTCCGAGCAGATGCAGGGCCTCGCCCAGGAAGATCGCCAGACCAAGGGTGCGGAACTCCGCGCGGCGGCCAACAAAGAAGTCCGTGCCGTCCTGACCGCTGACCAACAGAAGAAGTTCGACGATATGCCCGCTCCAGGTCGTGGCGGCGGCGGCAAGAAGAAAAATAACTGATCTCCTCCGTCCGTTTTTCGCTCAATCAATTCGACCGCCGCCGGCTCTGCGCCGACGGCGGTTTTTTTCGGCTCGGCGCGGACGGCGGCACGGCGCAGCGTGCGGCCATGGCTGAACAGCAACGCGTGGTGGTGATCGGGGGCGGGGCCGCCGGATTTTTCGCGGCCATCGCCTGCGCGGAAAAACTCGGCCCGGCCGGCACGGTGACGCTCTACGAGGCTACCGCGCTGCCGCTGGCGAAGGTCCGCGTGTCGGGTGGTGGGCGTTGCAACGTCACCCACGCGTGCTTTGAGCCGCGCGAGCTCGTGAAAAAATATCCGCGCGGCGGGCGCGAGCTGCTCGGGGCGTTTTCCCGCTGGCAGCCGCGCGACACCATCGCGTGGCTGGCCGAACGTGGCGTCGAGACAAAGACCGAGGAGGACGGCCGGATGTTTCCGGTGAGCGACGACTCCGCGACGATCGTCGACTGCCTGCTGGCCGCGGCGGAAAAAGCCGGCGTGCAGCTGGTGACGAGCATGGGCGTGCGGAAGGTGGAGCGCGTCGCACGCGAGGGCGCGCCGCCGGATTTCTGGCTGACCCTGACCGACAACTCCGGGGTGCGCTGCGAACGACTGTTGCTCGCCACGGGCGGCAACAAATCCTCGGCGGGACTCACCATCGCCGAGGCGCTCGGGCACCGCATCATGCCGCCGGTGCCGTCGCTCTTCACGTTTCACATCGATGACCCACGGCTCATCGGGCTTTCCGGTGTGTCGGTGGAAAACGCCGTCGTTAGCGTGCCCGGCACGAAGCTGCGCACCGATGGCCCGCTGCTCATCACGCACTGGGGCCTGAGCGGGCCGGCCGTCTTGAAGCTCTCCGCGTGGGGTGCGCGCGAGCTGGCGGCGGCGAATTACGAATTTCCGCTCACGGTGAACTGGGCGCTGCCGCACACGCGCGAGTCGCTCGGGCGCGAGCTGGCCGCGGTGCGGGAGAAAAATCCGAAGAAGCAGATCGTCACGTGGAGTCCGCTCGCGATGCCGCAGCGGTTGTGGGAACGGCTCGTCACCGCGGCGGGGATCGCGCCGGCGACCCCGTGGGCGCAGGTGGGTAATCTCGCGCTGAGCACGCTCGCGGCGCAACTGACGGCGGCGGAGCTAACGGTCGTCGGGAAAAGTCTCTTCAAGGAGGAGTTCGTGACGTGTGGCGGGGTGCAGCTGGCCGAGGTGGATTTCAAGACGATGGAGAGTCGCGTGTGTCCCGGCCTGCATTTCGCGGGTGAGGTGCTCGACATCGACGGCCTCACCGGTGGTTTTAATTTTCAGTCCGCGTGGACGACCGGCTGGCTCGCGGGGCAGGCGATGGGGGAGCGTGACTGAGGGCGGGGGACCGAAAACAGAGAGCAGGAGACCGAGAACGGGGGCGGAGGACCGAGGAATTGCTCGCACCGGGCGATGCGGTTTTCTGCCATGATGTCCTGCGGGCCATGGCCGCTGCTCGTGCTGTCTGGGTTTTTGCTGATCGTGGTCGGTGCGATCGTTCCGCGGTGGTTTTCGGATCGCTTGTCGCGGGCTTCTGCGCTGCGGTGGCGGAGTCGTGTCCTTTCCCTCCTGCGTTCCTTCAGATGTGACAATTTTCGGTAGCAGCCATCTCGGTGTGCGGCTGGCCGAACGGCTCGTTGGCGAAGCATGGCGCGTCACAGTGATTGATCCAGCGCCGGCTCCTGGCGCCGCCCGGACTGGCGGTTGATTGTCATTGCGAGCAGGAGAGCGACAAAGCAATCCAGCTGGATCGCCACGCCCGGCCCAGCCGGGCTCGCGATGACAATTCATGATGTCCTATTGGCAACTGCTGCTGCTGGTGCTGCCGGTGTTCGCCGTGATCGCGGTCGGCGTGGCGGTGCGGCGCGTGCATTGGATCGAGGGCGAGGCGGAGACGAGTCTCATCCGGCTCGCGGTCAATGTCTGCTACCCGTGCCTCATTTTCGAATCGGTGGCGGGTAATGTCGCGTTGCGCACATCGGGCAACCTGCTGCTCCCACCGCTCGTCGGGTTTGGCATCACGTTTTTCGGCATCCGAGCCGGATTGCTTGTCGCCAAAATAATCGGGCTGCACGTGGGCACGGGGCTGCGCACCTTTGCGCTTGCCGTCGGCATCACCAACTACGGCTACCTGCCGCTGCCGATCATGGAGGGCATCTGGGGACCGGAAAGCCGCGCCGTGCTCATGGTGCACAATGTGGGAGTCGAGGCCGCGATCTGGACCGTCGGGCTGCTGGTGCTCAGCGGCGAATCGCTGCGCGAAGGCTGGCGGCGGCTCGTGAGCCCCATCGTGATCACGCTGGGGCTCGCCGTCGCCTGCAACCTCTCCGGCCTCACGCCGCAGTTGCCGAAAGTTTTGACCGACACGATCCACGCCCTCGGCGTCTGCGGCATCCCGCTGGGTTTGATCATGACGGGCGTGAGCCTCGCGAGCTATGTCGACAAACCCAGCGAACTCTTCGACCTGAAGGTCAGTGTGGCCGCAATGGCGCTGCGCCTCGGTGTGTTGCCGGTCGCGCTGCTCGTGCTCGCGAAATACCTGCCGTGTTCGATCGAGCTCAAACGGGTGATCATCGTGCAGGCGGCGATGCCGGTGGCGATGGTGTCGGTGATCATCGCGCGGCTCTACGGCGGCCATCCGCGCACCGCCGTGCAGATCGTGCTTGGGACGACGGCGCTGGGAATTCTCACGATCCCGCTCTGGCTCCGTGCGGGGCTGGCGTGGGTGGGGGTGTGACCGAAAAATCGTTCTCGTTCTCTTTATCGTTCTCGTTCTCCCGTCTTGATCGGTCGGTCCGGATCGAGAAAGAGAAAGATTACGAGGAACGAGAACGATTGCCGGCGGCGAGGTCTTGAGCGCCCGGTCATTTCAACTGCTCATCGTGCAGCCCGAATTTTTTCAGCAGCGCCGGCCAGCGCGGATCGGAGTAGCAGCCCTTGAAAAACTGATCCGTCTTGGTCCAACCGATCCCGCCGTCGCGCTGGCGGTAGGCGCGCTCCAGCCAGGCAAACGCTTGATCGGTGTCGCCGCGGAATCCGTAAACCTCCGCGATGTTGTAGGCGCCATCGCCCGCATGATGCTCGATCAGATCGCGCAACGCCGCGTCGGCCTCGGGTTGTTTCATCTGCGCCCAGCGGAGCAGCGCGAGTGCGGTGCGGCGCGCAAAGGATTCCGTTTCGCGTTCGGCCAGCTGCTGGGCCTCCTCAAACCGTCCGAGCCGCGTCGCTTGGTAGCTGGCCAGGCCAGGCAGCACGGTGGCCGCGGGATTTGCCGCCAGCGCGCGGCGATAAACGTCCGCCGCGTCGGCAAAGCGCCCGGTGTTTTCAAACGAGTTCCCGAGCGCGAGCCAGGCCTCGGCGTTTGTCGGATCGAGCGCGAGCGCCTGCCGGGCCAGCTCGCCGCTGCGCTCGGGCTTGCCCGTGAACAGTGCGATCTTGGCGGCGTTGCACAAATTGACAGGATCGGCCGGCGCGAGCGCGAGGGCCTTGCGCGCTGACGCTTCCGCCCCGCGCCAGTCATACTCGAACGCGATCTGCGCCTCGAACGAGGCCGCGTGCGCCTCCGCCAGTTCGGGCTCCAACGCAAGCGCGCGGTTCGCCGCCTGTCGCGCCTCGGGGAGAATCGTGTTCGCCTCGTGCGCCAGCGTGCCCCACATCCAGCGCACCGACTGCGCCCGCGACAGCGCCGTCCACCCGAGGGCGAACGATGGGTCGGCCTTCACGGCTTCGCGGAATAGGCCGACCGCCTTCGCAAAATTCTCCTGCGAAAACTGGGCCGCGAGGAACTTGCCCTGCAAGTAGACCTGGTGCGCGGCCGGATTCTTCGTGCCGCCCTTGGTGGCCGCCTGAATCTGCGCGCGGATTTCCGCCTGCGCCGCCTCGCCGGTCAGCCGCCCCCGCAATTCGCCCACGATCTTCTGCGCGATTTCGCTCTGCGTCGCGAACACGTCTGTCAGCTCCAGCGGGCCGTAACTCTTCGACCACACTTCCTCGTTGGTCGCCGCGCGGCTCAGGCGCGCGCGGATCAGCACGCGGTTGCCGATCTTCTGCACGCTGCCTTCGACGACGTGCGCCATGGCGAGTTTTTCGCCGACTTCCTGCGCGGTGGGATTTTTTCCTTTGAACGACCACGCCGAGGTGCGCGCGGCGACACGCAGTCCGGGGATTTTCTGGAGCACGGTGAGCAACGCCTCGGCGATGCCATCGGAGAAATATTCATTGGTCTTGTCGTCGCTCTGGTTGGCGAAAGGGAGGACGGCGACGGATTTTTGGTCGGGGGTGGTCGCGGTGGCGGCGGGATTTCCCGGGTTGGCGCGTCGGTGTAGCGGGTGTATTTCCAACGGGTGGTGCGGACGCCCTCAATCATTGGGTAATTTGCAGGAACGGAAATGATAGCACGAATTGCGGAGATACTGTGTGCAATATGTTGCATTTGGTAAAGAGTTTTCGGTGTTTTTTTCACTTGCGGTGATCCCCCGAAATCCGGGCCACTTGTAAGGTAGTCTGCGGCCCTAAAAGGAGCCCGGATTTCGGGGGATCACCGCACCAGATTCCGCGCTTGGCCAACTCCGCGAGTTTCGCCCGGACTTTTTCCGCGGTGTTGAGCCGCTCGTATTCCGCGACGCTCACGAGCATGTTGTTTTTCAGCCGTCCTGACGGGGTCTCCTCCGAAAGGTCCTCGGTAGTGCTGACGAGGCGGCACCCGTGTCGCGCGAGGAATGAGCGAAACGGCGCCCATTCGTCCGTGTTGCGCAGCATCCGCTCGAATTTGAAAATCAAGACCACACCTTCACCTCGCCGGCCTCGATTTGGCGCATGAGGGCCTGCAGGCCGGGCCGGTTCATCGAACCGCCGGAGTAGGCCGCGTCGGTGTGGCAGGAAAATTCGGTCCAGCCCTCGTGGGCGCGCTTCCTGATGGTGTCGCGGCAGATGGCCGCCTGACTCTCGCCGGAGTCAAATCGTCCGCCGACTTGGTGCAGGGTGGAAACGCGCGTGTAGAACGCGACGGGGACAACACTGGGCGCGGCGTGCTTGGGTGACTGTTGGATCGGCTGCATCGAAACCTCCGTTGAGGGTTGATGGGGGATCCCATTGGCCTCTGCCTGAGATGTGGTTTCCGGCGCAGAGACGGGAGAATTTGCCGCGGCTTTCAATCCCGGAGCGTTAAACACTTCCCGGGAGAAACGCCGAAAAATCTGCCAACGGCGTGGATTTCTAATGGGGAAATCCGAACTAAACTCCCGAAGCGTTTAACGCGCGGATTCCGTAACACGTTTAACCCCCGGGATATCATCCCGGTCGTTAAACGATCCGAACTTAGTTCGGAGCTTATTTTGAAATGGTCGGGGCGATAGGATTCGAACCTACGACCTCCTGGTCCCAAACCAGGCGCTCTACCAGACTAAGCTACACCCCGAGAAGGTGGAGAGGACGGCGGAAGCGGCGGCATGTCAATGGCGCGCTCTGCCAGACGCCCCAGATTCGC